>CANKAJ010000045.1 GCA_947479645.1 Betaproteobacteria bacterium | reverse complement strand
GGCGCGCTGGTGAAGTCGATCAAGGAGTTTCGGCGGTAGGGGTACTTCGCGGAGTTTATGAAAACTCCGCAGTCAAGGCTGTCATTCCGAGGCGATCCCCCAGGGGGACTTCCTTCGGGGCGCGGGCCGAGGAATCTGCTTTTGGAAATACTGCAGAAGCAGATTCCTCGCTACTCTCGGAATGACACTTTTGCCGACGCGTTGCCTTCCCTTACCGATACACCGCCTGTATCAACGCCCGCAAATAGCCGATCACAAACGCCTGATTGGCGATCTGCGATCCGGGGAACGCCGGTGAATGATCCAGCGAGAACGGCCCCTTGAATCCGACCTCGCGGTAGGCCTGCATGGCGCGGAACATGTCCACGTCGCCATTGTCCACGAACACTTCCTGGAACTTCGGAAACGAACCGCGCACATTGCGAAAGTGCACCATGACGATCTTGTCGATGGCACCCATGGCGCGAATCGCGTCGTACACATCCATGTCCTGCATTTCCTTGACGCAGCCCTGGCAGAACAGCATGCCGTTGGCGGCCGAGGGCGCGAGGCCGAAGATGCGGCGATAGTCCTCGAGGTTCGAGGCGATATGCGCGGCGCCGGTCAGCGAAGGCGTGCCATGCGGCACCGGCGGATCGTCCGGATGCAGCGCCATGCGCACGCCGCCTTTTTCTGCGACGGGTACGATGGCCTTCAGAAAATAGCCGAGATTGTCCAGCATCTTTTCAGTGGGGATGGGCGGCTCGATGGGCGTGGCCGGGTTCTTCAGGTAGGCAGCGTAGTCAAACGAGATGTAGGACGCGCCGCCTCTTCCGATGGTCGGCTGTGAGCGCAGGAATTTGGAATTCAGGATCTTGAAGTTATAGGCGAGCACCGGAATGCCATTGGCGCCCATGGCCTGCACCACATGCTGCAGAAATTCGATCTTGGCGTCGCGGCCGGGCAGGCCGCGTTTGACTTCATCGAAGCCGTTGGTGGCCTGCACCGTGCGCAGCTCCATGCCGTGCGCGGCGACCCGGGCCTTGGCTTCCTTGAAGAACGCGGTGGCTGCGGCCACGCTCGACAAATCAAACAGCGCGCCGTCACGGTGGCTGTCGGGCAGATCAAAGCCGACGCAATCCACGCCCAGCGCCGCGAGATGCGCGAGGTTCCGATCGACGTCGGCATCCCAGGTGATTTTTTCCTGTATCAGCATTGTTGTTCTCCTTGAACCTTCCTGGTTTGAGCGGGTGCTACTCCGGCTTCAGCCCTGCAGTGGCCGCCACCTTGCCCCATTTGGCGATTTCATCCTTGATGAAGGTGCCAAGCTGGGCCGGCGTGATGTCCTGCGGATCGGCGCCCAGTGCCGCGAGGTGGCCGATGATATCGGGCATCTGCCCGATCCTGGCGATGGTGGTGTTGAGGCGCGCAATGATGTCGCGCGGCACGCCCTTGGGCGCGACCAGCGCCAGCCAGGCGATCGATTCAAAGCCGGGCAGCCCCGCTTCGATGAGGGTCGGTATGTCCGGCGCGGCGGGGCTGCGCACCGTGGTGGTGATGCCCAGCGCCCGCGCGCGGCCCGACTTCACCTGCGGCAGCAGGGTCTGGGTCGAGGCGAACATTACGTCGATCTGGCCGTTGTAGAGATCGGCCACCGCGGCCAGGCCGCCCTTGTAGGGCACATGCACCATGTCGATCCCGGTGCCCATCATCAGCATCACCGTGGTCAGGTGGATGCCGCCGCCGGTGCCGGTGGAGGCGAAATTGAGTTTGCCCGGATTGGCCTTGGCCAGTGCAACCAGCTCCTTCAATGTTTTGATTTGCTGTTTGGGGCTGGCCACCAGCACGTAGGCATTGGTGGTCAGCATGGCGACCGGATCGAAGTCGCGTTCCAGATTGAAACTGAGGTTCTTGTACAGCGTCACGCTGGCGGCGATCGCCGACGGTTCGATCAGATGCGTGTAGCCGTCAGGCGCGGAGTGCGCCACCGCTTCGGCACCGATGTTGCCCGAGGCGCCGGCCCGATTGTCGACGATGAATTGCTGCCCGAGCAGTTCGGCCAGCTTGGGCGCAAACAAGCGGCCGGTCACATCGGCGCTGGAGCCCGGCGGAAATGGCGCCACGATGCGCACGGGCCGGGTCGGGTAGTTCTGGGCAAAGGCGGTTGCCGCGAGCAGGGACAGGCTGGCAATGCACAGGGACAGGACTGCTTTCATGCTGCCTCCTTGATCGGCCGGAAGAGATGTTACGGCGTCTTTATTTGATAGCAATTATTGAATAGAAAATTATGGATAAATGACAATATCTGTATTGTGATAATAATCAATTGTGCATTGGCCAACCTGCTTGCCGGCGTGTTCAACAACGTTCGGGCCGACTCAGTTGGAGCCAGAGTTCTGGTACTCAGGCGCAAGTATGTGGCAAAAGCGCTGTGCCTGCTGCCACCAACAGCAGCGTAACTGGAGCAGAATGTGTGCAGCCTGAATCACAACCAGCAAAGGGAAAGCAATGGCGGATCGGTTGCAATGGATACCACTGGAACAGGCGCTCAGCCTGGGCCGCGAGATCGGCATTGCGCAAACGCAGGCCAGCCGGGGCGCGTTTCGCGCCATTGCCAACAATCCGGAAGTGGCGCGCTCGCTCTATGGGCTGATCACCACGTTGCTGCACAAGAACCAATTGCCGCTGCGCCTGCGCGAATGGATGGTATTGCGCATTGCCTGGATGACCGGGTCGGAATATGCGTGGGCGCAGCATTACCGCATTGCGACGACGCAGGCGGGCTTCAGCGATGAGGACGTGCTGGCGGTGCGCGACTGGAGGAATTCGGACAGGCCCGGCCCGGCCGAGCGCGCGCTGATGGCTGCTGTCGATGACACGGTCACGCGCGGCCGCATTTCGGACGCAGTATGGGCCGAATGCGCGCAACACCTCAAGGAGCCGGCGCTGCTGGTGGAGATGGCTGTCGGCATCGGCAACTGGATCATGTTGTCGCAATTGTTCCAGACCCTCGATGTGCCGATTCAGGAGGGCGCCGTGTCGTGGGGGCCAGACGGCAAGGGGCCGCAGCGGGAAGGCTGAGCGGTTGCATTGGCCATTCGCACTGACCGGGTCCGTGCGCTTTCCAGGTCCGGGGCAGTGCCCTGCGCTGCCCTCTACGGCCATCTGCAGTATCCTACCCGGCCCGATGACACGAAGCGCCCATTTGTCTGATACGTCCAATGCGGCCAACGTGTCCAATGCGGTTGATCGGGGACCAGCGGCGCCATTGCCAGAAAATTCAACATAGGATCCAACATGTCAGAACAGAACATCGATACCGGCACCAGCCATCTTCTGTATTCCATACGTGACGGCGTGGCAACGCTGACGCTGAACCGGCCGGAGGCGCGCAACGCGCTGTCCGCCGAACTCGGTGTGGCGCTGCCCGCCATGATCAAGCGCAGTCTTGAAGATCCCGAGGTTGGCGCCTTGCTGCTGACCGGAGCGGGCACGGCGTTCTGCGCCGGTGGCGACGTCAAGGGCATGGGTGACAAGCGCAAGAACACCGATCAGCCCATCGAGGAAAGGATACGGCTGATGCAGGCGCGCCATCGCGCCGTCAGTGGCGCGCTGGTGCTTTCCCCCAAGCCCACCATTGCGGCACTGCCCGGCCCGGCGGCCGGCGCCGGACTGGCGCTGGCGCTCGCCTGTGACATGCGCATCGCCGCTGCATCGGCCTTTGTCAGCACCGGCTACGCCAAGATCGGCCTGAGCGGCGATTACGGCATCGCGTGGCTGCTCAGTCGCGCCATCGGTGATGCACGGGCCCGCGAACTGCTGCTCACCTGCGAGCGCGTGCCGGCGGTGCGCGCCGAGCAACTGGGGTTGATCAACCGCGTGGTTCCCGATGCGGATTTGCGTGCGCAGGCATTCGAACTGGCGCGCTCGCTGGCCAACGGGCCGCGGGTCGTGCTGCGCAATATCAAGGCCAACCTTGCTGAAGCACGCGCGCAGGACTATCTGTCGGCCATCGACGGTGAGGCCGTGCGGGTGGTTCAGTCATCACAGACGGACGATCACAAGGAAGCGGTGCGTGCCTTCATGGAAAAACGCGCCCCCCAATTTCGCGATCGATTCTGATTGATCAGCACAGGACGAGGGGCGGCGTGCCCCTCTCCGGCTGCGTCTCTACTTTGGAGCAAGTGATGAATGCATTTTCCCGAATGAAACGATGGTTGCTGCTGGTCGTGGCGGCATGTGTCCCCTCGCTGCTGCTGGCACAGGGCTATCCGACGCGGTCCGTGCGCGTGGTGGTCGGTTATCCCCCCGGCGGTCCCACCGATCTGATTGCGCGCCAGGTCGGCCAGAAGCTCAGCGAGACCATGGGCCAGCAATTCCTGGTCGATAATCGCGGCGGCAGTAACGGTGTCATCGGCACGGAAGCGGTCGCGCGCAGCCAGCCCGATGGCTACACGTTGCTGTTCGGCACGTCGTCGCTCGCCAGCAACGGCAGCCTCTATCCCAAACTGCCTTACGATGCGGCGAAAGACCTCTCGACCATTTCGCTCACCGCCAACACGCCCTATTTTCTGGTGATGAATGCATCCCTGCCGGCCGCTTCGGTCAGGGAACTGGTGGCGCTGGCCAAGTCCAAACCGGGCGAACTCACCTATGCGTCGGCGGGCAATGGTGCCGGGACCCACCTGGCGGGTGAAATGTTCAATATCTATGCCGGTGTGAAGATGTTGCATGTGCCGTACAAGGGCACCGGGCCCGCCGTCACCGACCTCGTGGCCGGGCGTATTCAGATGATGTTCGTGGGGCTGCCGGCGGTCATTCAGCACGTGAAGTCCGGCAAATTGAAATTGCTGGGTGTGGCCGAGCCCAAGCGCTCGCCGCTGATGCCCGATTCGCCGACCGTGGCCGAGGCCGGTGTGCCCGGTTTCGAGTCATCAGCCTGGTTCGGCTACTTCGGTCCCGCTGCGATGCCGCGGGACCTGCGCGCGCGACTGGCCAGTGAAATGACCCGGCTCATGCAAGGGGCCGAGCTGCAGGATCGTATCCTGGCGCTGGGCGCCGTACCGCTGTGGAGCACACCGGAGCAGTTCGCCGAATATTTTCGTGAGGAGGCCGTACGGTATGCGCGCATCATCAGGGAAGCCAACATCAAGCTGGATTAAGAGCGCATGACAAAAGGAAACGCTGAACAGGTCTCAAAGCCTGAGAAAGCGTGCACAGTGTTTCCTCTGAAGTCGGGGATCTACAAGGGGGCGACACGCCCTTGTTTGGTAATCACAAAAGTCTGCAAGGGGGTTGGCATGTTAATTGGAAGCAGAACGACACGAAGCATCCGGGCGCTGGCCGCCATTACTTTGCTTGGCGCCAGCAATGCGGCATTCGCGCAAGCCAGTTACCCCGGCAAGCCGCTGCGCTTGATCTGCGCCTATACACCGGGTGGGTCGCTCGACCTCACCGGCAGACCGCTTGCGCAAGGCTTGACGGAAGTGCTGGGCCAGCAGGTCATCTACGAAAACAAACCCGGGGCAAACGGCAATGTCGGTGCCGCCATGGTGGCCAAGGCGACGCCGGATGGCTACACGCTGCTCATCGCGTCCACCAGCCAGCTGACCATCAACCCCAGCCTGTACCCGGACATGCCCTACGATGTTTCCAAGGAACTGGCGCCGATCGCGCTGATCTCCATGACGCCCACGGTGCTGGTGCTGCACCCCTCGGTTCAGGCCAATACCTTCAAGGAGGTGCTGGCCTACGCCCGTGCCAAACCGGGCGCGCTGCGTTACTCTTCCGCGGGCAACGGCAGCATCAATCACCTGGCGACCGAGCTGCTGAAAATGAACGAGAAGATCGACATCCTGCATGTTCCCTACAAGGGCAGCGGACCGGCCCTGAATGCCGTAGTGGCGGGCGAGGTGAATTTCATGATCACCAGCGTTCCGCTCGCGATGGCCTTTCTCAAGGCGGGCCGCATCAAGCCGATTTCGCTGAGCGCGCACAAGCGCTTCCGCCTGTTGCCCGACGTGCCGACCCTGGCCGAAGCCGGCGGTCAGGGATTCGAGGCCAGCGCAGGCATCGGCCTGCTGGCGCCGGCCGGAACACCGCGGCCGGTCATCACGAAACTGTATGAGAGTGCGGTCAAGGTGGTCAATTCCCCCGACGTTGGCCAGAAGCTGCTGGCGCAGGGTGTGGACCTCATTGGCGGCACGCCGGAGGAATTTGCCACGCTGATCAGGGAAGAGTCGGCGCGCTGGGACCGAGTCGTGCGCGCGGGCAACATCAAGCCGGACTGAAAGAACTGCCGGGCAGGCTGGCAGTAGTCGTGTCGATGCTGCCGGCATCGTCGATGGCGATCCCCGTAATAATGCACCGCGTTTGAATATCACCACCCTTGAGGAGACTGCAGCATGGCTAACAAGATTCGTCTGGGCATCATTGGTGCCAACGTTCGTTCGACCTGGGCCTCGCAGTCGCACTTCCCGGCGCTGCTGGCCAGTCCGGATGTCGAGATGACGGCGGTCTGCACCACGCGACCGGAGAGCGCAGAAGAGGCGCGCAAGGCGTTTGGCGCAAAACTGGCCTTTCACGATTTTCGAGCGATGGTGGCTTCGCCGGAGATTGACGCCGTGGCCGTGGTGGTACGGGTGCCTTCGCACTATGAGCCGACCAAGGCGGCCATTGAAGCCGGCAAGCATGTCTACACCGAATGGCCGCTCGGCCGCACCACCGCCGAAGCCGTGGAACTGGCCGCGCTGGCGCGCGCGAAAGGCGTGCAGCACGTGGTCGGCCTGCAATCGCGGGTCAGCCCCGCGTTGATGTACATGAAGGAGTTGATCGAGGGCGGTTACGTGGGCGAAGTGCTGGCCTGTCATGTCACCACCATGCGTGACGGCGCGCTGGAGCGTCCCTCCAGCCGTTCCTGGCAGCGCGACGCCAGTCTGGGCGCGAATACCCTGACGATTGCCAACGGGCATGTCATCGACGCGCTGCGCTTTGTCGCGGGCAACTTCGCGCGGGTGGCCTGCATGGTCACCACGCAAGCGCCGCAATGGCTGGACACCGACACCAGGCAGATGGTGGAAGTCACCTCGCCCGACAACGTGCTGGTCAGCGGCAAACTCGCGCGCGGCGCGGTGGCGTCGGTCCACGTGGGTGCCGTGCCCTGGGCCGGCGGCGGTTTTCGCATGGAGATCTTCGGCCGCGAAGGCACGCTGATTGCCACCGGCAGCGTGTCCTCGCAGCGCGGCGAGATGCTGCGCGTTCAGGGCGCGCAACGCAGCCAGAAGCTCGCCGACCTCGCCATTCCCGAGCGCTTCAACTATGTCCCGGCCGATTTTCCGCGCGGCGATCCGTTCAATGTCGGGCAGATGTACACGCTGTTCGCCGAGGCGATCCGCACCGGCAAGAATCGCCTGCCGACCTTCGACACCGCAGTTGACCTGCACCGCTTCCTCGACACCATCAAGCAGTCATCGGATACGGGGCGCGAACTGGCGGTGACCTGAGCGCTTATTTCTCACCTAACAGTTTGTTGAATTTATCCGTAATACTCTCAGTTCTTGTCATCCTGAGCATAGCGAAGGATCTGCTGTTGCTTTCGAATTAACAACTTGAAAAAGCAGATTCTTCGTCGCTACGCTCCTCAGAATGACATTTCAACGAATTTCAACAAACTGCTAAGGTGATTTCCAGGGAGATCGAGATGCATCACGCGAGTCGCTTATTCGCTGTGTGGACCGGCGCCATGATGGTCGCAGCGGGCACGGCGCTGGCGCAGAATCCGCAATCTTCGCAAAACCCGGCGGCCGGCTACCCGTCGCGGCCGGTGACCATGGTCACGCCCTTTGCGCCCGGCGCATCCGTGGACATGGAGGGGCGCATCTTCTCCGCCGAACTCAGCAAGAATCTGGGCCAGCAGTTCATCATGGACTTCAAGCCCGGCGGCACCATGGCTGTGGGACTGACCTACGCGCTCAGGCAGAAGCCCGATGGCTATACGCTGGTGTGGGTGTCCTCCGCTTATGCGCTGCTGCCCCTGCTGGTCAAGGACGGGTCCTACGATCCGGTCAAGGATTTCGACCAGGTATCGTTGGTAAACAAGCGCTACGCCATGCTGTGCGTGTCGAACTCCGCGCCGTTCAAGACGCTCAAGGAATACGTCGCGTACGCCAAGGCGCATCCCGGTGAAATCAATTTCGGCACCGGCGGCGCCGGCGGCGTGCAGCACCTGCAAGGGTTGATGCTCGAATCGGCCACCGGCACCAAAGTGACCTATGTGCATTACAAGGCGGTGGGCGCCAGCTACCCCGACCTCATCGCCGGCCGCACGCATATCGTCCCGGTGACCTTTGGTCCCGCGCTGCCCATGATCAGAACCGCCAAGATGCGCGGTCTGGCACTCTCCAGCCAGGAGCGCAATTCCGCGCTGCCCGATGTGCCCACCGCGCTGGAACAGGGCGTGAACTGGGAGTACGCCAGCTGGCTGGGGCTGATCGCCCCGGCCAAAACACCCGTCGCCATCATCGACAAGGTGCAGGGCGAACTCGCCAAGATCATCAGGAACCCCGAAGTGCAGCAGAAATTCGGCGAGGACTCCACGCTGGTGGCCAGCACGCCGGCGGAATTCAGGCGCCACTTCCTCACCGAGAGCGAGCGCTGGAAAAAACTGGTGGCCGAAAGCGGTATCGCGCTGCAAGGCAATTGAGCGGTTGGTCCCGGGTACTTACACCTCGTTTCAAAATGAATTTCAGGTGAGTTTGTCATTCCGAGCACAGCGAGGAATCTGCTGTAAATTCAGACCTTAAAGCAGATTCCTCACCCTACGCCCCGAAGGAAGTCCCCTTGGGGGACGGGGTCGGAATGACAAGTCCTTTTGAAGCTGGTTCTCATGCTGCGCAAACGCAGCCGATTGCCCTTTATTTGGCGTGAAATGCCAAGTACTGCCCGACTTCGACAATGTCCGATTGACGGCGGCTTCATGCAGGCGGAGAGTTATGCTCTTGGCATATCTCCAGTGAGGCGGCTGTATAAACGGTTCCGCAATGGGAAGCCTGACATTCATTCAGTTGTTGTCACTGATCCTGTTATTGATCGGGATCGGCCTTGCTTTTTCCCAGATACGACTGTCCGGCTGGGTGCTGGGCTGGATACTGCTCAGCGGCGCGCTGCTGTTGCAGGGGTTTCGCAGCATGCTCGCTTACGTTGCCGAACATGGCGGTGTGGATGCCACCACCTACACCATGGCCAACGACTGGATGGGACTGGGATTTTCCATGCTGGTGGTCGCGGCAATGCACATGATGCGGCAGGTGTTTGCCCGGCACCGGCTGGCCGACGAAAGCCTGCGCGCATTCAGCGCCGCCGCCAATGATGTCATCATTATTCTCGATGACACGGGAACCATCGTCGTGTGGAACCAGGCAGCGCAGCGCGTATTCGGCTATGCCGGGGAGGAAGCGCGCGGCAGGCGAATGGTCGAGTTGATCGTGCCGGAACGCGCGCGCGTCGAATTTGAAAGCCATTTGAATCCGCCGGCCGGCAATGAGCGGAGCGCCGCGGGCAATCCAATTGCCAACCTGGCGGGCCGGAACAAGAATGGAATGGAGATACCTACCGAATACTCCGTGTCCGCAACCCGCATCGACGGCAAGCGGCATACCATCTGCATCGTCAGGGACATCAGTGTTCGCCGGCAGATGGAGAACACGCTGGGTCGCCTCAAGCATCTCGAAGGGCTGTTGTCCATTTGCATATCCTGCAAGAAGATTCGTGGTGAGGACAATGACTGGCAGCAACTCGAACGCTATATCAGCGAACATTCCGATGCCGTCTTCAGTCATGGCATCTGCCCGCAGTGCCTGGATGCCGAGATGAGAAAGCCGGGTTGATTGCGACTCGGCGTGCCTGAAGGGGAAACGACTTCATTTTGCAATTGGTTTTTTATCCTGGTGTCGGTGCTTGATACAGTTGCATCAGTGGGCGCGCCGAGTGCATTGGCGATTGCCTCGGGCTTCATCGGCGAGCAACTGTGCTCCCAGGCGCTTGGCGCGGCCGTGAGCGAAGTGATCCTCAAGGCCGATGCGGTGGAGGACTTCTGCGACGTGGTGCAGCGGCTTATCGACGGCACGCGAACCTAAAGTTCGCCTCGGCGGCAGCGGGGCATGCCGCGAGTCCTCAATTCATCGAGTGAGGATGCCGTAGCAGCGCACTGCCCGGCCATTGGAAGGGCCACTGGTCAAAACTCTTGATCCAGGTCAAATGGTGCAGGACTCTTTGCATCGATAGTCACAACAGGATATTTACTGATTAAATAGACTCACCAAAAGCGGGGAGCAGCGGCAGCTTTGATCGTGACAAGTCCTGAACATCATTGACAGCATTGGTTGCTGTCGCAAACAAGAAATCTAATTTGGAAAATCACGGAGGACTAAATGTTTCAACGCATTTTGATCGCATACGACGGATCTGTTGAAGGCAAGCGCATGCTCGTGGCTTCAGGTGAGCTGACTGCATTCACCAAGGCCGAAGCGCATCTGCTGGCGGTGGCCAGCCTGCCATCGGCGAATTTGTACATGACCGAAGGTTTGCCGCCGGAACAATTGATGGATGATGAGAAAAAAATCGCCCAGGAAATTCTTGATGAAGGTGTCGCGCAATTCAGGGAGCGCGGCTTTGCCGTCGTCGGTCATCTGGCAGTGGGCGATCCGGTCGAGGAAATCTGCCGCCTGGCAAAGGAATTGAATTGTGACCTGATTGTTGTCGGCCATGTCCACCGGAGCACGCTGGGTCGCTGGTGGCAAGCCTCGGTTGGCAGAGCGTCGGTGAGCAAATCGCTGCTGGACGCCGCGCCCTGCGCCGTCTTTGTTGCGCGAACCGTGGTGGATGACGAATAAGGTCGTCACGACCGAGCTTCCCCGCCGATTGCATTGAGCGCTAATCGCCCAGCGCAACCCCTTCACGGCGCGGGTCGGCGCCGCCGCTCAGGATGCGTCCGCTGCGATTCGTGGTGACGGCAATGACATTGATGCCGCTGGTCTGCGGTGTAATGCGCACTGTGTGTCCGCGTGCGCGCAGTTGCGGCGCGAGGCGCTCCAGTGCCGTTCCTCTTTCGATTTCCAGTTCCGACTGGCGATTGCGGCTGCCCAGATTGGGCAGGTCTGGCGCGGCTTGCGCGTCCTGCTTCCAGTCGATCAGGCCGATCAGCGCTTTCGCGACATAGTTGATGATCATGTTGCCGCCGGGCGAGCCAAGCACGTAGCGCAGGCGCTGATCAGCATCGAATACCAGCGTGGGTGCCATGGAGCTGCGCGGTCGCTTGCCAGGCTCGACGCGGTTGGCGGCGGGGATGCCATCCACCGCGGGCGGCAGCGAAAAATCGGTGAGCTGATTGTTGAGCAGAAAGCCGCGCACCAGGATGCGGCTACCGAAAGCCGACTCGATCGACGAGGTGAAGGCGACCGCGTTGCCGTCACCGTCCACCACCGACAGGTGGGTGGTCGCCGGTTGTGCTTCGGTGCGATCCTCGCCTGGTGTGCTCACGCCGGCAAGCGTGCCAGGCGCGGCCATGCCCATGCTGCGATCGCTGCGGATCAGCGCGCTGCGCTGGCTGAGGTAAGCGCGGTCCAGCAGTTGCGCGACCGGCGCTGGCACAAAGGCCGGATCGGCCAGATAGCGGTCGCGGTCGGCGTAGGCCAGATGCCCTGCTTCGGCAAAGAGATGTGCGGCATCCAGCGAGTCAGGTGACAGGCGCTGCATCGGGAAGCGCTCCAAGAGCGCCAGCAGCATGGCGACGGTGATGCCCCCGGATGAGGGCGGTGGCATGCCGCAGATGCGATGGCCGCGGTAGGCGCTGCACACGGCTTCGCGGCGTACCGGCTGATAGGCGGCCAGATCGGCTTCGGTCAGATCGCCGGGGCGCTCTGGGGTGCGCACCGCGGCCACCATGTCGCGGGCAATGGCACCGCGATAGAACGCGTCAGGTCCTTCTGCCGCCACGCGTCGCATCACCTCGCCAAGCTGCGCATTGCGCAGTGTCTCGCCGGCCCGCTTTGGCATGCCCTCGACGTCAAAGAACAGTCCGCGTGCGGCGGCATTGGTGGACAGCAGCGGGTCACCGGCAATCAGGCTGGCCAGACGCGGCGATATCGGGAAGCCTTCTTCGGCAATGCGGATGGCGGGCGCGAACAACTGCGGCCAGGCGAGGCGACCCTGTTCGCGATGTGCCGCGGCCAGCATGGCCAGTACGCCGGGCACGCCCACGGATAGTCCGGAACCAATCGCGTCGATGAAGCGCATCGGCCGGCCATTGGCGGCGAGGAAGCGCTCCGGCGTTGCCGTTGCGGGGGCGGTTTCACGGCCATCCCAGGCCGCCATGTTTTTAGTATTTTGATCATAATAAAGCAGGAAACCCCCGCCACCCAATCCGGAAGACTGAGGTTCGACAACATTCAATACCATCTGCGCGGCGATGGCGGCGTCCAGCGCATTGCCGCCTGAGCGCAGTATGTCGCGGCCGGCCTGCGATGCGAGCGGATGCGCGGCCACAATCAGGTGGCGCCTGGCTGTGACCAGCGCAGGCTCGGTGCGGCCAGTGTCGGCTTCGGGCGCTTCGTATGGGGGTAAGGCGGCCGATTGTGCTGCAACCGGCGGCACCGGATACAGCATTGCCAGCGCACTGGCAATCGTAATGAGCGTGAAGCGGACAGTCGCGTGCCTGTCGTGCCATGACGAAGCGTTCACGCCGAGCCGCCTTGCGTGACCGGGGGAGTCAGTCGAGCTTGATGCCCGATGTTTTCAGGAACGATTCCCATAGGCCATATTCCTTGAGGAATTTGCTTTTCAGTTCGGCGGGGGTGCCGGAAATGCCGGGTTCGGCACCGTCGGCGGCCAGTCTTTCCTTCATGTCGGAGGCATTCATGATCTGGATGACTTCGCGGTTCAGCGCCGTGATGATGGGACGCGGCATGCCAGCCGGGGCGTACAGAAAATAGGAGTTGCCCATCTCAAAGTCGGCCACCCCTGACTCGGACACGGTCGGCACATCGGGGAGCGCATGCATGCGCTTCAGGCTGGCCACGGCAATGGCTTTCAATTTGCCGCTGCGGATAAAGGGGCCGCTGCTCAGCCCGTTGGCCCACACCAGCTGGATGCGGCCGCTGACAAGATCGGTGAACGCCTGCGCATTGCCCTTGTAGGGAACATGCACCAAGCTGATGCCGGTGGCGGAACTGAACAATTCGGTGCCCAGGTGATTGACGGAACCGACGCCGGCCGAACCGTAGTTCAGCGCGCCGGGCTTGGTCTTGGCGTAGGCGATGAATTCCTTGACGGTACTCACCGGCATGGCGGGAATGACCACCATCAGATAGGGCTGCAAGGTCATCTGCGCCAGCGGGTCGAAGGCGGTGCGCACGTCATAGGGCACCTTCTTCTGCACGCCGTTCAAGACGAGCAGATTGCCGGTGCTGAGCAGTGTGTAGCCGTCCGGGGCAGCCTGGGCCAGCGTATCCATGGCGATGATGCCGTTGCCGCCGGCGCGATTGTCGACGACCACCGATTGGCCGGTGCGCTCGCCCAGTTTCTGCGACATGGCTCGCGCCACCACGTCGTTGCCGCCGCCGGCCGCCGAGCTCACCAGCACGCGTATGGTCTTGTTGGGGTAATTGTCTGCGAGCGGACCGGGCTTGGGTTGCGCCTGGCTGGCGGTGGTTGCGCAGGCCAGCAGCAAAGTCAGCAGCAGTGGCAGCGACGGCAGCGTCCTGCGCAGCAGGCGCTGATGGGTGTGTGTTGTCATTTCATTCTCCATGGGCGGTTGTCCGCAACGGGTTTGCAACCCCATATGCAATCCGTAAGTCGTGCAAAAACGGTAGCATTGACGGTCACGGGTTTGTCATCCGTTCATTTCGAGACAGGCTGAAGTTTATATCCGGCCAGTGGTCCATGCTTCAACATTGCTGAAAAAGAAAGGTCACCATGCCATTGCGAGCTTCTGAATGGGTATTGAACAGGGCCGCGGCGCTTGCACCGAGGCTGTGGCTGCTGGCGTTGTTGTCATGCCTGTTGCCGGGAGCGTTCGCCCAGACGGGCGCCTATCCGAGCAAGCCCATCCAGTTTATCGTGCCCTACGCGCCGGGCGGCAACGGCGATATCGTCGCGCGCATCGTCAGCCAGCGCCTCTCCCCGGTGCTGGGCCAGATCATCCTGGTGGATAACCGTGGCGGTGCCGGCGGCAATATCGGCGCGGAAGCGGCGGCCAAGGCGCCCGCCGATGGCTATACCCTCATGCTGGGCACCAATACCCATGCCATCAACATGAGTCTGTATGCCAAGGTCAATTACGATTTTGCGCGCGATTTCAGCCCGATCAGTCTGATCAGTTCGGCGCCGCTGGCACTGATCGTCCATCCTGCCGTGCCCTTCAAGAGCGTGGGCGAACTCGTTGCCCATGCCAGGGCCAACCCCGGCAAGCTCAATTACGGCAGCGGTGGTAGTGGCAGTTCCGGTCACATTGCAGCCGAGTTGTTCAAATCACTGGCTGGCGTGGATATCGTGCATGTGCCCTACAAGGCCGTGGCGCAGTATGTGACCGACCTGATCGGGGGCCAATTGCAACTGGCCTTCAATGCCACTTCCACTTCCGTGGCCATGGCGGCATCGGGCAAGGTGCGCTCGCTGGGCCTTACCAGCCTGAAACGGTCGGCGCTGGCGCCGGGCATGCAGACCATCGCCGAGTCGGGGCTGCCAGGGTACGAGTTTGTCATCTGGCAGGGCATACTGGCGCCGGCGAAGACGCCTGCTGCGATCATCACCAGGCTCAACCGCGACCTCATTACCCTGCTTGCCACCGCGGAAATCCATGAACAGTTCAAGGCACAGGGTGTTGATTCAATGTCGTCCATGCCTGAGGAGTTCGGCGCCTATATCAAATCGGAGATACCGAAATGGGCCAAGGTGGTGAAGGCCTCCGGCGCGGTGGTGGAATAAAAAGTCGAACTCAGGCACGGGAAAAAATGTGCTTGAACTGCCCCGGAGTGCATGCGAAAGCATTTCCAGACCTCGGGTTTTGGGTGCGGATGACGTGTATCCGTACCCAAAACCCGAGGGCGCAAGCGAAGCGCGCGAGGGTCTTCGCAAAAGCATTGCGCGGACAAAAGCCCGTCCGCGCGGGGTCATGTTTTGCGTGCGGATGATGAGTCTATCCGCACGCAAAACATGACCTCTGATAAAAATCTTGCTTCAATTTGAAGGTCGTTTCTAACATGAACAAACCGCGAGACGTCATGCTGCAGCCCTCCGCACCTGCCAACAACGCACCGTTGATTTCCGAAATCCTCGCGTCTTTCGGCGCGGGGCTGCGCTACGCAGACATTCCCGTCGAAGTCACCGACCGCGCCCGCTACATGGTGCTGGATGCGGTGGGCATCGCGTTGGCCTCTACGAAATTCGATTTTGCCGACAAGGCGCTGGCCGGCTTGCTGACGTTCGGCGAGGGCGATCGCGTCGTCATGGGGATGAAGAAGCGCCTGGCGCTGCGCGATGCGGTGACCATGAATGGTGTATTGGTGCACGGCATTGATTACGACGACACGCATATTGAAGGTGTGGTTCATGTCAGCGCCAGTTGTTTTCCCTGCGCCTTCGGCGTGGCGGCGCAGCAAGGCAAAAGCGGTCGCGATTTTCTCGCGGCCTATGTGCTGGGCATTGAAGCGGCAGCACGCCTCGGTGCGGCGGCCGGTGGTGGCCTGCATCTGTCGGGCTTGCATCCGACCGGTTCGCTGGCGGCCTTTTCCGCTGCGCTGATCACGGGCTGGCTCTACGGACTCACGGCCGAGCAGATGGTGATGGCGCAGGGCATCGCCTTGTCCACCATGGCGAGCAGCAGCCGCCAGTACAACCAGGAGGGCGCCTGGAGCAAGCGCCTGCACCCGGGCTGGGGCGCAACGGCTGGCATTACCGCGGCCGCGCTGGCGCGGGAAGGCTTCATCGGCTCGCGCCAGACCTATGAGGGTATTTTTGGTTTTTATCGAACGCACATGGCGCCGCATATGGAACGCTGCAATTTGTCGCTGGCAACCGCGGGCCTGGGCGAGATCTGGGAGACCGGTCGCGTTGCCATCAAACCCATCCCGGCCTGCCATCTGGTGCATGCCTGCTCCGATGCCGCGGTGGCGCTGGCGCTCGAACATAACCTCAAACCGGCACAGATCGCTGCCATACAGGCATTGGTCCCGGCCGAGGCCTATTCAGTGGTATGCGAACCGGTGGCCAGACGTCGTCGCCCCGAGAGCAGCTACGCCGCGCAGTTCAGCCTGCATTACGCCGTGGCCTGCAGCATCGCGCGCGGGCGCTTCAGCCTCGCCGAGATGGAACCGGAGTTCTATCGCGATCCGGAAATCCTGGCGCTGACGGACAAGGTGGAGCATGGCGTCTATCCGGGTTCGGAATATCCGCGTTATTTTTCGGGGGAGGTCAGGATCAAAACCACCGACGGCCGCGAACTGGTACGGCGCGAGCACATCAATCGCGGCGCTGCAGACCGGCCGCTGAGCGGTGATGACATCAGCGTCAAGTTCATGGACAACGCGATGACGGCGGTGTCGCGGGACAAGGCTGAGCAAATTCGTGAGGCGGTATTGGGGATAGACCGTTGCGAGGATTTACGCACGGTCGAGACCTTGTTTTCCGCAAATTGAATTTGAATTGAATGATCGCTCAAATACTGTCATCCCGAGCGCAGCGAGGGATCTGCTTTTTGGCTTCGATTGAGAACAGCAGATCCCTCGTTGTACTCGGGATGACATTGAATGATGTTTAGGAGAACACCATGGATGAAATCCGCGTAGTAGCTCCCACCGGCGCCTGTGGTTCGGGCTTCCTCGAATCCTCGCTGGAGACGGCACTCAGCTGGAGCCCGCACTTCATCGGCTGCGATGCCGGGTCCACCGATCCGGGGCCGGCTTATCTGGGCACCGGCAAGCCGGCCTTTCCGCGCGAAGCGGTCAAGCGTGATGTGCGCCTGATGTTGAAGGGCGCGCGTCGCCTTAAGATTCCGCTCTTGATCGGCTCGGCCAATACCGCCGGCGGCGATGTGCATCTGGCCGGGCTGGTATCCATCGTTCGCGAAATCGCTGCCGAGGAGAAATTGAGTTTCAGGATGGCCATCATCCATGCCGAGCAGGGGAAGGATTATCTGAAGAAGCGCCTGCGTGAAGGGCGCATCAAGCCGCTCCATCCGGCGCCGGAATTCAACGAGGGTGTCATTGAGCGCAGTGCCTGCACCGTTGGCATGATGGGAGCGGAACCGTTTATCAACGCGTTGCAGGCGGGCGCCGAGGTGGTCATCGCCGGGCGCTCCAGCGATACCGCGATCTTTGCCTCGGTGCCGGTTATGCATGGCTTTCCCGAAGGCCTGGCCTGGCATGCCGGCAAGGTGCTGGAATGCGGCGCGGCCGCGGTGGTGAATCGCAAGACCGGCGACTGCATGTTTGCGTGGATACGCAAGGACCACTTCGTACTGGAAGCGCCCGACCCCGAATTGCAGTGCACGCCGCAGAGCGTGGCCTCGCACAGCCTCTACGAGAATGCCGATCCGTTCAAACTGATTGAATGCTCGGGTACCCTGGATCTGACCAACAGTGTCTACGAGCAGATCCGTGAGCGCGCAGTCAAGGTGTCGGGCAGCGAATTCATTCCGGCCGAGCGCTATACCGTGAAGCTCGAAGGGGCCGAAAAAGTCGGCTACCAGAGCATCATCATCGGCTCCATTCGCGATCCCTTTTTCATTCGGCAGATCGACGACTGGACCGAGCGCCTGCTGGTGCGTTGCCATGCCCGCGTCAAGCAGGTGTATGGCGATCGCATGAAACCCGAGGACTACTTCATCAACATTCGCATCTATGGCAAGAACGGCACCATGGGCCCGCTGGAACCGGTGAAGGAGTCACTGGCGCATGAGCTGTGCCTTATCATCGAAGTCACCGCGCCCAGCCAGGACGAAGCCAGTTCCATTGCCGGCATCGTGCGCCACCAGGGCCTGCACCTGCCCATTCCCGAATGGAGCGGACTGATCACGGCGCTGGCCTGCCCCTATAACCCGGCGCACCTGGATCGTGGCCCGATCTACCGCTTCAATGTCAATCATGTGCTGGAGCCCGACGATCCGCTGGAAATGTTCCCGATGGAAATGGTGACCGTGGATGAGTCCTCACAATCAAAAGCCACAGACAAGGTGCCCGCATGACCAAACTCGCCAATCTGGCCCGGCTGATCCGCAGCAAGAATGCCGGACCCTTCGTGCTCACATTCGACGTGATGTTCGAGGACGAGGCGCGCTACCAGCGCGTCAAGAACTCCGGTGCGCTGACGCGCGAAGTGGTGGCCGATCGCTATGGGTTGCCGGCCAAGGACGTGCTGTTCTTCTATTGCGATCATGCGCGCGCGGTGAAGGCTTCCATTCCGCGGCCGTATTTTCAGGGTGATGTGCGCGACAGCGATGGCCATGGCGGGCAGCAGTACGTGCCGCTGATGGACATTGAAATTCCGTGATGGAGAAATTACTGATGTTGGCGATGCTGAACCTGAAATGGCTTGTGACGCGCACTGTGGTGCTGGTGCTGATGATGTTGCCGGCCGTTGCAATGGCGCAGGCAGTCAGGCAGACCGCGTCGCCGGATGCATACCCGTCAAAGCCCATTGTGGTGATCATTCCGGTGGCCGCCGGGCCCACCGATGCCGAGTTCCGGATTTTCTTGCCCAAACTGGGGGAGATTTTCTCCCAGCCCTTTATCCTGGAAAACAAGCCCGGCGCCGGCCAGTCGATAGGGACGGCAGTTGCGGCCAGGGCGGCGCCGGACGGACATACGCTGTTGCTGACCAATGGCTCATTCACGGTACATCCGAATTTTTATCCTGATCTGACCTACAACATCATTCGCGATTTTGAACCGGTGACGCAGCTGACCGATCGGGCCACGGTGTTTGTGGTGAGCCCGGTGGCGCTGCCCGGGGTGCATAACCTCAAGGAACTGGTGGCCTGGGGCAAGGCCAATCCGGGCAAGCTCAACTGTGGCACCTCCGGCCGCGGCAGCATTACCCATATCGTGTGCGCGTCGCTGGCTTCGGTTGCGAATATCCCGATCACGGCGGTGCACTACAAGGGCGGGGCCCAAAGTCAGGTCGATCTCGTCGCCGGCCGCAACCATTTCGTGGCGGGCAATCTGCTCAATGCCATTTCCGCCGTCAAGCAGGGCAAGCTGAGGCTGATCGCCACGCTCAATCCGGAGCGCTCCAAGGTGACGCCTGATATCCCCACCAGTCTTGAGCAGGGTTACGATGTGCAGTATCCGAGCTGGCTGGGGGTGCTGGTGCCGGCGGGCACGCCGACCGCGATCATCAACAAGCTGCATGCGGGGCTGCGGCAAACCGTGCTGTCCCCGGATATTGTCAGGCAGCTGGACCAGCAGGGCATCGTGCCTGTGGGCAATGGTCCCGAACTGTTCCGCAAGCAGATTGCGTCTGAATCGGTGCGCTGGAAAAAGATCATCCAGGAGCGTGGCATCAAGGCGGAGGATTAGCTTCGGTTTGCAAGTGAAACGTGAGGCTTTGACGGGAGGTCCTCGCGCGCTTCGCTTGCGGCCTCGGGTTTTGGGTACGGATACATTTCATCCGCACCCAAAACCCGAGGTCTGGAAATGCTATTGCATGTGCTACGGGGACGGGGCGGCTTAAGCGAATTTTCCCGTGCCCGGGTTCATTTTGAAACTGGTTTTTGGAACGACTATGGCGGCGGTTGTCGCGGCAAATAATAATCAGTGTTAATCAAAGCGAGGAATCAACCATGACTGTTGCAGGCGAACTGGCTACTTTCATCACCCGGCAGAGCTACGCCGACCTGCCACCGCAGGCGATCGATTATGCGGCGATGCTGATCTCCAGCACCATTGCCAGCGCGTCACTCGGCTCGACGCTGGAGTCCTCGAAGATCATTCGCGAACTGGAAGTGGAGCGCGGCGGCCGGGCTGATGCCACAGTGTGGTTCGGTGATGCGCCCAGATTGCCCGTGGTCGCGGCGGCGCGGGTGAATGCCGTAATGAGCGATGCCGCGGCGTCGGATGACAGCGACCTGCGCAACATCGTGCATGCGGGCACGCCGCTGGTGGCGGCATCACTGGCCATGGCCGAGAAGACCGGCGCCAGCGGCAAGGATGTGCTCGCCGCCATCGTGCTCGGTTACGAGGCCATGGGCCGCATCAACGGCGTGCTCAATCGCGATCTGCAGAACAAGGGCTTTCATGGCTGCGTTGTCGCCATCTTTGGCGGCGCGGTCGCCGCGGGGCGCCTGCTGAAATTGACCCAGCCGCAGATGGCCCAGGTGATCGCAATTTCGGCGACTTCGATGGGCGGGCTTGCCGCCTCGGCCAAGACCACAGTGGCGCGCGAGTACCATGCCGGGCTTGCCACCATGCTGGGGGTGAATGCGGCGCAGGCGGCGCAACGCGGTTTCATCGCCGAAGAAAGCATTCTGGAAACGAACGAGGGCTTTTTCGAGGTGTTCAGCAAGACGCGCGATGAGGCGGCGATAGCGCGTGTCACCAGTGATTTCGGCACGCGCTGGGACATCCTGACCGAGATGGCGATCAAGCTCGTTCCCGGCGGGCATGCCAGCCACTCGCTGGCCGAAGCGGCGGCCAATGCTGCGCGCGAGGGCAATGTGTCGCCCGACGAAGTCGAGACGATCACGATGTCGCGGCCGGGTTTTCGTTCGCTGAATGGTCCGCAGTTCCCCACCGACCTGATTGGCATCGCGCATAGCCCGGCGTATTTTGTCGCCGCCGGCGTGGCCGATCGCAACTATGCATGGGAGCACGCTTTCGAAGAGAAGATCAACAACCCGGCCATTCGCGGTCTGCTGGACAAGGTCAGGGTGGCCGCGCCACCGACCGAGCATGTGGAGCGTTACAAGAAGGGGGCGACCGTGACCATCAGGACCAAGGACGGTCGCAGCTATTCCAATACGGTTTATGCTCCCCGCGGCGCCGCCATTCTGGGCATCGACTGGGCCGACGTCGACGCGAAGTACCGTTCCCTCGTGCCGTTCGCGAAATTGTCCGGGCAGAACCTGGAAGCAAGCATGCAGGTGATACGCAATTTCCGCGAGGTGAAGAGCATGTCGGAGATTGTCGAGTTGCTGCGATAAAGGTTGATCCGATCGGGGCGATCCGGTCCCGGCCCCGTTGCATGCGGGCTACTTGCATGCAACGCTGGTGGACTTCAGATGTGAGCGCCGGCCGAATCGACGTCGTCGCTGCCATTGGGTTCATAGACTGCGATGCCCATGCCGATGCTGGTGGTGATGTGAATGACATGCCCATCGACCGTGATCGGCGTACAGAGTTGCTGAATGATTTTTCGGCGACCCTGGCCGCGTCGGCGGGTTGCGAAATTGCCGGCAGAAGAATGACGAATTCGTCACCGCCCTGGCGCGATACGGTACCCCATGATCGCACGCAGGTTGTCAGTCGCGCAGCCACTGCCCTGAGCGGTGCGTCGCCAACGGCATGCCCATAGGTGTCGTTGACTGCCTTGAAATGATCCAGATCGAGGCGCAATGCCGCCAGTGAGCGACCGAAGCGCTTTGTCTGCGCCAATCCCGTATGAAAGCGCTCAAGCAACTTGCGCCGATTGGGCAGTTCGGTCAGTAAATCATAAGGGGCGAGGTGTTGCGCCTGCTCCGTGGCGTTCTTCAAGGCCTCTTGCTGGCTTTCCAGTCGCTTGTTTTGCGCCTTGATCGGCGCAGTGCATCAAAGCCGTTGTGCGCGGTGAGGATTCGTAGCTGTCTCGCAAAGCGATTGTCAGCAACTCCACATTGGTGGGGGCGTCGTCGACAATCAGGATCTTCATAATCGAACTTTGTCCGAAACAATAAGGCAGCTTCATGGAGGTTCTGGATAAGCGCTGGACTCATTCAGCGATTGAATTGCGGGGGGGGGGCAGTTCAATGATAGCCTCCATTAGCAGCGCTTACCTCATCAATTGAGCCCATGTTGACCCAGGTCAACAGTACTTGGAAAATTGCGCTCAAGCGTGTCTTGCAGCGGTGGGTGTTGGTGTGATCCGGGCCACATTGCGGAATGTGACCGGGCGGAATGTGACCTGGAACCGTGTATTGGCGAATGGAGTAAGCTTCGCGGTAAGTTTGTCACCAATATAGTTTTGCAAAGTGGGGCGATAACAGGAGAAGAACATGAGGCACGCTAAATGGTATTGGCTGTGCGGCGCGACGATTGCGCTGTCATCGGCCCTGTTCGGATTGTCAGGGCATGCGCTGGCACAGTCGATCGGACCGGTTCAGGAGCAGGAGCTGATCGATGCGCGCAATTCGATCGAGATGGCGCGCAAGGCACAAGTGGATCGGTATGCGGCGATACAGTTCAAGCAGGCGCAGGAGATATTGCTGCGGGTGGATTCCGCCCGCCAGGCCAAGGATGCCGATGAGTTCAGTCATTTGGCCCGTCTTGCCCGTGCTTATGCGGAGCTCTCCGTGGCCATCTCGGAACTGGGCGTGGAGACTGACAAGCTCGCCAGCACCAATGACAGCCTGCAGAAGGCCAAGGCTGAAATCGAGCGCATGAGCCAGCAGAAGTGACTGGCAGCAGCCCCAATTCCTGATCGAGGTCTCCATGAAATACATTGAAAGCAAAGTCATGAGCATTGAATGTGTGCCGCTGCGCCGTGGCGCCGGCTGGGTGACGCTGCTCGCATTGCTGGCCTGTCTGTTCTCCAGTCCGGTCATGGCGCAGGATTCCCTGTCGCAGTTGATCGCGGAGGCCGCCAACGCCATCGAGCAGGCGCGCAAGGCGAGCGCGGAGGCCTATGCCGTGGATGACATGGCCGCGGCGAGATCCTGGTTTACGCAGGCCGAGCGAGCCAACTCGTCGGCCAACTCGCTGCTGGGCAGGGTCGCCACTGATCGCCAGAAGAAGGCGAGGGAAAACGAAATCTTTTTTTTCGCCAGCATGGCGAAAGCCAAGGCAATGACGGCTGAGGCCAAGGCGAAAAAGGTGACGACGCTGACCGAAACCGGAAACGTGCAAAAAGTGCTGACCGAGTACCAGGGCATGATCAGGATTGCAACCGAGCGCGCGGCCGAAGCCAGCAAGGCGCGCAGCGAAATCGACCGGGCGCGCGAGACGCAGGCCAGGGCCGATGCCGAGCGGCGGCAGCTTGCCGAGGCGCAAAAGCGGGTGGCGGATATCGATGCGCAACGCTCGCGTGAAATAGCCCAGGCACAGCAGAAGGCGGCTGAACTCGAAGCGCAAAAGGCCAGGGAAATGGCGGCTTTGCAGGAACAGGAAGCCAGGCGTGCGGCGGAGCGCCAGCGGGAAGCCGAGGCGGCGAGGGCCAGTCAGGAACAGATTGCACAGATGCAGGCCAAGCTGCAGGCGCTCGAGCAGGAAAAGGCCATGCTGGCGGCCGGGGCAAAAGTGCCCGGCGCGACATTCAAGAGTAGTGATGGCAAGGCCGTATTCACGCTGCTGGTGGCCAGCCTGTTTTTACCTGCCAATGATTTGTCGCCCGCGGGCAGGAAGACGCTGGACGGGGTCGGTGCCTTTCTCAAGGCGTATCCGGATGGCGCGGTCAGCATTCGCAGTTATACCGATGACCGGGGCACGCCGGCGGCGAACAAGGATCTCTCCGGCAAGCGCGCGCAGAAGGTGCGCGAGTATCTGGCCAAAAGCCACGGTATTCCCGAGTCCCGGCTGGCCGCAGAAGGGGTGGGAGCGGCGGAGCCGGTGGCCACCAACGCCACCGATGCCGGACGTGCGCTGAATCGCAGGGTGGAAGTGAGTGTATCGAGCGGGAAATAAAAAGCGCGTTTCAATATGAACACCCGGTGGGTTTGTCATTCCGAGCGCAGCGAGGAATCTGCTGGAAATGCAAACCGTAAATCATTCCCCAGGCGTATCCGGCGTAGTGCTGCCAAGGCCGGCTACGACGTTTTTTCAGCCGCCTCGATCAGGCGCTGCACCACATTGCAGAAGTCCTCGACGGCATCGGCTTTGAATATCACCTCGATGACGCCGACTGCGCCAGCCTGGGCACGCAGGTCCTCGTCGATGAAGCCCGAGGCGATCGCGACCGGCAGATCGGCTCGAATCGCCTTCACTTCGCGCGCCACATCGAGTCCTGACATTCCCGGCATGTTGTAGTCGGTCACCACCAGATCAAATGCCATGGGATCGGCCCTCAGCGCGGCCAATGCCGCTTCCTGACTGATGTGGTCGCTGACATGGTAGCCGCGCCGCTCCAATAGTCGTTTCATCAATGACACCAGGGCCTCATCGTCATCGAGGTACAGAATGCACCCGTCCAAGGATCCGGCCTGGCTTTCCTCGTTCCGGTTCGACGTCTCCGGGCACCCGGTCATTTCCGCAGCAGGCAGGAAGATGGTGAAGCTCGCGCCTTCGCCCGGTTGGCTGGTCACTTCGATCACGCCCTCATGGGCCTCCACGATACCGTGCACCACCGCCAGCCCCAGCCCGGTGCCCTCGTCCACGGCCTTGGTGGTGAAGAAGGGCTCGAAAATCCGCGCCAGCGTATCGTCATCCATGCCCGGGCCGGTGTCCTTCATCACCAGGCGCACCAAACGTACCGGAGGTCCTGCAGTCCCTGGAGGTAATTCGCGCAGTGCCGGATGTGCCATGATCAATTGCGCGTCCAGCAACACCGTGTCCAGGCCAATCTCGATGCGCCCGGGCACGCCCCCGATCGCCTGCATGGCATTGGTGGCCAGGTTGATGATTACCTGCTCGATCTGCGTGATATCGGCATTGACCACAGGCACGTCAGGGGCGCAACGAAGCTTCAGTTCCACGCGTGCCGGCATTGTGGCACGCAGCAGTCGCGCCGATTCCTCGATGATCGGGGTGATTGCGATGGGCTTGCGCTCGGGAGGTTGCCGGCGGCTAAATGAGAGGATCTGGCGCACCACTTCGCGGCCGCGTCGGGCGGCCTTGGCGATCTCGGTGAGACTCTCCAGCGCCCGCTTATTGCCCGCCACATCCTGGCGCGCCAACTCGGCATTGCCCAGCACGGTGGCGATGATGTTATTGAAGTCGTGCGCAATGCCGCCGGCCAGCGTGCCGATCGCCTGCATCTTCTGCGATTCGCGCAACTGCGCTTCGAGTTGATCGCGCATCGCCTGTACCTGTCTGATTTCGGTGATGTCAGTGATCACGCCGATAATGCCGGTCGGGTTGCCGCTATCGTCGGCAATGCGTGCCTTGTGAAAAATCACGTCTCGTGTGCTGCCGTCGCCATGCCTGACATGGCCTTCATAAACCTGGCTGT
Organism: Betaproteobacteria bacterium; assembly: GCA_947479645.1. Classification (GTDB taxonomy): domain Bacteria; phylum Pseudomonadota; class Gammaproteobacteria; order Burkholderiales; family SG8-39; genus CAIYPG01. The sequence goes on along the minus strand of CANKAJ010000045.1, from coordinate 8,600 downwards.
TGACCTGACCTTCCAGCAGATTGGAATCCTTGTCCTGGTAGGTATTGGCAAAGCTTTGCGGGGAAACCTCGAGCACGGTCCTGCCAATGATTTCATCCCTCGACTTGCCGATGAATTGCGCGAATGCATGGTTGCATCCGGTATAGCTGCCTGCCGCATCCTTGTAAAACACCGGCAGTGGTATCGCCTCCAGCAGCAATTCGCGAAATGTCGCGTTTTTTCTGACCTCGGCTTCCGCCTTCCTGCGATCGGTGATGTCCTGCAGGATGATGGACGCGCCGGTGATGGTCCCGGCGCCATTCCGGATCGGGGAGTAGCTGGCCAGTACCGGCACAATCCGGCCGTCCCGGGCTTTGCGATCGGTCTCATGCGAAACGACTTCGCCACGCAACAGACGTTCATTGTTACGTATCAGGTTATTGGGCCGGCCCGGCGGGGCAAGTATGGTCGCCGGTTTGCCAATGACTTCCGTCGCGCTGTACCCGAGCATCCTTGCCGCGCCGGTATTCCAGGTCAGGATCGTGTCGTCGAAGGCGCGGCTGTAGATGGCATCGTTGGAGTTTTCGACAATGGCGGCCAGCAGATTGCGGGCCTTCTGCGCATGCAACAAGCGGGACAGCAATACAGCCAGCAACGCCAGCACCATCAAGACCGACAGCGCGATGATCTGTGAGCGGGTTCTCCAGGTGGATAACACCTGATCGTGCGACAAACCGACGACGATAAAGAACGGATAGTGCTCCAGCGCGTGATAACTGTAGATGCGCTCCACGCCTTCGATGCTCGAGGCAAACGCCAGTGTGCCTTCGCGGGTGCCGCTGCTGAGCGCGCTTCGGATCGGGCTGCTCTGCGGCAACTGGATATTCGGCTGGCCATCGCTCCTTTCCGGCCAGCGTATGACCTGGGTAAATTTATCGCTGCGATAAATTGCAATGCTGCTGCGGTCGCTGAGTTTCAGCGACTCGAACAGACGCTGAAAATGCTTCAGATCTAGGGTGACCGTCAGCACGCCGCGGAAATTGTTCTGCTTGTCCCACAACGCTTTGCCGAATGCCAGGGTGGTCGTGCCAGTGGTGCGCGCAACAAACACTTCCGAGACCACCAGTCGATCGGGCGGGCCGTCGCGGGCCTCACGAAAGTGGGGGCGGTCGGCATTGTTGATCGCCGCCACATTGCCGTGGTCGCTCGAATAAAGGAGGTCGCCATCCGCGTCGAAAATGCGTATCCCGGACATTTCGGGGAAATCCACCGCATGCAGGTCGAGATTGGCATCGATTTCACGAATATACCGGGATGCGCTCTGCTTGCTCAGCGCGGCGATGGGCACCCGGCTGGTCAGATCGCGAATATCGCCTTCGACGCGCCGCAGCGTGGCGTCAAGGCGCGCCTCCAGAATCGCGCCATAGTTGCGTGTTGTTTCCTCGGCGGCACGCACGGACTCCTGGCGGCTATGCCATATCTGAAAAGCCACCAGCGCGACAGTCAGGAGTGCACCTGTCACGAGGGCAATCAGCAATTGGCGGTGCTTGTTCACTTTGCGCCTGCTCCCTGCGCCATGCTTACACTCCCATTATGATTGTTTTCGCCAGAATTCAAATGGCACAGTATGCGATACGCAGATCAATATTCCGGAACTGTCCGCAGACCAATATTAGAATGCAGGCTGATACCCTCTTCACAATTTGCAGTATTACATCACCAAGGAGAAGCGCATGCCAAGCAAAGGCAAACAACTGAAAGACCTGATCAACGCCCCTAAAATCCTGATCGCACCCGGGGTGTATGACGGCTACAGCGTGCGCCTGCTGGAAAAGCTGGGCTTCAAGTCCGGCAGCATTTCCGGGGCGGGCGTGTCCGAGAGTCATCTGGGTTGGGCCGATCGCGGCGTCATGAACTATGGCGACAATGTGGCCACCTGCCGGCAACTGGCGGCCTGCTCCAACCTGTTGTTGCAGGGGGATGCGGACACCGGCTATGGCAATGCCATGAACGTGTTCTTCACCGTGCGCGGCTTCGAGGATGCCGGCTTGGCGGCGGTGATGATCGAGGACCAGATCTGGCCCAAGCGCTGCGGCCATATGTCCGGCAAGGCAGTGATTCCGGCCGAAGACATGGTGCTGAAGGTCAAGGCCGCGGTCGAGGCTCGCCGTGATCCGGATTTTGTCATCAAGGCGCGCACCGATGCGGCCGGTCCGCTGGGCGTCGAGGAGGCGATCCGCCGCCTCAACCTGTACGCCGAGGCCGGCGCCGATGCGCTGTATGCCGATGCGCTGCTGTCGGCCAAGGATATCGAGCGCGTTGCGCGAAACGTGCCCAAGCCGTTGGTGGTCAACATGGGCCTGGGCATACGCTCGCGCCCGACCACGCCGCTGATGTCGCCGCGGCAGTTGGAAGAAGCCGGTGTGGCGCAGGTGTCCTATCCGCGTCTGCTGACCACGGCCGCGTTGAAGGGCATGATGAATGCCATGCAGGTGTTCATGGACGAAGTCGTGGGCAAGAACGCGGTGGTTGACCGGCCCGATCTGGTGGCCTCGTTTGACGAGATCAACGAGATGATGGGCATGAGCTTTCTGGAACAGCTGGAAAAGCGTTTTTCGGCCTGATTGGGACAGGGACTGCCTGATATCGAAGGACGTCAGGCAGTCTGCAATCAGCACGACAAGATTGTTGTTGAATGGTGTTGTGACTGATATCAATATTTTTATGAATTGTTTTCAAAATTAGGTAAAAATTCGGAATTGATCATATTCTGAATTCCTCCCGGGGGGGCGCCTGGCGGCCCCCCGTCATTTCCTGCATTGCGCCCAACCTCAGTGTGATTTGACCCAGATCAATGTCGCTTCCGTACGCCTGTTTTATGGTCTGACCAGTTGCCGGCAGTCTGCCGGTGCCAATCTGCCCGAGATCAGCCAGAGAGGGGACTGAGGATCGCCATGACACCGGATAAATTTGCTGCTGCCCGTAATATGGAGGAACTGTACGCTCTGTTGAATGAAGCGCGCATGGGCCCAGGATGGAACAAGCCCGAACCTTCGATGTATCCGACGCCGAAGAAATCCTTCGTCCCCGCGCACTGGCCTTATCGCATTGCGCGCGCCGCACTGGATTGCGCGGCCAAATACGTCAAGACCGAATTCGCCGAACGGCGCAATCTCATCATGAATAATCCGGTGCCGGGCAACACCTACGCGACGGCGCCGACCATCGTCGCCGCCTATCAGATGATCAAGGGTCACGAGACGGCGCGCAGCCATCGCCACACGCCCAACGCCATGCGCTTCATCCTCGATTCGAAGGAGCGTGCGTACACCGTGGTGGAAGGCAAGCTGGTGCCCATGGAGCCGGGTGATGTGCTGTTGACGCCCAACTGGGCCTGGCATGGCCACGACAACAAGGGGCCGGACTGTGCCTACTGGATCGACTTCCTCGATGCGCCACTGACGCACCTGCTCGGACCGATGTTCTTTCAGCAATTGCAGGACAAGTTCGTGCAGGAATCCAATGAAGTGGCGGCCGACTCGCCGTTCCGTTTTCCCTATTCGGTTTGGGGGGCCAAGGTGAGGGCGCAGCCGGAATCGGCGTCGGGCATGCGTGAAGTGACATTGGGACCGCCGCATCTGGACACCATCCGCCTGAAGTGGCGGCACTTCAAACCGGCGGCAACGGTGAATGAGGCGCGCACCACGGCCAGCCGCATTTATGCCGTGCATGAGGGGGCTGGCACCGCCGTCTGTGATGGCCAGACGATTGCCTGGGAGCGTGGTGACGTGTTCGTGATTCCGTCCTGGAATGACGTGCAGTGGAGCGTGGGCCCGGAGAGCTGCCTGCTGCAGGCGTCCGATGAAATCCTGCTGGAGAAGTTGAACTGGCTGCACAGCGGCGCGCCCGGCAGTGAAATGCATGATGCCGAGGCGCGTTTCCGCGCCAGGTTCTGAAATCCGCCATTCGAATATGGCAAATACGATGAATACGACGAATACGAACACAATGAGGAGAAGCAATACATGAAGACCCCCGTGCTGGTTGTCGGCGGAGGCCCGGTGGGACTCGGCGTCGCTGGAGACCTCGGGATGCGCGACGTGCACTGCACGCTGATCGAAAAGACTGATGGTGTGGTGGGGCAACCCAAAATGGACACGGTGCACGCGCGGATCATGGAGTTCTGCCGCCGCTGGGGCATCGTGCCCTGGGTGGAGGCCGCCGGTTTCAATCGGGATTACTCGCAGGATTACGCCTGGGTGACAGCGCTGCACAACGGCTATGAACTGGGACGCGAGCCTTCACCGCCGTGTGCCAAGGCGCCGCCGTTGCCGCAAAGCCCGCAGCACCGCGAGCGCTGCCCGCAGACATTCTTTGATCCGGTGATGCAGCGTTTCGCGCGGCAATTCCACCAGGTCACGCTGCACTATCACACCGAGCTGGTGACCTTCGAAGAGCGCCCGGATCGCGTCCTGGCGCGTGTCAGAAACACCCAGACCGGCGACGAGCATGTCATTGAAGCGGACTACCTGGTCGCCGCCGATGGCTCGGCCAGCAGCGTGCGCGAACAGCTCGGCATCGGCATGTCGGGGCACAACCTGCTGACCAATACCACCAATGTGATTTTCCACAGTACCGAGCTGGAAAAGTTGATCACCATTCCGCAGGCCTATCGCTACATCTTCATCGGACCGGAAGAAGGCACCTGGGCCACCATCGTCTGCATCGACGGGCGCGACAACTGGCGCTTCTCCTTTGTCGGTGATCGTAACCGGCTGGAGCTGGGCGAGCCGGAGCTGCGTGAATTCATCGAGCGTGCGGTTGGTTGCAAGTTCAAGTTCGAGATCAACTCGGTGCTGCGCTGGACGCGGCGCGAACTGGTGGCTGATCGCTATGGCACGGACCGGGTATTCCTGGTCGGCGATTCGGCGCATCAGTTGTCGCCCACGGGCGGCTTTGGCATGACCACCGGCCTGCAGGAGGCTGTCGATATCGGCTGGAAGCTCGCCGCTGTGGTCAAGGGCTGGGGCGGCGCATCACTATTGAAGAGCTATGAAGCAGAGCGCCAGCCGGTGGCCGCGCGCAATGTGCGCGAAGCCCACAATAATCTGCTGCGCATGCTGACGCCGCGCCGGCAGAAACCCTTGAAGCTGATCCTCGAACCCGGCCCCAGGGGCGATGCGGCGCGCAAGGCTTATGGCGACGCCTATACCGAGATGATGAAGCCGGAATGGCATGCGCTCGGTGTCACCATGGGTTATCGCTACGACGGCTCGCCCATAGTCGTGGGCGACGGCACGCTCGCACCCATCTTCAACATCGACTATGTGCAGAGCACCTTGCCGGGTGGCCGGGCGCCGCATGTTTGGCTGGACGAGGCGAAGACGAAATCGACGCTGGACCTCTATGGCAAGGGCTTTGTGCTGGTGCGCCTGGCGCGCGACTCGTCAGAAGCCGTGCCCAATGTCGACGCGCTGGTGGCGGCAGCCGGCGAGCGCGGGGTGCCGCTGGAAGTCGTCGATCTGGTGCACGCCGAGGCACGCGCTCTGTATGCGCGCCAGCTGGTTCTGGTGCGCCCGGACGGGCATGTGGCCTGGCGCAGCGACGAAGCGCCGGAAGATGCGCTTGCGCTCATCGACACCGTGCGCGGGGCGGGTGTCATGCAATGACGTAAACTGAACGTAAGGGTACCTCTATAAATTCAAGTTTCGTCGTTCCCGCGAAGCAGGTCGTGTAAAAACGCCCGCTGCGCGAAGTAAATAAATGGCATTCAATGGTGAGCTTTGTTTGAGATGGATAAGGAGCAGATGAGTGCGGCCTACGCCGCCTTCATTTGTGCCAGCAGATAGGGTACTCCGAGGATACTGATGACTCGCTTCAGGTTATATGCCGTGACTGCCAGATCCATCTCGATCTTTGCTCCTTCGATTGCGCGCAACAGAAACCGGGGCACGCCCATCAGCCACTTGAGATTACCAAATGGGTGCTCTGCCAAACAGCGTCTAGCCAACATTTTCTCCGGGTGCTGCGCCGCGCGCAGTGCGGCGGCCTCGGCATAATCTGCATGGAAGTCCCGATTGATGGTGCGTCGTTGAGCCTTGGTGCATTGGGCTCGCAGGGCACACGGCTCACAAGCCGGCGTGCCGTACAGATGGACTTGCTGACGCTGATCAGACTTGATGCGCCTGAGCAACGCTCCGGCCGGACAGCGGTAAGTGTCGCTTTGCCGGTCGTAGGTGAACTGCCCCTTCGGGAAGAAATTGCCGTGGGTATGGGCGGCTTTTTGCATCGGCACAATCGGGGTGATGTGCTCGGCCTCGGACTGGGCTGCCTGCTCTCCGTTCGTGTAGCCCGTATCGGCCACGGCGCTAAGGTGCTCCACCTGCAAGGTGGCTTTGGCCGCCTTGGCCATGGGATAGAGCTGCTGATGGTCATTGCCCTGATTGGTGATGTCGTGGGCAACGATCAGTTTGTGACTGCTGTCCACGGCGATCTGGACGTTGTAGGCGACGGCATGAGCACCCTGAGCGGTGCGCATGAGCTTGGCCTGGGGCTCGCCTTGGACCCACTGCGACTGGCCGCTTTGCGCCAGCCCTTGCGCCGGGGCCTGGAGTTGGTCTCGACGCGCTTTGAGCTCAGTGAGCGCTGCCTGCACCTGTTGAGTAGAGGGGCCAGAGCCGGCCTCTTCGCTCTCGGAGCGCTCCAACTCCTGCAGGTAGTGCGCGATACGCTCATCGGCCCGAGCTTGCGCCTTGGCCAGGCGCTCCGGGGTCCACACTTTTTTACGCGAGGCAACCGCCTGGAATTTGCTGCCATCGATCGCCACCAATTCCGCTGCAAACAGCCCCTGGGTGCGGCAGAACTCAGTAAAGGCCCGGCAGGTCCGGCTGATAGCCTTGCTATTGCCGCGTCGGAAATTAGCCAGCGTCTTGAAGTCAGGCCGCAACTGACCGATCAACCACATCAGTTCCAGATTGCGCCCGGCTTCAGTCTCCAGCCGCCGCGTCGAGCGCACCCGGTTCAGATATCCGTAGACAAACAACTTGAGCAGATCGGCCGGATGGTACGGCGGGCGCCCGGTCGCGGCCGTCTTGGCGTGTTCAAAGCCCAGTCCCGCCACATCGAGCCCATCAACAAACGCATCAATCACCCGCACCGGATGATCCGCCCCAACGTAGTCCTCGATGCTCGCAGGCAGCAAACTCGTTTGCTCCCGCGCCATCCCTCGCCTATGCTGTGTCATTGGCATTCCCCTCCTGATACAGCCTTAACGTTTACGATCAAAAAGCGTTTACCGTTTTTACACAGACTGGAAGGCGGGAACCCATGTAATCAAAGCGCTGGATTTCCGCTTTCGCGGGAATGAAGGATAAATAGAGGTTCCCCTGAATACTCGTAAGACGGCATTCAGCATTTGACGACTGGTGAGCCCGGTGCGACGATGCGGGCCATGATCCTCGTGTTTCAACAAGGGGTGCGCCCACATGCCGTTCGATGACTTCCTGACAGAAGAGCAGCAGGCGTGGCGGGACACCTGCGGCCGCTTTATCGATCGCGAGATCACGCGTGAATACATCCGCAAATGCGACATGCAGCGCGCCTACTACTATGAGGGCTACGAGAAAATCACCCGCCAGGGCTGGCTCGGCCTGATGATTCCGGAGGAGCATGGCGGCATCGGCGGCGATGGCATGGACTGGGTGCTGTTCTTCGAGGCCATGGGCCGCTACAGCAACGATTTTTCGGCCGCGACGCTGGGCGTGTCCATGTACACGGCGCACAACCTCATCCGCTATGGCACGCCCGAGCAGCGCGAGCGCTTCCTCGTGCCTTACCTGCGCGGCGAGATCCGCTTCTGCATCGCCATGTCCGAGCCGCAGGCCGGGTCGGACGCGGCGGCCGTGCGCGTGCGCGCCGTACGCGACGGTGACGACTATGTGATCACCGGTTTGAAGCAGTGGTGCTCGGGTTCAGGGGCAACGGGTGCGGTGATGGCCATGCTGGTGCGCACCGATGCCGATTCGGAGCGGCGCAATGGTTTGAGCCTGCTGCTGGTTCCCAATGACACGCCCAATCTGGAGTTGCGCAAACTCGATACCCTGGCGCGCCGGGCCACCGGCACCAATCAGATATTTCTCGATGGCGCCCGTGTGCCGGTGACCAACCGGCTGGGCGCCGAGGGCGAGGGCTGGGCCATCATCACCGGTCATCTGGAGCTTGAGCGGCTCAGCATCGCCGCCTCGATGGTGGGCTGCGCGCAGCAGGCGGTGAGCGACGCGCTCGCCTATTCGCAGCAGCGCGAGCAGTTCGGCCAGGCGATCTTCAATTTTCAGGTGCTCAAGCACATGCTGGCGGACATGCAGACCAAGGTCGATGCCGCGCGGTTGCTGGTCTACCGGGCCGCGGGGCTGGTCAGCGACGGCCGCGCCTGCGCGCGCGAAGTGTCCATGGCGAAGCTGTTTGCGTCCGAGGTATTCCAGGAGGTGACGCGCAACGGCGTGCAGATCATGGGCGGACAGGGCGTTTTGCCGGAAGGGGACATGGAGCGGTATTTTCGCGAGGGCATGCAGGCGACCATCGGCGGCGGCTCTTCGCAGATCATGCGCACCATCATCGCCCAG
>CANKAJ010000044.1 GCA_947479645.1 Betaproteobacteria bacterium | reverse complement strand
GTGCCGGCGATGACACTGATTGCCGTCGCCACCATCGGCGTTGTCATCAATACCGCGACGGCCCTGATGTTCATGCGCGGACGTGAAAAAGATCTGAACCGACGCGGCGTATTCCTGCACATGGCAGCCGATGCCGCCATATCGCTCGGCGTGGTCATCGCTGGCGGACTGATCATGCTGACCGGGTGGCTGTGGCTTGACGCGGCCATCAGCCTGGTCATCGTTGCGGTTATCGTCGCCGGTACCTGGGGACTGCTGAAGGATGCCGTCAACATGGCGCTGCACGCGGTGCCGGCCGGCATCAATCCGACTGATGTACGAATCTACCTCTTCAGCTTGCCCGGCGTTCAGGATGTTCACGATCTGCACATCTGGGCGATGAGTACAACTGAAACAGCCCTGACCGCCCACCTCGCCATTCCGGGTGAGCGCCCCAACGATGCCTTCTACGCCGAAGTCTGCAATACGCTGGAGCATCGTTTCGGAATCCACCATTCGACCATCCAGGTGGAACGTGGTGACGGCGATGCACTGTGCCGCCAGGCCCCGGACGACGTGGTATAGAGCCTCATCTCAATATGAGGGGAGCATCCCCTCATACTTCACTGCATCAGAGGCCATTCCAGTCACCCTGAAAGGGTTTCTGAACTTAAAGACCGTATTTCTTGCGACTGCGCGGCGGGATCAGGGCACGCACCTTTTCCACCAGGGAACGCGACGCATCGGCATGGGCCGGCCCGGCCGCCTTGATGCCCGTAACCAGCGCGCGCAGTTCATCCGCCGTCAGCAACAACGGCGGTATCTCCGGCGCATCGCCCAGCGTATAACCCACGTTGGTCGTTCCCTTGATGGGCATCCCCGCCCCGCGCAAGCGCTCGATATCGCGATGGATGGTCGGTTTGGATACACCCAGCGTTTCAGCAAGCGTGGTTGCCGTCACCGTATTGCCGCTGGCGAGTTCAAGGTACAACTGGGTGAGTCGTTCATTTTTCATGGCGGTCGTCCCTGCTAACGAAGTTGATTAAGGAAACACTGAACAAGCCTCAAATCTGAAGAAAGCGTACTCAGTGCCTCCTCTGAAGTGGGAGATATACAAGGGGGCATCACCCTCTTGTTCAGTACCTCCTTAATGTTATCATTTTTATATATTACCATCCTGTAATTGTCCGACACTGATTTTATTATAATCAGATTTTCTGGCTGCCCCTGGACCTTCCCTGTTCGTCATTGGAGAATCACGCCATGCCAAATCTCTCCGAAAAAAGCCGCTGCCCCTGGTGCCTGGGCTCGCAAATCTATATTCAATACCACGACGAAGAATGGGGAGCACCACTGCATGACGAACGCCTGTTGTTCGAATTCCTGATACTGGAAGGCGCCCAGGCTGGCCTGTCCTGGTCAACCATCCTCAACAAGCGCTCGGGATATCGCAAGGCGTTTGCCGGCTTCAATCCGGCCAAGGTTTCGCGATTCGACAAAAGCGATATCGAGAGATTGATGCAGGATGCCAGCATCGTGCGGAACCGACTGAAGATTGAGTCGGCAATCAGCAACGCCTGCGCCTTCCTGGCCGTGCAGAAGGAGTTCGGCACTTTCGATGCCTATCTCTGGCAATTCGTTGGCGGCAAACCCATCGTCAAACGACGTCGAACAATGAAGGACGTTCCAGCGCAGACGCCCGAATCCGACGCCATGAGCAAGGACCTCAAGCGCCGCGGTTTTCGCTTTGTCGGCTCGACCATCTGCTACGCCTTCATGCAGGCAACCGGCATGGTCAATGACCACCTCGCCGGTTGCTTTCGCGCCACCGAAATATCCAATGGCGGAGCACGCGCAGACCGTGCCTGAATCAGACTGAGCGTTCGCTCAGTCAGGCGTCCAGGGGGATATCGTTTTGCCGCTGGCCACTTCGGTGAACAGAGGCGAGAACTTCGGCAGCGCTTCGGCCAGCGATTCCGGCGTCCAGCCGCTCTTCTTGTTCAAGAAACGTATCGGACGCGTCTGGCTGTACAGGATGATCTCGTTCCCCCTGGCACCCAGCACCTGACCACTCACATTCTTGGCCGCATCGCTGGCCAGCACAGTAGCCAGCGTCGCCGGTGACTCCGGTGGCATGGCTGCCGCCCGCACCTGCTTGGCCTCGGCACTGAGTCCGGGAATGCTGTCAATCATGCGCGTCCATGCCCCTGGCGCAATGCAATTGGAGCGGATATTGAACCGCGCCAACTCCAGGGCCAATGACTGGTTGAAACCGAGCATCGCCATCTTTGCCGCGCCATAGTTGGCCTGGCCAACATTGCCAAAAATGCCTGAAGTGGACGTAAAGTGAATGTAGCAGCCGCTCTCCTGCTTGCGAAAATGATCCACCGCCGCCCGGCTGACATAGAACATACCGTACAGATGGACCTTGATGACCGCATCAAAGTTCTCCGGCGTCATCTTGTGAAACATTCCATCGCGCAGAATTCCTGCGTTGTTGACGACAATATCGATGCGCCCGAATGCATCCAGCGCTGCCTGGACAATGCGCTTGCCATTTTCCCAGCCCACCACCGACTCGGAACTGACGACGGCTTTGCCGCCGGCCTTTCTGATCGTGTCGACGACTTCCTGGGCCGGCGTTCCTTCCGTATTGGCTCCATCCAGGCTTGCACCCAGATCATTGACGACCACGCTGGCTCCCTGGCTGGCCATCATGATGGCCATGGCGCGACCAATGCCGCGACCGGCCCCGGTAACCACGGCGACTTTCCCTTTGAGCATATCTCCAGCCATTTTCCTCACTCCCGTTTCATTTGTGCGCCCTGGACCGAACAAACGGACCGGGACTGATGCTTGATCAACTCAATCCAATATTCAACCCGCCCCTATTCAATCGTGGGGGGATCCCAGGGAATCACGCCTTTGCCACGCGCCATTTTAGTGTACAGACCATCAAATGCCGGAAGCGCCTCCGCGAGTGACTCTGGCGACCACCCGCCATCGCGATGCAGGTAGCGCAATGGACGCGGATGATTGAAAAGCATCATGTCTGAACCGCGCGCACCGAATATCTGTCCATAGATGTCCTTGGCGGCATCACTGACCAGAAATGCCATCATGGCTCCGGGAGACTCCGGTGGCAGCGCAGCCAGGCGCTTGCGATTGGCTTCCTCGCCGCCATGCAAGTTGGCGGCGGTGCTTTGCGTCATACGCGTACTGGCGCCCGGCGCGAGCACATTGGACCGGATGCCATAACGCTTCAACTCAAGCGTCAGCACATTGGATAAACCGATCATGCCCATCTTGGCCGAGGAGTAATTGCACTGGCCGATACTGCCGAACAGTCCGGCAGTAGACGTCATGAAAACAAAAGCCCCGCTCTCCTGCTTGCGAAACTGGGGTACGGCGGCACGGCTGAGATTGAACGATCCATACAGGTGGACCTGCATCACGTCATCCCATTCCGCTTCGGACATGTTGTAGAACATCCGCTCGCGCAGGATGCCTGCGTTGTTGACAACACCATCAATGCGCCCATAGGTATCCATGGCGCACTGAACAATCTTGTGCGCGCTATCCCAGGTGGCAACACTGTCATAGTTCGCAATTGCAGTGCCACCAGCCTTCCTGATGAGGTCAACCACTTCCTGGGCCGGCAATTGATCAAGGTTCTGGTCATGCAGGCCGGCGCCCACATCATTGACAATCACCTTCGCCCCCCGAGCTGCCATGATGATCGCACCGGCGCGCCCTATCCCTCGCCCGGAACCGGAAATAACAATCACTTTGCCTTCAAGCATCCCATCAGCCATAGCCATTTCCTCGTTGTTATTGATTCAGTTTCTGTCTGCAAGAAATTACCGGACCGTCCGCATGACACCGACGACCTCTCCCACACTACGCAGTTATTGATTTTCGTCATGCAAGACGAGAAAAGCAAGGATGTTGACCATGGTTTTATTCTGCTATGTTGAATAAATTTCGGCTATTGGAACTAAGCAGTAGAATCGCCCCTGGCAGCTCTGATGCGGATGGGCCTGAGAAGGGTGTCCCTCATCTTGAAATGAGCTGTGGGTACGTCAACCTGCAAGTGGGTGCGTCAACCTGCAAATTGGGGAGAAGGCATGATCAAACGGATTCGCGAATTCGGTCACGGAGGACTCATCTGCCTCCTGCTGATTCTTGCAACCGCATTGCCGGCCTTCGCACAATCGGCAGCTGAAGTAGATGCCAACACGGTCATCCTGGTGGCCGCCAGGAACCTCGTTGAGCCCGCCTATCGAAGAACTGTATTGATTGTCACAGTCCTCGAAGGCGATCGCCATATAGGTATCATAATCAACCGACCTACCCGCAATTCGCTGGCGAGCCTGTTTCCGGAACACGCCCCGTCAAAACTGGTGAAGGAGCCGGTATTCTTCGGCGGCCCGATGTCGCGTAGTGCCATATTTGCGCTGGCCAGAAGCACTCAAGGCACCGATACCGGCAGTATTCCACTGATGAAGGACCTCTATCTTGCGATCACCGTCACTGTCGTGGACAAGGTGATCGAGGAAACGCCCAACGAAGCCCGCTACTATGTCGGCAATGTGGTGTGGCGTTCAGGTGAATTGCAACAAGAGGTGCGCCGCGGCGTCTGGCACGTGCTCAATGCCAATCCGGACATCGTCTTCAACAAGGACCCCGAACACCTCTGGGAAGAGCTCTCGCAGATGACTCGCGGTATCGTCGCGCGAGTGCAACCGGGAACACACCTGCCCTTGCTCTATTAGATTTTGCAGATTTGGGCTACGCCAGGCATCGCAGCCTGGCGCCAGGGGCATCGAACAGAATGCATGAACGTTTTTTTCCGCTCGTGCATTCCCATCTGCTCAAGCAGCCTGTTCGACGACCTTTTCCTGCCCTTTCGTAAAATGCATTTCGCGGTCACGGTATTCGATCCGGATCATGTCCTTCGCCGCGAATTTACCCTCGAGAATCTGCCTGGCCAGCGGGTTTTCGATCTTCTGCTGAATGGCGCGCTTCAGCGGCCGTGCGCCATAGACAGGATCGAATCCTTCCCTGGCGATCTCCGCCAGCGCGCCTTCGGACACATGCAGCTTCATTTCCAGTTTCGCCAGGCGATCTTCCAGATATCTCAACTGGATGCTCGCAATGTTCTTGATGTGCTTTTCATCCAGCGCATGGAACACCACGATCTCGTCGATGCGATTGACGAACTCAGGCCGAAATTGCGTCTTGACCTCTGCCATCACTGCTGTCTTGATCAGCCCCGGATCGTCACCGGCCATGCTCTGGATCATCTGTGAGCCCAGATTGGAGGTCATGACAATGACGGTATTCTTGAAGTCCACGGTGCGCCCCTGACCATCGGTCATGCGCCCGTCGTCCAGCACCTGCAGCAACACATTGAACACGTCAGGATGTGCCTTCTCGACTTCGTCGAGCAGGATGACCGAGTAAGGCTTGCGCCGAACCGCTTCGGTCAATCCACCGCCCTCTTCATACCCCACGTAACCGGGTGGCGCACCGATCAGGCGAGCAACCGAATGCTTTTCCATGAACTCCGACATGTCGATGCGGATCAGATGATCTTCCGAGTCGAACAGGAAGGTTGCCAGCGCCTTGCACAATTCAGTCTTGCCCACACCGGTCGGCCCGAGAAAGAGGAACGAACCGTAGGGCTTGTTTTCATCGGAAAGACCAGCCCGTGAACGGCGAATGGCATCCGCCACCAGGTGCACGGCCTCGTTCTGACCGACCACGCGTTCATGCAGCTTGTCTTCCATGGCCAGCAATTTGTCGCGCTCGCCCTGCAGCATCTTGGAAACCGGTATGCCAGTGGCACGCGACACCACCTCGGCGATTTCCTCGGCGCCGACCTGCGTGCGCAGCAGGCGCGGCCTGGCCCCCTTGATGGGTGCGACTTCAGCCTTTTTCAGCTGCGCTTCCAATTGAGGCAGCTTGCCATACTGCAGCTCCGACACCTTCTGCCAGTCGCCCTTGCGGGTCGCCGCTTCCATGTCGAGCTTGACCTTCTCCAGCTCTTCCTTGATGTGCTGCGATCCCTGCACCGTGGCTTTCTCGGATTTCCAGATTTCATCGAGGTCCGCGTATTCGCGCTCGAGTTTCCTGATTTCCACTTCGATCAGATCAAGGCGCTTCATCGAAGCCTCGTCTTTTTCCTTCTTCACAGCTTCGCGCTCGATCTTCAACTGGATCAAGCGGCGGTCCAGCTTGTCCATGACCTCCGGCTTTGAATCGATTTCCATCTTGATGCGCGCCGCTGCCTCGTCAATCAGGTCGATGGCCTTGTCCGGCAGGAAGCGATCCGTGATGTAGCGGTGCGACAGCTCCGCCGCTGCGACGATGGCCGGATCGGTGATGTCGACGCCATGATGGACCTCATACTTTTCCTGCAGTCCGCGCAGGATGGCGATGGTCGACTCCACGGATGGTTCCTGCACAATGACTTTCTGGAAGCGACGTTCCAGCGCGGCATCCTTTTCAACATACTTGCGATACTCATCCAGCGTAGTCGCCCCCACGCAATGCAGTTCACCCCGCGCCAGGGCCGGCTTGAGCATATTGCCGGCATCCATTGCCCCCTCGGCCTTGCCGGCGCCAACCATGGTGTGCAATTCGTCAATGAAGACGATGGTCTGCCCTTCATCCTGTGACAGTTCCTTCAGTACCGACTTGAGGCGCTCCTCGAACTCGCCACGGTACTTCGCACCGGCAATCAGCGCGGCCATATCCAGGGACAAAACGCGCTTGTTCTTGAGCGTTTCGGGGACCTCACCGTTGATGATGCGCTGCGCCAGGCCCTCGACAATCGCGGTCTTGCCGACACCAGGCTCACCGATCAGAACCGGGTTGTTCTTGGTGCGCCTTTGCAGAATCTGGATGACACGACGAATCTCGTCATCGCGTCCGATCACGGGATCGAGCTTGCCCGAGCGAGCACGTTCAGTCAGATCGATGGTGTATTTCTTCAGCGCCTCGCGCTGGCCTTCAGCCTCGGGGTTGCCAACCGTCTCTCCTCCGCGCACGGCCGCAATGGCCTGTTCAATGGCCTTGGCACTGCCTCCTGCCTCCTTGAGCAGGCGGCCAGCCTCACCCTTGTCACCGGCAAGGGCCAAAAGGAACAACTCCGATGCAATGAACTCATCACCGCGCTTCTGTGCGGCGCGATCCGCCAGATTGAGCAGATTGCCGAGATCACGGGAAATCTGTATCCCCCCGCCATGATTTTCAACCTTGGGCAGTTGCGTAATGGCCTTCTTCAACGCGTCACGCAGACGGGAGACATTCACCCCCGCTCGAGCCAGCAGGGAACCACCGTCCTCCTGCTCGAGCAGCGCACAAAGCACGTGCACCGCCTCTATGGTGGAATGATCCTGGCCGAGCGCCATACTCTGAGCATCAGCCAGTGCCTGCTGAAACCGTGTCGTCATCTTGTCAGTACGCATGCTTTCCTCTCAATGCTTGATTGCTTGCTTCAACAATAACCGTTAGGCAAAGACCCACATTGAGCCTGATCAAGTCGGTTTGCCCGTCATAGGCATTAGATGGGGCGCTAATGCAGGCGTTTCAAGTAATACAATGGAGAAAAGCGGCCAAACTGGGTGCTGAAGGCGTACGCAGATTCAGCAAAATTCACTATCACGCCGGCACGATTGCTTATCGTGAGGCGGCGACTTTCCCGGCGCGAACTCGCTTCCGGTTCAACACAGGCCGGGATGCAGCCTGTATGGGAGTCCTGCCCTGCTCTGGTGACCATACTTCGCCCAACACCTTGAGCAATGCGTCAATGGCAGCGTCATGTGCCCGACGCGACGGATACACGAACCAAAGCGAAGTCTGCAACCGGGCTGGCTCCCACAAGACCCACCGCCCGGCATCCCGGCCTGCCAGGGCGATATCCTCCCTGGCCAGAGACAACCCCACCCCGGAAGCCACCAGATTGGTGATGACCGATGCCTGATCCGCTTCGATAACCTTCTGCGGCTCCAATCCCCGTTTGCCAAACGCAGACATGAGCATCTGATGGTAAGTACTGTTGTGCGGCATCATGACCCAGGGCATCGCCGCCAGAGCCTCCCAGGCTGCACCAAGCATGCGCTCACCCCATTCAGGCGGAGCAATGATGCGATAAGTCATATCGGCAAGTCGAGTGCCATCGAATTGGTCGGGCAACACATCACTGAAAAGAAACGTTGCATCCAGCTCGCCCTCTCGCACCTGATCCAGTGCCTCACCGGACACCTCCTTGTGCAATTCGAGTTCGATCGCCGGATAACGCTCCACCATCTGCGACAGAAACTCACCCAGCCGTAAATACCCCGGATCGCTGACCGTCCCGACTCGCAATTTTCCCTGTATCCGCCCGGTCAATGTCTGCACCTCGGCGCGCAGCGCCACTGCCGCTGCCAGCACGCGTTCTGCGTAAGGCAGAAGGTGGGTGCCGGCCCGGGTCAGGGCCATGCCGGTCGGCACGCGCTCAAAAAGCTCCAGGCCCAATTCTTCCTCGAGGGAACGGATCTGGCCACTGACTGCCGGTTGCGACACATGCAAGCGCTCAGCCGCGCGCGTCAGGTGCCCCAACTCGGCTACCGCGACGAAAGTCTTGAGTTGATAAAGCTCCATCAGAGGTCTTTTCCGACAAGATTTAAGGTTGTTTTATTGCTTTGCAACATACACTTGCAGCTTCATTACCAAAACGAATCAGCGACATCCGAATATACGATTGGATTTTCTGACATTGCGTCGATATTATTAATACATGGACGAACAAAACCATTTTTATTAATTGGATAGTTCAATTTTCTCGATTTAAATTTAGTCTAATTAATTTCAATTTACCGGTTCAACAAATGTTATCTGAAGTAACAAACAGGGTCGGATCAGCGTCACTCAAAGACTATATTAGGCTTTTTGTATTGCAATGCAATATCCTGCACCAGGATATATTGGGATTGGTACAAACGAGCAATTTAATCAAAGCCTTGGTCAGAAATATTCCTGACAGGGCTCGTCGTTTCCTGACCGCGAAGGGGCGGGAACGGGTCGAGGTGGGGTTCCTGCCCTCCTCCTCCCCCGCTGCGCACCGTTCCTGCCCCTTCGCAGCCTAGGAATATTTTTAAAGCACAAAAGGAAATCATCATGACTACAATGACATCAAATCAACGGTTCTTTGCCGAAACACAGGCTCCCTGGTCAGGACTGAAAGCCAGTTTGACCGCTATTCTCAAGAACGCGTTCCAGGATGAGCAGACGCAACAAGTCCGAACACTGGAGGAAGAAAAGCAATTACAGCACGAATTGCGCATGCTGGGCGGCTGCTGAACACATAACGCGAGAACACCTGCCATCCGCTGCACGGTGATCGTGCAGACCAGGGAGGATGCAGCTTAACAACTGATTTAAATTGTTTTTTTGTAACCTGTATCAATCCAGCGCGCGGCGGCCTCATCATCCGAAGTGCGCGCCTCGACCCAGCGCCCACCCGATGGCGTCAGTTCCTTTTTCCAGAATGGCGCCTGTGTTTTAAGGTAGTCCATGACGAACTCGCAGGCCGCAAATGCCTCACCGCGATGGGCGCCGGTGACAACAACCAGCACGATCTGATCTACCGGTTTGAGTTCCCCCACACGGTGGATGACCAGGCAATCGAATATCTGCCAGCGCGCGCTTGCGTCATCGATAATGGCCTGAATGGACCGTTCGGTCATACCTGGATAATGCTCAAGCGTCATTCCAGCCACGCTGGCGCCGTCATTCATATCCCGCACGACTCCGACAAAGCTGACCACCGCGCCGACATCGCTGTGTCCGGCACGCAACGCTGCCATCTCGATCCCGGCGTCAAAATCCGCAGTCTGGATACGAACAGACACCGCTACCCCCCTGTCACTGGAGGGAAAAATGCAACTTCATCGCCAGACTTCAACGGGCTGTCTGGCTGCGACATCACCTGATTGACGGCGACCCTGAGCGATTTCTGAGGGGCCAGTGCAGCACCCCAGGCAACGTCACGTGCCATCAGATAAGCACGTAATCCTTCCACTGTTGACACCCCCTCTGGAACTGCGACCTCTTCGCCGCCAGTACCGAGTTGTTCGCGCAGACTGGCGAAATACAATAGCCGCAGCTTCACTATGTCAGCTCCGAATAAGGCACAAAGCTCACCAGATCGCCCTTGTGGATCACCCCCTTGGCCGGATTATCGACCAGACCATCGGCCCACGCAGTGGAGGACAGCACGGCTGAGTCCTGGGTACGGTAAAGATCCAGACCACCATTGGCGTTCCAGCGACAACGCAGGAATTCCCGCCGCACATCCGGCTGCAACCAATCGAAATCAGCGCGCACCCTGAGACTGCGCGGCGTCACTTCGGCAATGCCTTGTGTGCTCATGACAAAAGGCCGAACGAACAAAAGAAAGGTGACAAAACTGGACACCGGATTGCCAGGCAAACCGATAAAGGCGGCCTTGCCGACACGCCCATAGGCCAGCGGCCGACCCGGCTTCATCGCGATGCGCCACATCAGCAGCTCGCCTTCGGCCTCGACCGCCGGCTTGACAAAATCGGCCTCGCCCACCGACACGCCGCCATTGGTCACCACGATGTCACACTCACCCGCTGCACGGCGCAGCACATCCCTCATCGCCTCGAGGCTGTCAGGCACGATGCCGTAATCGTTGACATCGCAACCAAGCGCCTGAGTCAGGCCATACAGCGTGAAGCGGTTGGAGTTATAGATGCTGCCCGGCTTCAGTTTCTCTCCGGGCATGGCCAGTTCGTCGCCCGGATAGACAAGCCCGACACGAATACGGCGATAAACGGGCAGGCTGGCAATCCCCACTGATGCGGCAAGCCCGACCTGTTGCGGTTTCAGCCGTATTCCGGCCGGCAGAAAATTGACGCCTGCAGGAATATCCAGGCCAACCGTGCGCACCCATTCGTCTTGCTTGGCAGCAACATTGACGATCACATCGTCGCCGTCGACCGTGCAATCCTCCTGGATCACGATCGCGTCGGCGCCCTCGGGAATGGGGGCGCCGGTGAAAATACGCGCTGCGGTGCCGATCGCCAACGCCTGTCCGACAGAACCGGCGGGAATCCGCTGGCTGACTTTCAGGCGTGTCCCGGGCGCGGGAACGTCACTGCTGCGCACCGCGTAACCATCCATGGCGCTGTTGTCCATGGATGGCACATTCATTGTTGATTGCTGTCCGGCGGCCAGCACTCGGCCGATCGCGTCCAGCGTCGGCACGACTTCAACTTCGGACACCGGGCGCACACCGGCCAGCAATTGCGCCAGCGCATCGTCGACTGACAGCAAGCCTCCTTTTCCAGGACTCGGCTTCATATTGACACTCATCTAAACGACTCCGTTCGTTGCATTATTCATAGACACAACATTGTAATCTTCCATTCAAATCCGGATCGGACATTATTGTTTATTATTATCATATTACAAATATATATTAATATTCAAAGACTATTATTGAAGAATAGATATCAATTATCACTTTCATCTTTGGTACCTTTAAAATCCGTATGCCATCGGAATGGTTCTGTTTGGCGCACTGTTAACATACACATTAATGCAGCCCCCCTCCTCCTCTTACTATTCCATCACCTCAGGAGAAAACATGCAGATATTTCGTACCGCCTTGCTGGCAGGCTTTATTGCAATCAGTAGCGCCGCTCATGCCCAGCAAAACATCAATATCCGAGGCACTCTGACCGCCGTCAATGGCAAGGATCTGTCGATCAAGGCCCGCGATGGCAGGGAGCTTCAGATCGAATTGCCCGATGGTGTCAATGTGTCCATCACCAAGACATTCAGCATGGCCGATGTCAAACCCGGCATGGTGCTGGGGGTAACGACGGTGAAGCGGGTCGATGGTGCGGTCGTCGCCATCGATGTGCGGCCGATCCCGGCCACGGCCAATCAGGGATTGACTCCCTACGATTTGCAACCCGACTCCACCATGACCAACGCCAGTGTCGAAGCAACCGTGCAAGCCGCCGGCGGGCAGGAGTTGACGCTGAATTACAAGACGGGAACCGTCAAGGTTCTTGTATTGCCGAATACTCCCATGTCCCTGGCTGCACCAGGCAACCGTACCGATCTTATTCCGGGCGAAGCGATCAATGTCGCGGCAAGACCTGACAAGGATGGCAAGCTCCTCGCGGTTCGCGTACAGGTTGGCAAGGATGGTTTGAAGCCAACCTGGTAGATCTGTCACTCAGGACATACATAAACAGGGACTGGCAATCGCACAGTTGGGGGGCGCAGACAATCCGGCGGTTGCAAGGTACAGCCTACTGCGCCTCCATCTTCATGCCGGTTTCCTTGATCAGCCTGCGCCAGCGATCCATTTCCGTCCCGATCAGCTGTCGCAACTGATCAGGCGTACTGCCCACAAGGATATTGCCTTCGATCTCGAACTTCTTGACGTTCGGGTCCTTGTTGGCATTGACGAAATAGCCATTGAGCTTGCTGATAATCGTCGGTGGCGTGCGGGCCGGCGCCAGTATTCCCAGCCAGCTGGAAAAGTCGTAACCCGGTACGCCTTGCTCCTCGATGGTCGGCATGTCTGCCCAGTCCGGCACGCGCTTGTTGGTGGTAACCCCGATGGCGCGCATCTTCCCGGCCTTGATATGGGGCATCGCATTGGAAAATGAGGCCATGCTGACCTGCACCCGCCCCGCCAGCAGATCCACCAGTCGCTGACTACCGGTCTTGTAATGAATATACGTGACCCGCGTTTTGGTCAGGAAGTGCAGAAACTCGCCCGGAAGATGGGTGGCGCTACCCGCGCCGCTGGTCCCCCAGTTCAATTCATCCGGATGCGCCCTTGCATAGGCAATGTACTCGGACACCGTCTTGTACGGTGCCGACGGATGAACAACCAGCAAAAACGCCTGTTTGCTCAGCAGCGTGATCGGCGCGAGATCCCTGACCGGATCGTAGGGCAGGTCGGCATAGACCGACGGTGTAATCGAGATCGCCGGACTCACCGACAATAGGGTGTAGCCATCCGCCGGCGCCTTGGCCACATAGGCCATGCCGATGGTGGTGCCGGCGCCAGGCCTGAATACCAGCACGAATTGCTTGCCGGTATTTTCGAGAATGCTCTGCACGTAGGGGCGCAGCAGCGTGTCATGCGAGCTGCCGGCATCGAACGGAATCGTGATCGTCACCGGACGATTCGGATAATCGTCCGCAGCTCCCTGTGCCAGCACGCCCTGGGCAATTCCGCCGCTCATCATGGCGGCGCACAGAACGCTCAGTCCTTTCAGTATCTGCATGACCCTGCCCTCGCGTTGCCCCGGACTTGCAACTTCCCTTTTGCGACCGCTTACTCCACACCTACCAGGAGGTGCTGCGACTCGTCAGCTTTCCTCCAGTCCCCAGCAGCTTTGCAATGACCTTGTCTGCAAATTTTCTGCCAAGCACCTTATAGCCCTCGACATTGGGATGAACGTGGTCTTCGACCAGTTCCTTCTCTGGTTCACCCAGGAAATCGAGTCCGTTGAAGTAGTGAACATTCTTGTCACCGGTCGCGCGAAGCGCCTCTACCGCCTCCTGCACGATCACGCGCGTGTCGGCAAGCGTCAGCTTGACCTGATTGAGCGTGGTCTCGCGCTCCCAGGCATACAAGGCCGAACTCACCGCAAACGGCGTGTCGGGGTGACGTTCACGGACAATCCGCACGAATCCGATCAGCGCCGCCCGGAAAGCGCGGTCGTCCAGCGTGCCGCGGCCCTGAATGTTGACGCCGACCTCCATCGACAGAAAGTCTGCCGGCGTATCACGCAGCAAGCGCGCCACCATGGAATCAAGATGGCATTGGCCGCCATAGGCCAGATTGGTATGGTTAAGATCGTGCGCGCGCGCAGCAACTGCCGGCCAGGTGTAACAGGGAGAACCGGCGCCACGGCTTTGCGTGTATGAACTGCCATAGACAAGCCAGCGCCGCCGCGTATCCTGATGCCGGCGCAGTGTGGCACCGTCACTGAGGCTGAACGAACTAAGCCTGAATTCGCGATACTCCGGCAGCCAAAGCTCGATCAGCTTTTCTCCCCTGGGAAGTCCGTCGAAACGGAATCGTGTGCCTTCCCCCAATTCGAACGTGGTGTGCAGTACCCCGTCGATGACCAGATCCAACCTGGCCGCCAAAGTCTCCACCACATTGAACTCGTTCGGGATGATGGCGGCGATCTCGCCTTCGATGCTGGTCGTGTCGCTGTAAAACACGATGCGCACGCCGGCGGGCATGCCGGCGCGGCAGATCATCATGTCATCGATCGCGGTCTTGCCAAACAGCAGGCGTTGCTCAAAGGGGATGCGCCATGGCTTGATCCAGCCGTCGCCATGCTCAAAGGAAACCGCGCCGTCCCAGCTGAGTCTGGGGTCATCCAGCTTGATGTTCATCGACATATTCCTACTCCCGTGCCTGGTTGGTTTTGAAGAGTGCAGCCAGTTCCGGATCAAAGCGCCCGTCCACCAGCACATACAGCATTCGCACCATTTTGCCGGAACGATTGCTCCAGGCATGATTGGTACCGCGCTGAATCACCACGTCTCCGGCTTTGAGTTGCACATCCTCTTCATCCAGCAACAAGGTGACCTCGCCTTCCAGCACCACGGCGTAATCGATGGTCTCTGTGCGATGAATCATGGGATGGCGGCCGCCTGCTTCGTATGTCGAAGTCAGATTGCGCCCGGACTTGCTAAACATGGCTCGCGCCTGTTCCACCGTAATGCTGCGGACCGCCTCGGTCTCCGGCGGTATTTCGGAGATGCGTATCTTGGTTCCCATCGGTCCGACAAAATCGCGCACACCGGAGGTCGGATCGGGCTCTTCGCGCGTCACCGGCGCCGGCATCGCCGTGGTCTTCCAGATATCGCTGGTTCGGTACCCTTCGACGAACATGTTGTTATGGACCATCGGAGCCAGGCCATCGGAAATGACAATGGCCTTGCCCTGCGTGTCGTGGCCGGTCACCACGCGTCTGACGAAACCCGTCATGCTCACTCTCCCTTTTTGCAGGTAGTACCATTATAAGGTGTATTCTTTTATGCAATATCAGCCACGCTTCGTGATTGCCCCCCTACGTCGAGGAATCCATCGAATGAAAATGTCGCTTCCCTGCCTGACGCGCCTGACGCGCCTGACACGCCTGATCATGGCGGGTCTGTTTGCAGGCCTACCCGCATCCGCGGGCGCGCAACAGTCCTACCCCAGCAAGCCCATACGATTCATCACACCCTATGCCCCCGGCGGCAGCACCAGCATCGTCGCCCGCTATATTGGCGAAAAATTTACGGAAAGCTGGGGCCAACCCGTGATCATCGACAGTCGTGGCGGCGCCAATACCATGATCGGCACGGATATCGTGGCCAAAGCAGCGCCGGATGGCTATACCATCATCTATACCGCGATGACCCATGTGGTGATCCCGCAATTCCTGCCCGCCCCTTACGATCCGATCAAGGACTTCGCTGCGGTCGCCTCCTTTGACAACGCCGAAGAAATCCTGGTGGTGCATCCAGCGGTGCCGGCCAACAATCTGCGCGAATTTATCGCGCTGGCCAAATCGCGGCCAGGCGAAATCAATTACGCCTCAGCGGGGGCCGGTGGCGTAAACCACCTCGCCGGCGAATTCTTCAATATCGCCGCCGGCGTCAAGCTGCAGCACATCCCCTACAAGGGCGCCGCTCCAGCCATGACCGATCTCATGGGCGGGCAAGTGCATGCGTCGTTTGCCGTGCCCATCAATGCGATCACCCTGATCAAGAATGGCAAACTCAAGGGGATCGCTGTCAGCGGCAAAACTCGCATGCAGGCTTTGCCGCAATTGCCCACCTTTGCCGAGTCCGGATTGAGCGGATACGACCCGGGCTTCTGGCGCGGAGTGATGGCACCGGCCGGCACTCCCAGAAGCATCATCGACAAGCTGTCGACTGAGATGGCCAGGATGCTCACCTTGCCTGACATCCGGGAAAAACTGCAGAGCCAGGGACTGGATCCGTTCACGACAACGCCCGAGCAATTTGCCGAACTGATGAAGTCCGACATGGCCAAGTATGGCCGCGTCATCAAGCTGGCCGGTATCAAGATCGAAAATTAACCCGGGACGCGATACCGCTGTGCTCGCCGTCGCGGTCGCTTAACTCATTGCAAGGACATATTGCAACAACTCAGCGTAACGTCTCAGCGCAGCGATCCTCGCTGGGCGAGGCTTTTCAGCGCCTCATGGATGCGCGCGTCGATGACGATCCCCTCTTCCAGATTGCGTTCACGTTCACGATACATGCGCTCGGAGGGGATGCGTATCTCAGCGCAGCCTTCAAGCAGCGGCGTCGCCTTGATACGCTCAATGACACCGTGCAGGTCCCGCTTGTATTCCTCCAGCGGCACCAGCAGGTCCGGCTTGATTGCAATGATGAGATAGCCGTACTTCTTTTCCACATCGGAACCCGACCCGCCCAGCACACCCAGCGCCTCGATTGCCAGCGACAGGGCAAAGCCCTTGTGGCCGCCAAAGGGCAGGATGGCACCCAACAGCGCCATGCCCGGGTCTCGCGTCGGCCTGCCAGCAGCGTCAATGGCCACGCCCTCAGGCAACTGAGCTCCAATGCGCTTGCGATAATTCAGGTCGGTCCCCATGAACGCGGACGTTCCCATGTCGATGATCAACGGATCCGGATCACGCGGAAATCCGAATGCGATCGGGTTGGTGCCCAGGGTTGCCTTCGCCCCGCCGGGAGGCGCGACCGCATGCGAGGAGCTGACCGTGTGAATGGCAACCAGTCCGGCACGGGCGATCATTTCGACGTAATGTGCGCTGCGTCCGCTGTTCCAGGTATTGGTCATACCCACGATGGCAAAGCCGTGTTGCGCTGCCTTGGCGATGGCCGCCTGCGTGGCACGGTACATCGCCAGCATGCCCACATTGTTGCCACCGTCGTAGAGGACCGAGACCGAGGTTTCACGCATTGCACTGACCGGACTGCGTGGACTGCGAAACCGGGGGTTGTCCTCGATGTTCAGGATTTTCGCCAGGCCCGAATATTCATAACCACAAAGGGCCGCATCGAGAACATGCTCGGCAATGATACCGGCGTCCTCGACGTTGTAGCCGATGCTCTGGATGGCGCGCGTGGCCAGCAGGCGCGCCTCCTTGACATCGAGTCGCACCCTGTCCGGAGCCTGGACGACCGCATCCGTTTCATTTGAATTCAACGGAAGCTCAATCGCAGTCGGCGTCGGCGTAACAGGGTGCTCGCAACGCGCTAGCGCCCCTTGAATACCGGCGCACGTTTTTCAACGTAGGCCAGTGCGCTTTCACGGAAATCCTCGGACAGGTGCAGCGTCCTTGGGCGAATGGCGTAGGCCTTGACCTCCAGCTCTTCCAGCGAAGCGCGGCGCGCTTCGACAATCGCACGCACGGCCAGCGGCGGGTTCTTGAGTACTTCCCGGGCCAGTTTCTCTGCTTCCTGCAGATGCTCGCCAGGCTCGGCCAGCCGGGTAATGAGGCCGTTGGCCGCCGCTTCTTCCGCCAGCCAGATGCGCCCGGTCATGGAAACATCCGTCGCGAACACCCCGGCCCCAACCTGGTTCAGCATCATCCAGAACGGAATGCCGTTGATACCACGCGGCACTTCGGTCACCTGGAATTTCGTACCTTTGGCCGCCACCAGCATGTCGGAATACATCGAGAGCCGCAGGCCGATACCCAACGCATAGCCATGCACTGCTGCGATAATCGGCTTGGATTGGGATGACCTGAACAGCGCTTCCCGGTAATTGACGTCGCGCCCCGCCGCTCCGCCCAGCTTTTCATACTCTTCGCGTGATCGCAGTTGCCGCTGCTTGACATCGGCGCCGCTGCAGAATGCCCTGCCGGTGCCCGACAGGATGCCAACCTGCGCCTTTGGATCATCATTCAGGTCGTACAGGGCCTTCATGAAATCCGCGCTCATGTCGTCTGAAAAGGCGTTAAGCTTTTCAGGACGGTTAAGCGTGATATAGCCAATGCCGCCCTGTTCCTTGTATTCAACCAATGCCATGCTTTTCTCCCTCATTAAACAAATCAGATATTTTCCCCAAAGGCGCAGATCAAAGCACTGTCCTTTGGCGCAAGACTACAACAGTTTGATCGGATCGTTCAGAGATGCAATCACTGCCACCCATCTGAAAATCGCGGCAAATCACCGGCCGTCGCTCATATATCCCGCAGCGCATGGTGCTCCGATCCAGCGCGGCGCACCAGCCGTCGTCCAGGCGCGCCATAATCCATCCCTCCCACTTGTCCTGCTGCATGAATCGGCGGGGAACATCATCCTCACCCATCAGCATCACTTCGAGTTTGCAGCAGCACGCCTTGCAGTCTGAACACCTGACGGCCGGGTCGTACTCAATCGCGGGATCACTCATGGCACTTCTTCATGACGTGTTGAGGCGGCTTGGGAAAAACGGGTAGCCAACTTACGCACTGGCCCGTTTTTGCGCGGCGGACTCGGACATATTGATTAAAGTGCCCGGTGCCTGCGCCCCTGGTTCTACACGTACCCATTCGATCAAGCCAGTATAGGAAAAGCTGCCGAATCGGGCATATTTCGTCGACGCCGGCTGGCGCCGGTCCAGACCAATGTCGATACCCTCGCAAGGCAGCCGACCCAACGTCGGCGACATCGGTGTCTCGGCGACGACCTCGCTGCCGTTCACCAGAATACGTCCCGCTCCCTGACGCCTGCCCAGCGCCCGAAAGTCAAAAACGAGTTCCTGCATACACTCCACAGGGGCAAACTCAAGCTCGATCGGATTGGGCCAGCGCTGGTAGACGAAGTGCATTCGCCTGTCGAGAACGTAGAGCAACACCCCTCCGAATATACCGCCGATCGAATAGATGACACCCTGGTCCTCCGGTTCATACTGAAAGCGCGCCGTGATCCTGAACGAGCGATCCGCGAACAGCTGCGAGATGGCCACACGCTCCGCGGTCTGTGCACCGGGATAGAAAGTATGCGGCGTGCGCAGCGCCGCTTCCCTGTAGGGCGGAACCGTGATCGCTCTTTCATAGCCCCGGTTATCAATCGGGTAGACATAATTGCGATAAGCATCAACCTCGAATGCTTCAACCCATTCCCGCAGCTTCTCCGGAAATGCGCGGGACAGATCGTCGATTTCTGTCGGATCATCCAGCAGGTTGAACAGCATCCAGTTGTCCAGATTCATCTTCTGATCCGGTGGCTGCAGTGAGACGATCTTCCAGCCATCCTTGATAAAACCGCGATTTCCATCCAGCTCATAGTGCTGCGACGTACGCATGCTGGGCGCATCGGGATCGGATAGCGCTCGCGCAAAGCTGGCCCCATCCAGGGCGCGGGTCGGGTAGCCGCGGAATGTCTCGGGATAACCGAGCCCAAGAATGTCCAGCAGCGTGGGCAATATGTCGGTGACGTGTATCCACTGCCTCCGAATTTCCCCCTTCGCTGCAATCGCTTTGGGCCAGTGGGCGATAAACGGAACGCGAATACCGCCATTCAGCGGCGTGCGCTTGAAGTAGCGAAATGGCGTGTTCGACACCTGCGCCCACCCGCGGGGATAAGCCATATAGGTCTCGGGGCCCCCGAAGCCTCCCTTGGCGATCAGTTCCCTGATCTTGGCATCGCCCTCCTGGCCTCCCAGGCGTTTCTGCCAGGCATTGACCGCCCCCTCGTCTCCACCCATTGAGTTGGCGCCATTGTCCGACAGCAGCACGACCAGGGTGTTGTCGAGGACGCCCGCCGCCTCGAAAAATCCGGTCAAGCGCCCGATGTTGTCATCCAGATTGGCAATCAGCGCAGCATAGACTTCCATATACCGCGCGTAGAGTTCCTGATTTTCCTTGCTCAGTTCGGCCCATGCCTTGATGCCGGGATTGCGTGGCGGCAGTTTTGTCCCTGGCGGCAACACTCCCTGCTCCAGTTGCTTGCGCCAGCGTTGCTCGCGCATGACATCCCAGCCGGCATCGTATCGCCCCCGCTGCTTCGCGATATCCTCGGGCCTGGCTTGAATGGGCAGATGCGGTGCGTTATGCGCAAGCCAGAGGAAGAACGGTTTTCCGGGACCGGTTCCGAGGTGCTCCTTGGTCCATCGGATGGCCCGATCGGTCCAGTCATCGGTGGCAAAATAATTATCCGGATAGGTGTCGATATCGAGAGCCTGTGACCCTTCATAAAGACAGTCGGGGTGAAAAAAACTTGTTTCCGATGCAATGAACCCGTAAAAACGATCGAATCCACGTTGCACCGGCCACGAACTCTTGTCACCCGCAGCACAGGCATTGTGTTCCTTGGTGTTATGCCATTTGCCAATGGCCATGGTCGAGTAACCATTGGCCTGCAGAATTTCGGCCATGGTCGCCGCATCAGCGGAAATTTCCCCGCCGTAGCCTGGATAACCCGGATCACCATGCGTGAGCCAGCCACAGCCAACCGAATGCGGGTTTTTGCCAGTCAGCATCGCTGCACGCGCCGGCGTGCACATCGGCACGGTCGTGTAATTGGAAAACCGCACCCCACCCTGCGCAAGCCGATCGATATTGGGCGTCTCGATTTCCGAACCGAAGGCGCCAAGATCTGAAAAGCCCATATCATCCAGGAGAATGATAACAACGTTCGGTGCGGCCGCTGGCGCCGTCGGAACAGGCGGCCACCATGGTTCAGAATCGGCGAAAGTTTTTCCTATTTTTCCTTGAAAATTCCGGCCCGGATCTGCCTGTCGCATGTCAGTTATTTTTGGGGGTTCACCACTTTGCTTCATCAGAACGCTTTCCTTGCCACATCGAATTGCCATTGATGACAGTCGGTTGCGCGACCATCGGTTGCACAACGCTTGGCGGCTGCACGATCCTCGGTTACCTGACTATCGGCCGCAAACCGTTACAATCATAACGCCAGTCGGACCAATCGATACCTGCAATCAGATTGCCCCCCCCTCAGACAAAATGACGGACTCGTTGACTATCAAGACTTACTGGGAATTTTTGAAAATGACACTGCCCGCATTTTACGGCTGGACCTTTGCCTGCCCCGCACTCCATTCCATGACACTCCAACGATCGCTGATCGCGGCGATCATTCTGGCCTGCACTTCGATGATTGGCTTGCCAGCCCTGGGACAGGACTATCCGGCGAAACCAATACGCCTGATCATTCCGTTCGCACCGGGTGGCGGGACAGACCTGGTCGGCAGGGTGATGACCATCAAGATGTCTTCACCGCTGGGACAGAAGTTTGTCGTGGAGAATCGGGCCGGTGCATCAACGACCATCGGTTCGGATCTGGTGGCAAAGGCCAGTCCGGATGGCTATACCCTGCTTTTGTGCGCATTGCCCCATGCAACCAATCCCAGCCTTTTGAAGAGCCTGCCCTATGACACACAACGTGATTTTTCACCAATCACGCTGACTGCCAAGATACCTTCGGTCCTCGTGGTCAACGTATCGCTGGCGGCGAAATCCGTGAAGGAACTGTCGGCGCTGTCCGCCGCCAGCGCAAAGGGGTTGAGCTATTCCTCTCCGGGCAGCGGCACGGCCGGGCACCTCGCCATGGAACTCCTGAAACAGGCCAGCGGCATCAATGCGCTGCATGTGGCCTACAAGGGTGCTGGCCCGCAAGTCGTCGCAGTCCTGTCGGGCGAAGTGGACGCGGCATTTGCAACAATCTCGACGGCAAAAACAAATGTCGCAGCCGGAAAACTGCGCGCTCTCGCCATGGCGACCTCAAGTCGATCCCAGCAGCTTCCGCAAGTGCCTACGCTCGCGGAAGCAGGCTACCCCGGACTGGAGGCCTACGCATGGTTCGGACTGCTGGCTCCGGCAAAAACCCCGACATCAATCATCCAGCGCCTGAACCGTGAAGCCAATGTCGCCCTGAGACTGCCCGATGTAAAGGAAATGTTCGAGAACGATGGCGTCGAAGCCGCACCCAGCACCCCCGAGGAACTGGCCCAGTTCATCTCGAATGAGATCAGGAAGTGGGCGACTGTGATCAAGCTGGCTGGAATAACACCCGATTAGCCCATTTCGGTGGCAGTGGTCCGGATTAGCCAAGAACATCAGCAACCGGACTTCCTACCCAATGACTGGTACGGCTACAGGGGGCAGGTCCCTATTTTTTTAATATACGGGATGTCCTATGTTGGTTTAGCGACAGGTCGCTGGCATATAGTTACTTGGCGAACCTGAGCAAGACCAAGTGACCGTGCCCGCCGACGTGTTAGCTGTCGGGGTAAAAGTCAAGGTAACTGCCTGACCCGTCGAGGCGCTGGTCGTACTTCCGGTCACCACAACGACGCCGGCATCGCTGACATTCGCAGTGGCGATTTTACCCACCACGTTAATGGTCACGCCAAGCCCCATGGATGCAGTAGCCAACGGATTGGAATGCACGTTCTCGGAGATTGCATTTCGGGCGGTTGAAGCAGCCAGAATCAGCTCTGATACCTTGGCACGAACGGTGTAGTCCTGATATGCCGGTAGTGCGACCGCGGCCAAAATGCCGATAATCGCAACGACAATCATCAATTCGATCAGCGTGAAGCCCTTTTGAATTACTCTCAATCTAGTCTCCCTTATGTTGTCGAAATCAAATTAGGCCAGGCCTATTTACTTACGTAAGTTCTTAAAACTTTTCGCGCCTTTAGCGAATTTACATGGAAGCAGTCGCAATCGATGTTAGCTTTCCAATTGCTGGCAAATACGCAATCTGCAACTGCACATCCACTAAATAGAACACAAGGTAGGTCACACAAAGTGCAAACATCGAAGTTGCCTGCCTGAGCATTAATATTCCTGAAGCCTCACCTTTGGGCTTCAGGCGCTGAAGCAAGAATGAGAGACGAACGCCGGCATTACGCTCCCAGCCGCGTTTGAAAATGCTGAATGAGCCCATTTGCCGGGCCGTCTCGACGGTTGCCAAGTTTTGCTCATCCGATTGCTGGAACGAGTCAAGGTGAATTTGCGTACAAACTGCCGCTTGCAGGCGCTTGCAATCAAGTCGCAGCTCCTCGACATGCTTACGTAATTTGTCTGTCCGATCATATGCCTCGCGCCAACGAATCCTGGCATGATTAATTCTTGAACTGCCGTCGTGGCCAATTTGGTCTTTGGTCAATCTGATGAGTTCTGAATCGGCATTCGCCAGATGAGATTCGCTGCTTGTCAATGCGCTTTTCGCACTAATCAACTGAGAGCGCACCAACTGAAGATTGATACTATATAACTCTAAAATGCTTGACGTATTCGTTGGCATAATCAGCTAAGAGCTTTTTTCCATACTTCATATATTCAATATGAAGTGCACTTATCAATTCATATTTCCTGACGCCTAGACTAATCCGTTGCAGGACAGATTTCTGTTAAGAAGTGTTAAGAATTATTAATATTGCTAAGCAAATAATGTGTCTTTTCGTTTTCCGCACAAGGGGCAAAGGGCCAGTCGAGCGATTAGCGTTGCGGCGAGTTCGAGCCGCAAGGTTGTGATCTAGCAGGCTGTTGAAAAACGAATGGCGATGGTGAAAATTTCTGATTCTGGAGGGGCATCTCCTCCCTTGGGCGAGGCAAACAAATCGACTGTAACGCGCTCTATGAGGTCGAATAAATTGACAAGTGGTATCGAAACCGTTTTTCAACAGCCTGTTAGGCTGCGACGTTTCGCCACTGCTGCATCAACAGTTATTTGTTTGACGAATTGGGTACCCGACGAGGCATTTTCGCTTAACAAATCTTAATAGACGCCATTGAATTCTCCATGAAAGAACTTTTCGTCATGGATCACCAAGAGCCTCACACAGGTCTCTAGCAGCCAATGCAATACGTGCGGTGGTCGGCGCGCCGTCGCCTAATCTTCCGCCTTGATGTCGTTTTCCTGAATGATCTTCTTCCAGTAGGCCAGTTCGCTGACCAGCTTTGTCCTGAACGCATCCGGCGTGCTGGCGACGGGTGCAGTGCCCAGCGCTTCCAGCTGCTTGATGACATCGGGTGATCGGACGACCTTCACGAACTCCGCACTTAGCTTGTCGACGATCGCTTGCGGCGTTCCGGGTGGTGCGAAGGCGCCCAGCCAGTCCGGATAATCAACGTTGTAACCCTGCTCGTGTGTGGTTCTCAGCTCGGGAATCAATGGGGCACGGTCCTTGCCCATAATGGCTATTGCCCGCAACTTGCCAGCCTTGATCTGCGCCATGGCAGCAAACAGGGTTCCTCCGGATACCTGGGTGCGCCCGCCGATCAGATCGATCTGCCCCTGGGCCACGCCCTTGTAGTGCACAGGGGCAATTTTTACGTTCATCGCGCTCGCCAGCGCCACGCACACGATATGGGTAATGCCACCCGCCCCGGCCGTATTGCAGTTGAGCTTGCCCGGATTGGCCTTGCCGTACGCAAGCAAGTCCTGCAGCGAATGCACATTGGGTAAGGCTGCCGGGCTGATGATTACTCCGGTATACCCCCTGCTGAACTCCGTGATCGGAGCCAGCGATTTGATGACATTTTCATTTAGCGCCGGATAGAAATTCGGAAAAACACCCAGCCCCGCCCTGGTGACCAGCAGGGTATAACCATCGGGGGCGGCCTTGATGACATAACTGGTGCCAATGGTAGCCGCAGCCCCCACCCTGAAATCAAAAACGAAAGGCTGGCCCAGGCTTGCGAGTAGTTTGTCCATATACAGCCGGAATTCGTTGTCTGACGGTCCACCCGCTGCAAAAGGAATGACCACGCTGACCGGTTTGGATGGGTACCCATCAGCCGGCGATCGCTGCGCGAGCGCCGCACCCGATACGGCCATGTTTGAAATGGCGGCAAGCACAACAGCGGGCGACAACAATGACTTGAACAAGCGCATGGTTCAATCTCCTCAGGTAAACTTCCAGCATCAATTTTGTGCGGCGTCTCCGTTCTTTCCTTGCTGAAAAAAACGCGGCTGCTCGTCAGAGGATTTTAACTAGTTCCATTGGTATGCCAAGATAACCACCGCACTGCTCGATCGCCTGGCACATCATTGCCACATCGTGGAGACGGGCAACGATTCCGATCGGCTCAGGTGCTTAGGGGTGAAGGCTATCGCAATGATCAGTCATTCACCGAGGCTACGGCTGCGCGAGTTTCGCTGGGACGCAGCTTGCTTGCTGCCCACTTGCAAACGTCCACGCGTAACCGCGCTCTTTGCACCCACGCGGTGCATGCCAGGACCATCCAAGCCATCGGGCATAGGCTCGCCTGCCAACTCGATCAATTCCTCCGCCAGCCGATAACCACGATCCTCAATAGATTGATCGTATTCCGGATCATTACCTCGCCTGATCAGTTGCAAGCGCTCCGATGGCGCGCAGCACCGGCCGCCAGGAATCTGCCTGCTTTTCCCAGTAATCCTGTGCCTCTTTGGCTGTCAGCAGTCCGTGCGGCCGCTGTCCATTGCGATCGAGCTTCTCGATCACCGATGGCGTCGCCAGGCTCCTCCTGACGCTATCGTTGAGCTTGTCGATCGCGGCCTGGGCTGTCTGCTTGCGCGCATAGAGTGCGGCCCAGTTGCTCCACTCCACATTCTCCATCTCCGGCACACCGGCTTCAGCCAGCGTTGGCACGTCGGGCAAATCCTTGAAACGCTGCTTGGACATCACGGCCAGCCCGCGCAAGCGCCCCTGCTTGATGAGCGGAATGGACGCCGTCGGCGTATCACCTGCAAACGTCAGGAGCCCGCCGATGAAGTCAGGATAGGCCGCGACAGTGCCCTTGTAGGGAACCGGGGTCGCCTTGCCCTTGGCCAACGCGACCAGGTAATAGCACGCCAGGTCGGTCGGCGCACCGACGCTGATGGTGGTATGCGTCACATGCTCCGTGGGCGAGCGCAGCTTCTCCATCAGTTCCTTTAGCGATTTGGGGCCGTGTAGCGCACCGGTGAGGAACAAGATGTCATAGGTCGCGCCCAGCGCCACGATGCGGAAATCGTTCTGCGGAGGCGGAATTCTCTCCATCTTGCTGAATGCAGGATCCATCATCGGCAGGGTCACCATCGTTCCCAAGCCCACGTACACCATCAGGTGTCCGTCGGCGTCGGCCTGTTTCACGGCGTTGTTAGCGATCATGCCGTTCGCGCCGGGCTTGTTTTCGATCACCACCGGCACGCCCAGGTGCGGTGCCATGCCCTCCGCCATCGCCCGCGCTGCGAGGTCGGTCGCCCCACCTGCGACAAAAGGCACGAGAATATGAACGGCACGGGTGGGGAAGTTCCCCTGTGCGACCGCATTGCCAAGCCCCGCGGCAACGGTGAATAACCCTGCCGCCAGCCCGGCAAGAAGCCCACGAACGGTATGACCCTGAAAAATGTGATTCATCTCACTTCTCCTCGCGAAATACGAAAAAGGGACGTTCGATATCTGAAACCCCTGCGGACATCATGCGCCGACTGACTTGATCGCGTCTTTAGTGACCGGCTGCGATAGTGACCAGCTTGCCGATCATACGCCCGATGGGATCGCGGCAGGAATGCCGGTTACCCGACACCCCCCGCACAGATTCGAGCGTGCGCAATTCACGCACTTGGCTCCCACCGCTGGTGTTTGACGGCAATACCATCAACCCGAGCTCGGACAATGGCAAACCCCGCGCTGCCCTGCCACGTCAAACACTCAGGCCGATTTGCGGTGCTAGTAGCGCAGGCGTTCGCAGCGCAGTGCGTGACATTCGATGACGGCATCATGGCACGACTTTGTCTGCTGCGGAAACAGCAGCACGTTAGCCTTACCCTGATGATTGCGTTCTTCGTGATAGGGAGGCACTCCGTTCCGTGAGAGGCTGGGGGTGAAGTTCCTCCGAACTACTCGACCGATGTGACGAACTGGTTCGGCGTGCTGGCACCGGCACAGACGCCGGCTGCGATCATCAGGCGACTCAATACCGAGCCTTCCCGATTGATGCAGGATCCTGAACTGAAGGCCCGCATGGCGCAGGAAGGTCTTGAGCTGGCGCCTTCCACACCTAAAAAGTTACAGCGCCTTGCTCAAGAGCAAGCTGGACCGTTGTACTAAGGTCATCAAGACCGCGGGTATTAAACTGGAATGAAGCAGGCTCGCGTTGAAAAAACGCCGCAGGATTTTTTTGCATGCTAGTGAGGACGCGCCGTGGGCGCTTCATGGATGCGCGCCGTCTGCCGGGGCCATTGCCTGCCTGAAAAGGAGCGCTGGCGATGGCATGATCCGGCTGCTAGTATGGCCGGCATCGTTCAATTCATTGCGGGAGCGTGCGCCTCATGAATCTTTTCTTGGCAAATTTGACGGGATTGGCACTGGCTACGGTGTCCGGCGCGGTTGCGGCCCAGGGCGCAGGCGATTATCCGAGCCGGCCGGTGACAGTGGTTATCGCCTTTAGCGCCGGCGGGCCCGCCGAATTCGAGTCACGCCTCTATACCCAGAAGATCAGCCAGAACACGGGAAAGCCCTTCGTGCTGGATTTCAAGCCGGGCAACAGCGGCATCACCGGCACCACCTACGTGGCGAAGTCGGCGCCTGACGGCTACACCATCTGCCCGGGGCAGGGCAGCTTCACGGTGTCCGCAGCGACCGTCAGGAACATCACATACGATCCAGTGAAGGACTTTGCACCGATCACGCTGATGAGCAAGCGTTCCATGCTGCTGGTGGTGAATCCGGAGCAGCCTTTCAAGACCGGCAGGGATTACATCGCTTTTGCCAAGGCGCATCCGGGGCAACTCAATTTCGCGACACTCGGTGCAGGCAGTGTCTTTCACCTGGCGGGTGCCTGGCTGCATGGCCTTACCAAGACCAGCGTCACATTCGTGCCCTACAAGGGCGTGACGCCCTCGGCGGTGGACCTCATCGGCGGGCGCGTGCAGGCCACCGTAATGACCCCCGAGATCGGCTTGCCCATGGTGAAGTCGGGCAAGCTGCGCGTGGTGGCCACCACCGGTACCGAACGTCATCCCATGTTGCAGGACGTGCCCACGCTCATCGAGGAGGGCGTGGCCGGTTATGAATATCTGGGCTGGACGGGTTTTTTCGCGCCGGCAGGGACGCCTGCGGCCATCGTGAACAAACTCAACGCCGAATTCGTGAGGGCCGGGAAGTCTCCAGAGGTGGCACAGAAAATGGCCGAGAGCGGCGGGGCGATGATGGTATTGAGCACGCCCGACTACCTCGGGAAGTTCATCGCCAACGAAGTGGAGCGGTGGAAGCGGGTGGTGCAGGACAACAATATCGTGTTGGAGTAAGGCAGGCGAGCACCGGGAGAAGAAGGTTCCCTTCGACAAGGGAAACGATCAAGGCACGATCTGCAATAAGCCTGTTGGTCACGGCATCGGCGAGCCGGCGAAGAGCCGGGCTAGCCTGGCAGTCCCGGCACGCGCTTGGACAGCACCTTGCGCTGGATGTCGTTGGTGCCAGAGGCGATGAGGCCGGGGAACATCATGCAGTCGCTGCCGAACACATCGGCCGCCGAAATCCTGTTCCTCGGTCAGTACCCGCGCGCCGTTGGCGGCCTCCAGCATCAGCACGTTGAGGCGCATCGTGGTTTCCGATGACCAGATATTGAGTCACGAGATATCCGGCCCCGGGTTGGTAGCACTGGAAACAATGTTGAAAAACAGGCCATCAGCATGTATTGGACTGACCTGCACAAATCGTTCATGATGAATTTCTCCGGAACATGAATTATCCTGCGTTGAAATGAATGCGATCTGCAGGGACGAATAGCAACCAGCTCCTCATGCGCTATTCTATTTATGACTGCAAGACAGGATCATCCGGATTATGCCGGCATGATTGCCTGCCACAAGGAGAGAGCAAATGAACAATAAAGTGCACACTGCCTGCCGCCTGCTCAGTGTACTCAGCATGCTCCTGACGGCCGGCGCCGTGATCGCCCAGCGACCGCCTGTCGATGCGTATGCGGCAAAGCCGCTGACCATGCTCATTCCCGCTGCCGCAGGTGGTGCAACCGAGCTGGAAACCCGCATGTACACGCAGAAGATCACGGAGAACACCGGCCAGCAGATCATCTACGACTACCGCCCGGGTGCAGGCTCGACCATCGGTTATGCCTACGTCGCCAAAGCAGCACCGGATGGCTACATGCTGCTGATGACAACCTCCTCATTTACGATTTCCCCTTACATCCACAAGAACCTCGCATACAACCACGAAAAAGATTTCGCGCCAGTCTCGCTGATGAGCAAGCGGCCCTACCTGCTGGTGGTGCATCCTTCGCTGCCGGCACGTTCCGTCAAGGAGTACATTGCTTATGCCAAGGCCAATCCCGGCGCAATCAATTTCGCCACCACCGGAGTCGGCGGCGCCATACATCTGGCGGGTGCCTGGCTGCATCACGCCAGCGGCATCAACACGACCTACGTTCACTACAAGGGCGCTTCAGCCATTTACACCGACCTTAACACCGGCCGGGTACAGGCCACGCTGGCACAGCCCATGTCGGCCCTGCCCAGCCTCAAGACAGGCAAACTGTTGATCATCGGCGTCAGCACGACCGAACGCCTGGCACTGTTTCCGGACATAGCAACCGCCGCCGAACAGGGCGCTACCGGTTACAACTATTCCGGCTGGCTGGGCTATATGGCCCCTGGGGCCACGCCCGTCGCCATCCTGAATCGACTCAGCGCCGAACTCGCCAAAGCCGCCAAGTCACCGGATATCGCGCGCAAACTCACCGAAGAAGGCAGCATCGTTGTCGGCAGCACGGTCGAGCAATTCCGGCAGCACATTGCTAAAGAGAATGACAGTTGGCGCAGCGTGATCAGGGACATCGGCATCAAACTCGAGGAATAAACCTCGCAGGCCCGAAATGTATTGTGAGTCGCGGACAACCGGACTCAGCGATCCTTTGTCTCCAGCTTGCCCGGCCTGGTGAAAGCACCTCCCGAGGCCAGCATCACTGCATTGATCCAGAACACCGGGAACAATCCGAACGCCGAACCAATGGAGCCGAATACCATGGGGCCAACCACCCGGGTCAGGTGATTGATGGTCTGGCGCATCCCCATGGCTTCGCCGGAGCGGCCTTCGGCAGCGTTGCTGAATGACAAAGTCATGGTAATCGGCTGCCCCACACTCATGGCCAGCCCGAATACAAATGCAACGACGCACAGCAGAACCGCGTTCTGCACAAACGGAACCAGAACAAAGCCGGCTGCCCCGATATAGAACGCACAGGAAAGCACCTGCTCTACCGAGAAACGGTCGAGCAATCGCGACAGCAGCAGTCGCACGACAAACGATGCCGCCGAGAAGGTGCCGATGATGATCCCGATCGTCGATGCCGAGTGTCCGATGCTGTGGGCGTAGATCGGCATGTAGAAAAGAAAAAGATCGTATCCCGTCATCATCAGGCTGCTGATGGCGAGCACCCGGCGCACGCCCGGATCCGACAGCAGCTCCAGCATGCTCCCGCCGGACTTCGCAGGTTTTCCGGTGCCCGCAGGCAGTCCGCTGCCACGCAGAAACAGCAGTATCACCGGCACCACTGCGATCATGATGATGTAAATGCAACTGGTCGAATGTCCGACGTGATCGATGGCAAAACCCACCAGCAGCGGGCCGATGAATTGGGCCACCGCAACCACCAGCGTGAAGTTGGCATAGTTCCTGACCCGGGTCTGGGCGGTACTCAGCAGCCCGACTGCGTTCTGCAGGGAGACATTGAAGAACGCAAATGCGACGCCATTCATGATGGCTGCAATAAACAGCGACGACAGGCTTTGCACAAAAAAAGGCACCAGTAGCCCCATGGCGCTGCCCGCAATGCCGATCATCAGCAACCAGCGCGTTCCAAAACGATCGGTCAGCTTGCCGATCTGGTAGGACAACAGCATGGGCGGCGCCGAGAACATGGCCGCAAGCAAACCCACCGTGAATGGCTGGGCACCCAGATGCAATGCGTACAAGGCCAGCAATATCCGTCCACCGCGAACGCTGGTGACAGTGAAAAAAGCCAGCGTGAAAGGAAAATAGACGGAAGGCAAAGCCGCTCTTCTTGAAATGGCCCCGTATCGATTGCCGGGACAACAGGAGTACTACGAGTGAAATTATCTCATGGCACCAGGAGGCAAAGGTCAACCACCACCGCCACTCTCGCCGCAAACATCAAGCCACGCTGAGGCCACCATCAATGCACCAGGTCTGCCCGGTCACATATTCGGACGCATCCGATGCAAGATACAGCGCGAGCAGACCCACTTCGCGCATGCGACCAACACGCCCGAGCGGCACTCTGGTCTTCGCTTGCGCCATGCGCTTGTCAAAGTCCTCCGCACTCATCTGCAACGGATCGGGAAACAAGCCCGGCGCAATGGAATTGACCCGCACCTGATACGGCGCCCACTCCATCGCCATGGACTCGGTAAAACTCACGACGCCGGCCTTGGCCGCGGCGTAGGCAGAGCGCAGCGGACTCACCCGGAACGCGGCGATGCCGGACACATTGATGATGACGCCACGCTGCCGCTGCAGAAAGTGTGGTCCGAACGCCTTGCACCCGTTAAAGGATTGGGTCAGGTTGATATCCAGGATGGAGCGCCACTCGGCCTCGCTCATGCCCTGCTCCGTCTGTCCCGGCCTGGGTACCAATGGCTTGCCGATGGAATCTCCCACGCAGTTCACCAGCACATCAATCGGTCCAAAACTGTCGCGCAGCGTTGCGGCAAGGTGCTCCATATCCGCATACCGGGTCGCGTCGGCGGCATACGCCACCGCCCTGCCGCCCGTAGATACAATCTTGCTCGCGGCTGCGGCCGCACTCTTGAGGCTCAGCGAAGCAATGGCCACGTCCGCGCCCGCCTCGGCCAGCACCTCGGCGATGCCTTGCCCAATGCCACGCGAAGCGCCGACCAGCAGTATCTTGCGACCGGTCAGGTCAAATTCCGCAATGCTCATGGTTCAACCCTTTAAGTAATCTGTTATCTGTTCAGTGGTCATCGCGGCTATTCCAGCGTGATCTTTGCTTCGCGGATCACACGCGCAAACTTGTCGGTCTCCGATACGATGAATTTCGCGAACTCCTCCGGCGTGGAGGGCAAGGTCGCCAGCCCTTTCTCGGCGCACCAGCTGACAAAATCCGCACTGCGCACGATGGTCACGATGTCATGATTCATTTTCGTGAGTATGGGTGAGGGCAACTTCGCCGGGGCCAGCACGCCCAGCCAGGTGGTAAACAGGAAATCAGGTAGCCCGGACTCGACCGCGGTAGGAACATTGGGCAGACGCGCACTGCGCCGGTTATCGGCTACCGCCAATGCGCGAATACGGCCCGACTCCACGTTCACGGCCGCCGTGATCGGAACGTCAAAATAGCCCTGGATGCGCCCTGCCAACAGATCAACGGTCAAAGGCGCCGTGCCCTTGTAGGGAACATGCACGATATTGACTTTGGCCAGGCTCTTGAACAGTTCCAGCGCCAGATGTGAAGCACCGGCAGTGCCGGAAGAACCGAAGTTCAGCTTGCCGGGGTTGGCGCGTGCATAGGCAATGAACTCCTGAGTTGTCGTTGCCGGTACCGACGGATGGATGGTCAGCATCATGGGCGCGTTGGCAACCAGACTGACCGGCGTGAAATCGCGCACCGGGTCATATCCGAGATCGGCATAGAGGCTCGCGTTGGCCGCGTGTGTTCCCAGAAAACCCATATAGATGGTGTGTCCATCGGGCTCCGCGCGCGCCGCCATCTGTGCCGCCATGTTGCCATTGGCACCGGGCCGGTTGTCGATCAACACCGTCTGACTCCACGCGAGCGCAAGCTTTTCGCCCAGCTTGCGGGCGAGAATATCGGTAATGCCCCCCGGCGGATAGGGAACGATGAACCTGACCTCCTTGCGCGGGAAGTTCTGCGCCCAACCGGGCTGGGAAACACCAATCAAACTGGCTGTGAGGGCTAATGCGAAGAAACAGCGGCGAGCAATCATGTTGTGCATCCTTACAAAGATAATTTCAGCACGTCGTAATGTGAACTTCAATTTATCGCTTGCCAGAACCTGTTGACGAACGCGATGGGAAATTGCTGCGCTATTCGCCTTCGTTGCGGTCGAGGCAGCGCGGCCTAATTCCTGTGCAATATGGGTGGACCGCCCTTCCCCGCGGTTCGCTCGTAGACACCCTTTTCCGAGCGTTCATATTTGGTAAAGCCGGCTT
This sequence comes from Betaproteobacteria bacterium, assembly GCA_947479645.1. Lineage (GTDB taxonomy): Bacteria > Pseudomonadota > Gammaproteobacteria > Burkholderiales > SG8-39 > CAIYPG01. The sequence goes on along the minus strand of CANKAJ010000044.1, from coordinate 918 downwards.
TCTCGACTGCGCTGTTGGAGGTGGAATACTTGCCGCCCAGCGCAACTGCGCTGATGCGACGCTCGCAGGCCTGGGAACAAGTTGGGCACTGCGTCAGCTTGTCGTCGGCGATTCGCTGAAACACTTCGAAAACACCATGGCACTGCTGGCAATCTCCGGAGAGCGGAGCATATTCGTAAATCGGCATGATCAGGAATCCGAATGAATCAGGAGAGTGATGCGAACGCCTATTCTAGCGCCAGCACCGGTCCGGCACAGCACATCGCGACAAAGCAACAAATGCGTCCAGTCTTCAATTTGACGAATTGATGCACAATACCCATATTCTTCAAATGTAATTGGAATGTTCGCAATGAAAATGCTGTCCATCATGGGCGCCATCGCGCTCGCCCTGCTACAACCGTATGCCACGCAGGCACAAAGCTATCCAAACCGCCCCATCCGCATGGTGGTGCCCTTCCCGCCCGGCGGACCCAACGATGTCATCGGGCGACTGCTCGCGCAGAAGATCAGCGAACCGCTGGGCCAGCAGGTTGTCCTCGACAATCGCGGCGGTGCCGGCGGCATCATCGGTACCGACATCGTCGCCAAGGCGGCGCCAGATGGCTACACCATCCTGTTCTCGGGAACGGCCTCGCTGTCGATCAATCCCAGCCTCTATCTCAAATTGCCTTACGATCCGCTCAAGGACTTCGCGCACATTACCCTGGTCGGCACCGCGCCGAGCATCCTGGTCATGCATCCGGCGGTGCCCGTGAAAACCATCAAGGACCTGATTGATCTGGCCAGGGCGAAGCCGGGCAAGCTCAATTTTGCCTCGGCCGGAATCGGTACGCCTCCCCATCTCGCCGGTGAAATGTTCAACAGCATGACCGGTGTGCAGATGGTGCACGTCCCCTACAAGGGCGGCGGTCCGGC
>CANKAJ010000043.1 GCA_947479645.1 Betaproteobacteria bacterium | reverse complement strand
CAAACGCCTGCATCCCCAATAGCTTGTTCATTCAGGTCCATCCATGCACGACAGCGGTACGGTGCTGCCGCTGCATGGTGCCGCCAGAACAGGCGCCCGTCAACCAAGCACCTGGCCCCAGGCACCAGACACCAGACACCAGGCACCAGGACCAGGTACCGACACCAGGCCCCCGCCGCAGGTGCCGACCGCCAATGCCTGCCCCGGATATCCAGCCGAATTGGAATCAGGTCTTTTTGGCGATCGAGCAAAATCCCTTCAAGGTCGCGGCAAAGGCGGCAGGGTCGTCGAGCATCGGGAAATGCCCGCAGTTGTCGAGCGCCTTGATGGCCATATGCGGCACGGCAGCGGCGAAGCGATCACGCATGGAAATGGTCGGTCCCCTGGCGCCATAGAGCACCATGGCAGGAACGCGAATATTCAGCACGCCAGCCTTGACGTCGAATTGGCGCATGGCCCACATGACGCTGATCATCAGTTTCCCACCCGCCTTGTTGCGATCAATATTCCAGCGCGTCACCAGTGCCTCATCGGCGGCAGTGATGCGTTCCTTGACCTCATGCGCGGGTTGGGTGGGGATACCGAAGTTGGCTTCGGTATGGGACCAACGCGCACCCCATTCATCATAGGTGCGAAACGGCGTTTCCACGATGACCGTTGACAGGGTGCGATGCCCATACAGGCTGGCGAAGCCCACGCTGATGGAACCCCCGCACGAGCAGCCCGACACGTGGGCCGCCTTGATATCCAGCGTGTCCATGAATGCCGCCAGTGCCGCGCAATAGTCTTCAATGCTGTAATGCCTGCTGACAGGATCAGAATCACCGTGACCCGGCATCTCCCAGGCAATGACCCGGAAATCGCGCGCCAGGGTCTCCATCACGCCGGCATATTGATAGGCGGACCCGCCATTGGTATGAATCAGGATCAGCGGATCGCCGCTGCCCGCCTCGTGATAATGCATGCGTCCGTGACCATTGGTCTGGGCGAAACCTTCCTTGACTGCGCCGGCTTTCTGATTTGTCATGCTCTCTCCCCTCTCACAATTTTTTTGTTTTCTCAGTGATGCACTCAATTCTTGTCATCCTGAGCATCACGAAGAGTCTGCTGTTGCTTTTGAAGCAACTGGATTATTCGCAAACATGCCCTTGCAAATGACATTCCTGCGAATTTCAACAATCCGCTAGGCCAGACGCGTTCCGACTCCGGAATAATAACCACCGGACAGGAACAGCAAAGGCTTGCTGTCCCCCTCGGCGAAATGGGAAACCTCCCCGACCAGCAGCGTATGGTCACCTTGCAGCATCTGTCCGGATGGCCTGCAGATGAAGTGTGCAGCCGCGCCAGCAATCACCGGACAACCGTCAAGAAAGGCATCCCAGTTGTCCACTGCGAACAGCGTCGGAGGTGACATGGCATGCTGGCGAGCAAGCTCAATCTGGAATTCGCCCAGTACGCTGACAGAGAACACTGCGCTGTTCGCCAACGTTTCATATCGCGCCGATTTCGTCCGCAACGCCCACATCACCAGTGGCGGGTCAAGAGACAGCGAGGTAAAGGAATTCACCGTCATGCAATGTACATGACGATCCGCACCCACGGCCGCCACGACGGTTACACCCGTCGGATAGCGTCCGAGGGCAGACCGCAGCGCCCCGTGATGCCGCTTCGGCTCCCCCTGATCGAGGGGCAATGTCACTCTTACCGGATCAAGCAAGGCCGTGTCATCCGCAAGTTCAGCGCTGGCCCACCGCGCGCAGCGCGGGTGGCCTGGATTTCACGTAGGGCATGATCTTTTCCGAAAACGTCAACAGGGATTCGCGCGTGGCAGTCGCATTGGTCAGCAGAACGTATTCAACGCCGCCGTCAGCCAGGCGTTGCAGCCGCTCGCCAATTTCTTCCGGCGTGCCGATGAGCGCCGCATCGTCTGCGGCAATATCCGCATCGTCGAATGTTTCCGGATTGAAACCACCGGGTTTTTTGGCCAGTTCGCCGATGTTCTTCAGCGTTTCGCGCCGACGCGCATAGGCCTTGCGCCTTTCCTCGTCGTTATTGACGATGTGCAGTGCTCGGGTCACGCCGCAACGGCTGGCATCGCGAGGCAATCCCTTGGCTGCCTGCGCATCCAAGAACACGCGGACTCGCTCGATGGTTTCGTCGACGCTGCCAATCTGATCAAGCAGCACGTTGTAGTTGCACCCGGCCACATAGGCGATTCCCTCAGGACGCCCGGCCGCCATCCAGATCGGCGGGTGCGGCTGCTGCACCGGCGCCGGCTCGACGATAATGTCCTCGAAATTCCAGTACTTGCTGTGATGTGAGAAACGCTCCTTGCTGGTCAGCGATTTCATCAGCAGATCAAAGCACTCGGTATAACGATCCTGCGCCTCGCTCATGGGCACGCAGAACGAATCAAATTCATTCTTGCGATAACCGCGACCGACACCCAGGTCAAAGCGTCCTTCGGAGAGCACATCCAGCGCGGTTATCTGTTCAGCCAGCAGAACAGGGTTGTGCCAGGGCAGCACGACCACCGCCGTGCCCAGACGAATGCGACTGGTGCGCGCAGCGATGTAGCACAACAGGCTCAACGAGGCCGACACCTGGCCCACCCCGGTAAAGTGGTGCTCAACCAGAAACGCGCTCTCGAAACCCAGTTCTTCCGCATCGATGATGTACCTGATGAAGTCCCTGTATCCGTAGCTGTCGCCCAGCGGATTGAGGTTGCCCACCTTTCCACCACCGAAAAGTCCGAATTTCATGCACGCCTCCAATCGATTGTTGCGGGAAATCAGGCCGCTGATTCTACGGGACAGGGCCAATCGGAAACAGCGTTAATCCATGCAATGAGTATTTCCATTTGGTTAATAATGATCAATGCGCAGTAGATCCGAAAAAATCACATGATGCCGCTATCATTGATATGAGCCTTGCACTTATCTAAGAAAACACTGAATAAGTATCAAACATGGAGAAAGCGTACAAAGTGTTTCCTCTGAAGTGGAGGATATACAAGGGGGCGCGCCCCGAAGGAACTCCCCTTGCGGGATCGCCCGCTTGTTCAGTCATTCCCCAATACCAATCGACAAACTCACGGATATTCCATAAGGAGCAATGGGCATGGAAATCTAATCTCCCCTAAAACTTATCGATCCAGACTTATCGATCCAGCCAATACCGAGTCCAAACCGGGCATGGCCATCTACTGCCCCGCTGGAATTGCCGGCGCCCACGAATGGGAAACCCGGGATCATGCGCAACTGCTGGCTTTTCGCGGCACGCAGGAATCCAACCGAAAACTTCAGTTCACCGTCGACAAGGAAACGAAGCGTTCTTACATAGCGCTTGAAGACCTGATGCTGAGTGACGGCGTCAAATTTGAATCCCGCTATTGAGTTCTGCCCTCAATAGCGGGCGACCATCTCCATGAGTGCTTCAGTGCGCCGGCCCGGTCGCCACTACATGGGCGATGGTTGCCTGTTTGATCACTACATCAGGCCACCACGTGCGTCCCCGCGCCATCCTTGCTCCTGTCGACCTGCCTGAATCCGAGTACCGCCCTTATGCTGTGGGCAAGACTGTCAACAGCAACAGGCTTGGTCATATACCCGGCCGCTCCGGCGTTCAGGCCGCGAACGATATCTTCCCGTGAAGCCTTGCCGGTCAGCATGACAACGGGAATCTCGCCAAAGACCGCCTGTGCGCAAAACTTCGACAGCAGATGAAAACCATGCAGATCCGCGACAATCACGTCCAGCAGGATTGCTCCGCACACAGCCTCGATCCTGATCGTCTCGCTTTTGCGAACCTCCGAGTGCATCCTGCATGGCCGGGCGATCAATCTGTTCGCTAAAATCAAGGCACGTATCGTCTGTCAGGCCGATATTGCTGTGCGTGATCAACCCCTCCGCGCTCAATCGACGCAGCGATTTTTCAGTTCGATTTCACCAACCTGCGCCATGTCAAGGATGCGTTGTTCCCGCGATGGTGTGACCATCGCCACGGAGTAGCAATTCCGGGTCAATCTGCGGAAGTTCCGCGCCGGACTTACCCAAGAGGGAATGCCCCTTGTCGGTTAGCGCCTAAAGCGAGGAGTCTGCCTGCCAATCGTCGCGTCTTTGTAACGGCCCGTCACCACCAGAGCGCGCTACTCGTCCAGCTTGATGTCGTTTTCCTTGATCAGCTTGCGAAAGCGCTCACTCTCCGAGATCAATGACTGGCGATATTGCTCCGGCGTCGAGCCGATCATGATGGCGCCGCCGGCGGCCATCTTCTGCACCACATCCGGGGCCCGCGCAGCCTTGGCGAAATTCGCGCCGAGTTTACTGACAATGGCCGCCGGCGTATTTTTAGGCGCGAGTATGCCGATCACCGCCGAATATTCGAAGTCTTTCATCGACGGTTCCTGTTCTGCAACGGTCAGAGCGTCTGGTGCGATTGCCGTTCGTTCCAGGCTGGTCACGGCCAGCGGCCTGACCTTGCCGGCCTGCATCAGGCCCAACGCACCGATCAGCACGCTGGGCAATACATCGATGCGTCCGGCCAACAGATCGGGAACGCCTGGCGATCCGCCCTTGTAATGGATGAAGGTAACCCGGGTATTGGTGGCGCTATGCAGCCATGCGCCCATCAGATGCAGCGAACTGCCCGCACCGGAAGTGGCGAAATTCACCTTGCCCGGATTGGCTCTTGCATAGGCAATGTATTCAGAAAAGTTTCGGGATGGAAACGTCGGATTGACCAGCAGCACATTGGGCTTCTTGCTCATCAGCGAGACAGGCGCAAAGTCCCGAAAAGGATCGTAGGGCACGCTCTTGTACAGCAACGGCGAAATCACAAAGGCGGCGGATACCTGCAGCAGCGTGTAGCCATCGGCGGGCGCCTTGGCAACATAGGCTGTTCCCACCGTAGCACCGGCGCCAGGCTTGAACTCGACGACGAAGGGCTGGCCCAGATATTCAGTCATCTTCTGCCCGTAGATCCGCACTTCGGTTTCAGTCGCCGACCCCGGTGCAAATGGAATGACAATCGTCACGGGTTTGGCAGGAAAACTGTCAGCACCACTTTGCGCAACCGCAACCGCGCAAGACAGTGCGGCTGGCACAGCCAGGAAAATCCCCAAAGTCCTGATCCCGTTCATTCGACTGCCCTCCGATAAGATCTGCTGATGAATGGATTATCCACGCAACGATACCAGCTCGGCATTGGTGTGTGCGAGCGCCTGGACCGCACTCGCCGCGGCCTTCGACAAGTCTTTTTGCAGGTTTGCCATCGACACACGGCTAGAGTAGATTTCGCGCATTCGATGGGAATACTTCCAAGCGGATTTTCTGCTTCTGCTCAGCGTACAGAATAGGGCATTGGCAATCACCAACTAACAGGCTGTTGAAAAACGATTCCCGGATGGAAAATCTATCAATTATTGCTTCTCGCTTCAGAGGGAAACGTTTTTCAACTGCCCCTGATTTTGGGGGTCAAGGGGGACCGTGTCCCCCTTTTTCAACAACCTGCTAACGCGAAGATCTTCCTTGCCAGCCAAAGGAAGCGTACACGCGGCATTATTTTCGAGGACTTCATGCGACACGTCATTTTAATATTGATGCTTGCCGGTATTGGTTTGGCAAGTGATCCGGTCCTTGCGCAATCGGCAACGGCTCGGGACAACTTTCCCAACAAGGCGATCAGGATGATCGTGCCGGTTGCGCCAGGTGGGGGCACCGATATCGTGGGCAGAATTGCCGCGGCCAAGCTCGCTGAAGGGCTGGGCTATCCCGTGGTGGTCGAAAACCGCGACGGGGCCAGCGGTATGATCGGATCGGCGGCGGTGGCAAAGTCCGCTCCCGATGGTTACACACTGTTATTGGCCTTCGCCTCACACACGACCATTCCCTTTCTATATCCCCAGGTGCCCTACGATGTGGTCAGGGATTTTTCGCCGATATCCCTGATCGCAACGCAACCACTGGTGATGTCTGTGCCATTTTCATTGCCGGCAAGCAACGTCAGGGAATTCATTGCGCTTGCGAAATCCAGGCCCGGCGCGCTGAATGCCGGTGTTTCCACTGCCGGTGGGGGCGGTCATCTGGCCCTGGAAGCATTCAAGAAGACGACGGGCATCGATATTGTGTCAGTCATCTACAAGGGAGGAGCGCCGGCACTGTCAGCCATGCTGGCCGGCGATGTGCACCTCATGGTTGCGACCATTTCGCAGGTATTGCCGCAAATCAAGACCGGACGCATCAAAACCATTGCGACCATCGGCAGAACGCGCCTGCCCATCCTGCCTGAGGTCCCTGCACTCGAAGAATCCGGAATCAGGGAAGTGGAAGGCACGCCATGGCAGGGCATACTGGGTCCGGCAGGTTTGCCTGCTCCAATCGTTGAGCGATTGAATGGGGAAGTCATCCGATTGCTCAAATTGCCCGATATTATTCAAAAACTTGATGCCATAGGATCCTATCCCCTGCCCAGCACACCGGCAGAATTCGGCGCTCAGATCGTCAAGGAACTCAATGTTCTGGGCCGGATCATCCGTGAGACTGGCATCAAGGTGCAATAGAGGGCCCCACGCATTCTGAAGTTCCTTGTCTACCGATGGAGTTCAGGGCTTCCAGGAGCAAACGAACTTGAGTGGGGCGCTGGCGGTGGCGCCCGATGTGATGAAATCCCATTCGCTCGTTCTGTTCAGCGTAACCAACACACTGCCATTCGCCATGGGGCCGGAATGAGCCGTCAGGGACAGCAGCCTCCTGCGCCCGGCCTTGCAGTCGTACTCAACCCATATCCGCCGTGACAGCGCCGCCGTTGAATCGCCTGCCTTCAAGTCCTGCAGTTCCCAGACGCGTCGGATGTCGCCATTGACCTGAATCGTATCGACATCGACATAGAAGGCAATTTCCCCCACCTTCACCCACCCGGCCCAGGCTGGTGAGCCAATCAGCGTCAACAAAAAACATACGATGAGGCGCATATCCCCCCCTGCTGTTCCAGCAGAGATCTGCTACCCGGACACCCCTATGCAAGTTGAGCGGATAATCCCCGCCTGCTTTACTAGTCGGGCGCCATCTGAACCAGTTCTGACACTGGCCCTAGGCAGATCCTGCCATTCGAAGCAATTTATACTCACAACCATCCCCGTGATTTTCAAGTCGTCCGTTGATATCAGTGGTGAGCACCTTGCAAGACTTGCAGCGGTATTTGTACATTTCGCCTTCCAATTGCTCCTGCGCAAACTCGATATCGAATGCTTCCTTGTAAGGAGAGCGACTGTAAAAATAGCCTGACTCTGAAGATGCTTTCATCGCTGTAATATCTCTTTTCTCGATAGGACGTTCGCAATCTGCGGCTGCAACATCAATTATGATGTGACACCAGGTTGGGTAGATTACTGTCACTGCGAACAGGGTAGCGCAAGATAACAGAAGGAGTCTTGATCATGATCAATACCAATGCGGGCGCACGTACCAAGGTCACCATTCTGACCCGAAGTTATCGTATAAAAGGTTACGTTGACCTGATTCCGGGGTCACGCCTGACCGACTTCATGGATGAGTGCAAGGACTTCATCGCCATTACGGATGCTGAAGTCATGGAACCGCACCTGGGTGGCCGTGAAATACTCAATACTGCATTCCTCAACGTAAGCCGGGACAGCATCGAAATCATCACGCCGGCACCGTGATCAATTGACATTAAGCGTTTTGGATTGATTCAACACGGGCGGCAAGCCACGACTGCCCGCCGCTACGTCTGGCGAATCCGTTTATTCCAGCATGAGTGGATAGTCTGCAGGGGACTGTGTTTCCGGCGAGAGCTCAAGACCTGGATTGCCTACGCACTGCTGAACCCATCCCTTCAGAAACTCCGTTGCCGGCAACTCAAGCCCCGCAATTTCATCATCCGGCTCGGACTTCTGGCCTGATTGAACCAGGTGGGGTTCCTGGGTTCTGGCGCTTCCCGCCAATTTGCTCAGACGCACGTAGTTGTCGAACTCGTATGTCTTCAGATAATCAAGTATCGCCAATTCTCTGGCGTTCACTTTGGTCAGATCAATTCGCTCAATATGAACGACCCGTAGCAGTTCCTGTACGGGTTTAGGCATGCGTCGGCCGGTTTCATAGCGGGAACCACAACTTTGAGCCACACCGATTCGACCCCAGAAATCCTGCTGGTTCAAACCCAGTGTGCGACGAACGAGCTTGGGCTCAAATTCGAAAGTTTTTATTGTTTTCATGTGGCACCTTCAAAATGAATTGTGATGTCCACACCATCAGCACAGAACATACCAACGGGATAATCAATCCCTTCCGCCCCCTCCTCCCGCACGATTTCAAAGTAATGTTTTTTATATCAATCACTTGAATACAACCCACCGCCTTTGCCACCCAACATCGCTTGTCTGGGCAAAACTGGAATGGTTGAGAATACGACACTGAATATTAATATCGTCTTGATTTCAACAGCCTGCTAATGCCTGGCCGGGGTCTGCTCCAGCGCATTGGCTGCTTTCAGCACCAGGCTGCGTCCAACCGCCCCCGTCGATGCATGCTGTTTTCGTGCCGAGGTTTTCCCTACAGCCGATTTCTCCACGACCAATTTCTCCACTGCCGCCTTCTCTAGCGCCGGCTTTTCCATCACTGGTGTGGGTTGAGCGCTGGAAACAACAAGCGCCGAATTCACCGCAGATTCTCCGGCGTACCCAGACTCTCCGGCGTACCAATAGACAAATGACCAGGCTGCAGCAATGAACACGGCACCCGCGAGCACAATCCGCTGCAACGGCAGCACGCGCCGAGGCCAGGTAGTGATGCCCGGCAGGGCGCTCGTGAAAGCGTCGGCACGCTTGCGCGCATGCGCCGATGCAGCCGATTCGGCGCAAGACATGGCGCTCGCCGCATCAAGCGCCTGATTCTCCGCTTCGAGCCGCGCCATCACATCCTGCAGTACCTTCGTCTCGGCCAGTCGCCGCGCTTGCGCAGCAGCGGCCAGTCGGAGTTCGCCTTCGGCACGCGCCTGAGCGGCGATTGCCGCCTGCTCGTCCTCCTGTAATCGTTGCTGCTCCGCGTTGTGCAGGTGCAGCGTGCCTGCAGAGCGCTCCTCGGCTGCCAATCGCGCCGCCACTTCAAGCGCAGCCTGCTCCTTGATCCGCTCTGCCGCCTCACGCTCCGCTGCCTGCCTGCGTTGCGTTTCCTCAAGTAAAGCGGCATTGGCCCTGGATCTGATCTGCGCAGCCTTTGCGCACTCTTCGGCGGCACGGGCGCTGGCCTGCGCCGATGTTCTGGCGCGAGTTTCTTCGTCCAGACGCTTTTGTTGCGCCGTCAACAGAGCCTGCTCTGCGTCGGCTCTTGCAGTCGCTTCGGCAATCGCTGCCTGTTCAGTACGCAAGCGCTGATCAGCCATGGCTACGGCGACCTGCACCAGACGCAATCGCTCCTGCTCAGCCTGCAGAATTTCCTGTGACCTGGTATTGGTCTCCCTCTCAAGTTGTGCGCGCATCTGCGCAGCCCCGGCCGCGAGTTGCTCTGCCCGGGCACATGCCTCGGCAGCGGCCGCCGCTTCGCGCGAGGCTTCAACCTTGCATGCGGCGGATTCACGCGCTCGTTGCAGCGCAACGACCCTGGCCTGCTCATCCTGCAGACGCTTGCGTTCCGACTCGAGCAAAGCCTGCTCGGAGCCACCCCTCTCCCGCGCTTCGGCATCGGCCTCCTGGGCAAGACGCAGGCGCTCCTGTTCGAATTTCAGGCATTCTTCCTCCCTCGCGCCTGCCTGCTCTTCAAGCTGAGCACTGGCCAGAGCGGCATCGGTGGCCGCTTGCTCCGCGGCCTGCCTGCGACGGGTCTCCTGCAGCAGAATCACCGTCGCAGCCGCCTTTTCCTGCTCCACCCTGGTCAATTCCTGGCAGGCCCGTGCGTGTGCGAGCGCCGCAGCTTTGGCACGCTGCGCCTCCTTCCCGCGCTTGCGCTGCGCTTCCAGCAGCGCCTGCTCCGCTGTGACCCTGGCGCGCGATTCAGCATCGGCCTGCTCGGCAAGCCGCAGGCGTTCCTGCTCGATTTTGAGCCGCTCTTCGGCCTGTGAGACTGCATCCTTTTCAAGCTGCGCAGCGGCGAGTACCGCATCGGCGGCGGCTTGCTCCACGGCCTGCTTGCGCCGCGTTTCCTGCAGCAACGCAATATCCGCAGCGGCTTTCTCCTGCGCCACCCGGGCCAATTCTTCACTGGCCCGTGCACGCGCCAGTAGCGCGGCTTTGGCATGGTTTTCCTCTTTTACACGCTGACGCTCCGCTTGCAAAAGCGCCTGCTCGGCCGCAGCCCGAGCGCGCGATTCTGCAAGCGCTTCCTGCTCAGCAGCAAGGCAAGCGTTGGCGTCAGCCGCAGCAGCCTGGGTCAGACGCAGGCGCTCCTGCTCGGCTCGCAACCGTTCCTGTGACCTGACAACCGCCTCGGACTCCAACGCGAAACTGGCGCGCAACGCATCAACAGCGGCCCGCTCCGTCTCCAGCCTGCGGCACTTTTCCCGACGCCAGGCAATGGCCGCTCCGGCTTTTTCCCGAGCCGCTGCGGAGGCCGCTTCGGCGGTGCGCGCCTGCGCCAGCGCCACGAAGCGGGCGCGATTTTCTTCCTTCAAGCGCTTTTGTTCCGCTTCGAGCAAAGCCTGCTCGGCTGCGGCCCTGGCACGCGATTCGGCCAAGGCCTTTTGTTCGACCGCAAGACGGACATCGACATCAGCAGCGGCAGCCTGCGCAAGGCGCAGGCGCTCCTGCTCGGCTTGCAGCCGTTGTTGTGACTTGGCATTGGCCTCGCTTTCGATTTGCGCGCGTGCCTGGGCTGTTTCCACTGCGCGCTGTTCGGCCTGGACGCACGCCTCGGCAGCGGCGGCCGCCTCGCGTTCGGCAGCGGCCTTGGCCAGCGCGGTATTCGCCGCGTCACGGTCGGCCTGCGCGCGCGCATCCGCTGCCGCCGCAAGCTGCTCTGTGGCGGCAATGCGCATCTCCAATTCGGATACCGCCTGCGCCTCGCGCTCGGCAACCACCTGCGCCAGACGCTCAAGTTCGGCTTCGGCACGAGCCCGTTCTTCGGCATTGCTGCTGGCGGCGAGTTCGGCTTCCAGACGCCCCTGCACCGCGGCGAGCTCACGCGCCTGGGCCCGGGAACGGTCCATCGCGACCGCCTCAGCCTGGGCCTCCGTCTGCGCCCTGGCCTCGACTTGCGCCAGCAATTCCTCCTCAGCGTGCAGGCGCGCCTTGCGCATCTGTTCCACGTGCTGCGCGACCTGGTGCCTCACTTTCTTCTGCGCAAGCAAGTGTTCCTCTTCGCGCAGATTCGCCTCCGCCTGCTCGGCAAAATCAACTTCGACATCAATACGCGCATTGGCAACCGCCAATAACTCCTGCTCGGCGCGTGCCTTGCGCTGAGCAACTTCACGCGCGTGCTGCTCTGAACTGGAACGCGCCTGGGTCAGCTGCCTCGCACGAATTTCGGCTAACGCGCGCCGCCTGCTCGCCTCGATCGCTTCGGTTTCAGCCAGCGTTCGGGCAAGTCGGCCGGCGCTTTCCTGCTTTGTCTGCTCGGACCGCGCCACGGCGGCGGTCTCCAGTTCGTCGAGCTGGCGCTGCAACTCGTCCGCCTCGCGCTGCATGCGCTCGGCCTCGCTGCGCTCGATCGCCGTCTTGGCCTGGGTGCGCACGCGCAGCTCATGTTCGGCTGAAAGTCGGGCCAATGCCGCCTGCGTAGCCTGCTGGTCGGTTTTTGCGCGCGCCTCCGCCTCGGCTGCGACGAGCCTCTGCGCCTTCCTGTGCTCCTCGGCCGCGGCCTGTGCCCGGGTTTCCGCTTCAATGCGTATGCGCGCACTGGCGGCTGCCTCCTCTTCAGCGCGAATACGGGCCTCGGCCGCACGTTTGGCCTCGGACTCGGCGATCGTCTTGGCTTCAGCGGTGGCGCGTGCCCTTGCTTCGGCGCGGGCCCGCAAATTGGCCGCAACAGTCGCCTTGGCTTCAGCTTCGATTCGCGCAACGCCCTGCTTGATCGCGCCCAGTCCGGCAATCTCCCGCTGCCTGGGGTCAGAGTCCGGCAGGCCGTCGGCAGCTGAATCAAAAGCAAGTACGAGCCGGGATGTTTCTGCTCCGGATTTCATTTGCACCGTCCCAATTGCCATTGGCGAGCACACGGCGGACACCCACCGGCCGCGCAAAGCGGCCCAGCCGCTCCAGGTACATTATTCACCGTGAAAACCGGTTCAAATCCCGGAATAAGCGGCATTTCCCGAGCTATTTGCGCTACCAGCTGATCGCGCACAGGCGCCATGAAGTTGCCGATTCCCCTCATTTTGAAATCCCCGCCCCTAAAGATCCGGCGGGCAAGGCCGATATATTCATTGTCGAACGACCGGAGTAACGGCCGAGCGCGGTGAAACCCCATTTTTTTCTCAACTACTTGCCGAAATACCAGCTACAGGGCACTGTCCCCAATCCGGAGGTCCGAGCATGACGTTGCTCAGTTGGCGAAGCGACTATCGCGTGGGAATTGACGTGATCGATTGTGAGCATCAGGCTCTTTTCGGCTTGATCAACGACTTTCACGACAAGTTCGCGGGCGGAGATACCCACGGGCAACTCCTGGTGGTGCTGAACCGTCTGGTGGCTTACGCGGAAGCGCATTTTCAGCATGAAGAAACCTTGATGCGGGAGATCGGCTATCCGCATCTGGCCGAGCACCAGCAAATGCACGAGCAACTCTATTCATCAATTTTCGCCCTGAACGAGAAATTGTCCCAGCACGGCGCCACGATGAATGCGGACACCTTGCGCTTCCTGAAAACGTGGATCACCGGGCACATCATCCAGGAGGACCTCAGCATCGGTGAGTTTCTGGAGCGCAAAATAATAACCGTCCGGAGGGGCGCGCCCGGAGCACCAGGAGCACCCATGGCAACCAGAGAGGCGCAGCCTTCGGTGCAAGGCAATGCCACTCCCAGAGCAGAAGCCGTGAAATAACAGACAACCATAGAGAACCCGCCTGCTCGATTCCACCCGACGCAAGCGTTCGACTACCCGACCGGTCATTCGTCGCAACATCGTCGCAAACCAGGGGCAGCTACATTATTAAATCATCATCATGTTGAAACGAATCAGTGTCGAGCATCTCAAACTCGGCATGCACATACATGAACTATGTTGTTCCTGGATGTCCTATCCATTCTTGCGTACTTCGTTCCCGCTGGAGGACCCGCAGGACATCCGGCGCATTGTGGAAAGCGCTATCCACGAGGCCTGGATAGACACCGAACGGGGCATCGATGTCGAATTTGGCCAGTCCAGGCAGGAGGTTGACGGTCAGATTGATGGCGAACTGGACAAAGTGGTCAGTTCCACCAGCGCAGCTCCGCAACGCCTGGCACTGTCAGACGAAATTCGCAACGCCACCAGGATTTGCGCAAGATCCAAGGAAGCCGTGGTATCAATGTTTCAGGAAGCACGCATGGGCCGTGCAATCCAGACCGCTGATGCCATGCCACTGGTGGAAGAAATCGGCAATTCCGTCCTGCGCAATCCGGGCGCACTGATCAGCATCGCCAGGCTGAAGAGTGCCGATGACTATACCTACATGCATTCGGTGGCGGTTTGCGCGCTGATGCTGGCCCTGGCCAATCAATTGCAACTGGATGAAAAACAAAAACGCGAAGCCGGGCTGGCTGGCCTGCTTCACGACGTCGGTAAAATGTTCATTCCGCTTGAAGTGCTGAACAAGCCCGGCAAGCTCACCGATGCGGAATTCACCCTGGTGAAAAGCCACCCCGTTCTGGGGCACAAGCTGCTGCTTGAAAGTGACAATATCCCGGACACGGTGCTGGATGTCAGTCTCCATCATCACGAAAAAATCGATGGCAGTGGCTATCCCGATCGGCTCAAGGGCGAACAGATCAGCCTGTTGTCGACAATGGGCGCCGTCTGCGATGTCTACGACGCCATCACCTCCGACCGGCCCTACAAGAAGGGATGGGATCCCGCCGAGGCGGTGCGCAGGATGGTGGAATGGAGCAACAATCATTTTCAGAACAGCGTGCTCCAGGCCTTCATCAAGACTGTCGGCATATATCCCATCGGCACGCTGGTCAGGCTGCAGTCCGGGCGCCTCGGCGTCGTCGTCGACCAGTCAGAGCGGTCGCTATTGACGCCGCAGGTCAAGGTGTTTTATTCCACCAAATCACAGGTGCGACTGATGCCGGAAATCATCGACCTCACGCAACGTGGCTGCGGTGACAAGATTATTGCCCATGAAAATCCGGCCAAATGGAAGTTCCCGGATCTCGGTGAGCTGTGGCGCGGTAGTGTTCCTGCTGCCGCTTAGGGAAGTACTGAACAAGTGGGCGTGCCCCCTTGTATATCCCCCACTTCAGAGGAAACACTGTTCAGGTTTTCTGCAACTTGGAGACTTGTTCAGTGTTTACTTAGAATTGGTGTTGCCAATGGGGGCCACAGTACCCATTGATCCCCTGAATCAGGCCAGCACCGCTTCGCGAGGAAGCATTGTCGTCAATTACAAATGTTGAATCGATGCGGCGACCCTCAGCGTGAGTATTTCAAAGCGCGACTGGGTCAAACCCATTTCCGACAAGGCCCATTCGCCTGCAAGCGTCCATTCGTGGCATCCCTGGCCGGTGGCCGAACAGTACAGTTGCTCGGCGGCGAGGCCGATGGCAATTAACGTGAGCGGGCCCGCCCCAAGCTCACCGTCGGACCTGGCTTCGGATGAGTACACCACGTCGTGATGTCGCAGGATGGCGTAACACATCGACTCTGGCAGATGCCAGTTGCGCGCCAGATGCGCGCCGACGCAGGCATGATTGGTCGCATATCGTTCATTCTCGATTTCAAGCACCGGCTCGTCAGGAGTCAACGCCGAACCATCGAAAATATCCTCGTAGATGGGAAATTTCCGCCACATGACCGGCATGCCGCAATCGCGAAACAAGCTGTAGGTACAGACAACGCCGCTATCACCTTGCCCGGTTTCACGACTCAACAGCGCCGATATCAGCGAAGTTGCCATTGACGTTTTCCAGTAGCGCTCCATGCCGGGTCCGATCAATCCGGAAAATGCCTGACGCAGAAGCAGCCCCGTCACCAGTTGCGTCACCGTGCGCAGACCCAGCAACGCCAGCGCCTGGTGCACCGAGGATGCCTTGACGTGCAGACCATAGAACGAGGAGTTCGCCACCTTGAGCATCGCCGAAGCCAGTGCAACATCCCCGCCCACCAGTTGACCGATGCGCCGAAAGTCCGGTTCGTCGGCACGTGTCTCCCGCAATAATCTGGTCAGTATGGCCGGACAAGGCGGAATGCCGATCTCGCTGACGATCCGGTCGGCATTGCGATCCAGCGTATCGCTGCTTGAATTCATATTGTTGTCCACCGCATTCGATTCACCTAGGCCAGCCGTTGCGGCGACTGGATGGCGAAGCCCTGGCCGAAATCCACGCCAAGCATGCGCAATTGCGTGATGGTCTGGTCACTCTCCACATGCTCGGCAATGGTCTTGATGCCAAGCCGATGGCATTCGCGGTTGATCGCATCGACGCGGCTCAGACCCGTACTTCCCTGACCGAGAGCACGCACCAGCCCGGGGCTGAGCTTGACGAACTCCGGCGCGAGCTTTCGCAGCAACTCGAACGCCCCCTTGCTGCCATCGAAGCGCGCCAGCACAAAGCCGCACCCATGCGGCCTGAGATGCGCCATCAGATTTTGCAGACCCTTGAACTGCTCCAAGGCGCTGTCGCAGGTGACTTCAAACGACAGTGTCAAGGCAGGCAATGCCGCGGCATGCAGATGCCTTCGCGTATGCTCGATGAAGGCCTGATCGCTGAGAGTTGTCGTTGATAGATTGATACTATTGTTCGGCAATTTACACTCTGGTCTTATTGTCTGCGCCAAATGTGACCACAATGTAATCCGACTCACCACCCAACGATCAACAAACGGCAGCAAGCCGCACTCCTCCAGAATCGGAAAAAAACTGCCCGGTGGCAGCAGCTTGGCCTCTTCCTCCTGAAACCGGATCAGTATTTCCTGAAAGGGCCGCTCATCGGGATTGGCGACCAGAGACACGATCTTCTGCCCGTACAATACAAATTCTTCCTCCCGCAACGCCGCTGCGAGCCGATCTGCAAGGCTCTTGTGCTCGCTCTCGCTCTCTTTATGCGTAACCAATTGATCCATGAAACCTCTTGACCGGCCAGGACCGGAAAAACGCGACCGGCTGGCAGGCCCCAGCAGTTTGCGCGGCGACTCCTCCTTATAACGGCAGAAAATTATCCCAACTTAAGGAGCTGTGACTGACAGCACCATGAACGGGGAGAAATTGCGCATCCCCGTGCGCACACTTTTCGATGACGGGGATTGCCAGTGCAACGCCTGAAACTGCCTGGAACGCAGGCCGTGAACACGGCCACAGAAAAAATTGCCCGCGGCGACCGGCTTATTGAGGAGCGCAGTGAGACACTTTCGCTGGCGCGTCCAGCGCCTCGGCCAGTTCAGCCACGGCTTTTGAAGCGGGGGAATCAGGGGCTTGCACAAAAAGCAGCTGGCGCTTGCGTGCGGCACTACCCACCGCAGGATCACCGGGAATGTGGCCCAGATGGACGAGCCTTACCGCTGTCGCGGTTTGAGTATTGACGAATCGATCCACAACCTGCTGCAACTGTTCGGTCAGTTTGCGACCATCGGCGGCATTTCGCGCCTGGTTGAACACCAGATTCAGGGAGGTACGCTGCTGCATCAATGCCAGTATCTTGATGGTGGCATAGGCATCGGCAATCGAAGCCGGCTCCGGCGTCGCGACAATCAGCACCTCCTTCGCCAGCGACGCAACAAAAAGCACCAGATCCGATATGCCTGCCCCCGTATCGAGTATCAGATAGTCATACTGACCGCTAAGTTCATCAATGATCCGTCGCAGTTCCCCCTGCACATCGCTGGTCAGGCGGGAATACTCAATCAGGCCAGAGGCAGCCGGCATCACCCAGAATCCCCCTGGGGCCGCCAGCACGATATCCTTGATGGCGCATTGACCGGTCAAGGCATCATGCAGCGTCGCCTTGGGATTGAGATTCAGCACGATATCGAGATTGGCCAGTCCCAGATCAGCGTCCAGCACAAGCACGCGTCTGCCGCGTTTGACCAACGCCGCGGCGAGATTGGCTGCAACAAAGGTCTTGCCCACCCCCCCTTTGCCACTGGTGATTGCAACGATCCTCGCCGACAATCCAGAACTATTCATCGGAGTCCCGCCCGAAAGGATCCAGCAGCTGACTTTTTTCATCAAAGGACACCGGCGCGGCGACCGGCGCCTGTACGTCCAGAGAAACCCGGTTCCGACCCTCCGACTTCGCCCTGTACAGTTGCTGATCGGCCTGGTCCAGCACTTCTTCGAAAACCAGTTTTCGCGACGGCGAAATGTGGGTCCCGCCAATGCTCGTCGTCATTCGCACATTCCTGCCATCTGTCAGTGCGATCGGCGTCTGTTCCACCTGCATGCGGATACGCTCGGCGATCAAGCGACCGGTATCGGGTCGGCAATTGGGCAGGATCACCGCGAATTCATCACCACCGCATCGCGCGGCAGTATCCATTGGGCGAACGTTCTTTGTCAGCACGCCGGCAACGGTAAGCAACGCCTGGTCACCAACCAGATGTCCATAGGTGTCATTGATCTCCTTGAAACTATCCAGATCAATGAGCAACAACAAGGCAATCTCACCCGAGCGAAAGACACGGTCAACCTCCCGCCCCAGCGCCAACTTGAAGTAGCGCGTGTTGACCAACCCGGTCAAAGCGTCATGCAGCGAAATATCACACAGCCTGTCGATGATGGCCTGCAGCGCCTCACAGGAGCATGACTGCAGGGAGCCCGACTGTACCTCCGGCATCACCTGCAGCCCATCGGCATAGCCCGCCTGACGCAGCAACTGCAGAGCAACTCGAAGATCGAGTTCACCGGACGGCGCATCGCAGGAGGATAAGGGAATTGTCAAGATAGAATTCAGCGAACTCTCTTCAAGATCGAATCCGGCACGCGCCTATATCGGCAGATTGCCCGAAAAACATTAGCCCGCCGATATCTTATCACTCACGCGGTGACGAACTGACACGTAGACTAGCGCTGCCCCCCCTGCACGCAGTCCTTCAACGCCGCTGCGACGTTACCTGAACCAAGGTCACAATTGCCCGACAGGTTCGTGCGTGCCGTGCGTGTATTGCCGCCTGCGCCATCTGGCGGGGATGGGTTCGCATGCTTTATTGCTTCGGTCAAACTGGCCGCTTCAGCCAACTGCGCCGGGGTCAGCGTTTTCTGCATCGCGTCGAGTCTGGCCTGACTTTCCCTGGTCGAATCCTTCAGTTGTTTTTCCAATTCCTCGATCTTTTTCCCCGATTCGGCGATTTCCTTCTGAGCCATGGCAGCCGACTTGTTCTGTTTGGCCACTGTCAGTTTCAAACGCCTGCCTTCGGCCACCTGCCGATAGAGGATATTTTCAAGCAGTTCGTAGGCGGATACACCACCACCGATGCCACCGACCAGAAATACGCTCAAATAAATGAGGAACCCACGCAGACGACGCCTGGGCTTGGGCGCCTCCGCCACAACGGCATGGGCGTCGGCGTGCGCGTCGGCCCCATGCCGGCCAGTCGGCCGGTCCACCCGGGATCTCGGCCTGTCCTCGTCGGCATCCGTATCAGGCACCGGGGCACCAGCGACGTGCTGGCGCAAACGCTGCAAAAAGCCAATACAGGGATCCAGTATCGCTGTTTCCGCGGCACAGATCGTTGCATGCCACGAGCGCCGGACATGGCCCCACAGACTCTCCGCAGCCTGCGACTCTTCCTCCGCCACGTGCGCCGAATGCGGCCGTGCGTGAGCATGCGCATCATGCGGCAACTCGTGCGATTCGGCTGAGGGCGAAGGGGTGCGCATAAAACCTTCCGGTTAACACCAATACGAATTCATCTCATATCGGCCAGCAGGGCCAAACATTGAGGATTATGCATTGCGTACGCTGTATTGCCGGCCCGGACTGCGGCAAATTCAGCGCCTCGCGCCGACCCGCAAACCATTGAAACTATTTAACGAATTCAGTTGCCCCCCGGGGATAAGGTTCCACGCGGTTGCGGCCGCTTTTCTTGGCTCGATACATGGCCGCGTCGGCTTTCTCGATAAGTTGCTTCTCGTTGATGCCATCACCGGGAAACAGGGCGATGCCGATACTGCATGAGATGTGCAGGTATTTGCCGTCAAACTCAAACGGCTGATTGAGCGACTCGCGCATTTTCTGCGCAACCGTCATGGCGTTGGCCACGGCTTCCACCTCGGGCAGAAGCACCACAAACTCGTCCCCACCGATGCGTGCCACGGTATCCGACGCACGCAGGCACGCCTGCAACCGCACTGCGGCCTCATTCAGCAACCGATCGCCGATGGAATGACCATGGGTATCGTTGACCCGTTTGAACCGGTCCAGGTCAAGAAACATCACCGCCAGCCTGGTGCCATCACGCACGGCCTTGGCAATGGTCTGGTGCGCGCGATCCTCCAGCAGGGCCCGATTCGGCAAGCTGGTGATCAGATCATAGTGCGCCATGCGCTGAATTCGATCGGCCTCCGCGCGGCGGTTGGTGACATCGTAAAAGACCCCGACATGATGGGTGATGCCGTGTGCGGTTTCGCTGCGCACCCGATTGATTGAAAGCCATTCGACGTAAAACTCGCCGCTCTTGCGCCGGTTTCGAATTTCACCTTCCCACTTGCCTGTTGCTTCCAGCGAACGCCACAGGTCCTGATAAAACTCGGGGGGATTGATCCCGCCTGACAGCATGCTCGGATTGCGGCTGATCACCTCGTCGGATGCATAACCGGTAATTCGGGTGAATGAGGGATTCACGGCAATGATGCAGTTGTTCGCCCCGGTCACCATGACCGCTTCGTTGACATTGGCAAAAACAATCGCGGCAAGCTGCAAGCCCTCCTCGGCCCGCTTGCGCTGCTCAGTCTCGATATTCAGGCGCTGATTGACTTGCAGCAGTTCCAGGGTACGTTCCCCAATACGATCGTAGAGTTCGCTCACGGTATCGACGAGCCCCTTGTGAAATTCGCCCCCCCGTCACCGCCGTCCCCATCACTGATACCCATCTCAAGGCTGATGATTTCGCGCGCCATGCGCGCATCGACACCGGTAATATGGTGAAGCAGCCACTTCATCATGAAAGCGAGCAGGTGTTCGATGACAGCCGCCGGGTCGGTGGCGACCAGCGCATTGACGCGCTCGAGTTGATCGACAAAGCCCTGGTGCGCGGCCAGGTGCACGCGCCGGTTACCCGCATCGACGGGATGAATCTGCATCAGATCGGCTTCGGTCTGGAAGTGATATTCAGCATAATTTCGCAGGTCGGCAAGCGCAGCCCGTAACTGCGCCACCGTGGCCTGACTCCGATGCAGCACGCCCAGCTCGTTGATGAGATCGATCAGCCTCCGATGTTCGGCATCGATCCTGGGCACCCCGGTCGCAAGCTGCTCGCTCCAATCAATGATCGATACCCGGTTGGTCATGATTTGCATTCGCTGTGATATGCGTTCATGTATCAAACCCGTATCGCGCGCGAACCCAGGGCATGCAGATGACGCAGAACCCCGGGGGCGATATCGCGCAGTGGCAGGACTTCGTCGGTGCCACCGGCGGCAATGGCCTCCTTGGGCATGCCAAAGACCACGCAACTGGCTTCGTCCTGCGCAAAGTTGTAGGCGCCGGATCGCTTCATCTCCAGCATGCCCAGCGCCCCATCCTTGCCCATGCCGGTCAGGATCACGCCGACCGCATTCTTGCCGGCATGCTCGGCAGCGGAGCGAAACAGCACATCCACCGATGGCCGGTGGCGGTTCACCAGTTCTCCGTCACTCAATTGCGTCATGTAATTGGCACCACTGCGTCGCAGCAAAAGATGCCAATTGCCTGGGGCAACATAGGCATGGCCGGGAAGCACCCGCTCGCCATGCTCAGCCTCCTTCACGCTGATACGGCAAAGGCCGTTCAGGCGCGCCGCAAACGATTTTGTGAAAGCCTCGGGCATGTGCTGCGTGATGAGAATACCGGGACAGTCGGGCGGCATATCAAGCAGGAACTCCTTGATGGCTTCAGTCCCCCCCGTTGATGCGCCCACGATGATCAGTTTTTCCGTGGAAATGCTGCGATTGCCCAGGGCCGCCAGATTGTGTCCGACGCGTGGCGTGGCAGCTGTCGGCCTGGCCCGCGGTCGGGAGGCCGCGGCGGTGCGGATCTTGTCGGCAATTTCAGCGGCGTACTCCTGAATCCCGTGAACAATATCCAGCTTCGGCTTGGAAACGTAGTCCACCGCCCCCAGTTCAAGCGCCCGCAGCGTGGCATCCGAACCCTTCTCGGTCAACGAGGACACCATGACCACCGGCATGGGCCGCAACCGCATCAGCCTCTCGAGGAAATCCAGGCCGTCCATTTTCGGCATTTCCACATCAAGCGTGAGCACATCCGGATTCATCGACCGGATCATTTCCCGCGCCACCAGCGGGTCTGGCGCGGCACCGATCACCTGCATGTCAGGCTCATTGTTGATGATCTCGGTCAGCAGCTTGCGGATCAGCGCGGAATCGTCGATCACGATGACAGTGATTTTTTTCATGAAATTTCCTGTTGCAGGGTAGAAGTGCCGTTCATGCCGTACTCAATAATTGGTCGTTCCGGGACTGCACCAGCCTCAAGAATGCATCCTCGGGCAACGGTCGGCTGTAGAAGAATCCTTGTATTTCATCGCAGGCGTACTCACGCAGAAAATTCACCTGCGCTTCGGTCTCCACGCCCTCGGCAACCACCTTCAGGCGCAGATTGTGAGTCATGTCGATAATGGTGCGGGTGATGATCGCATCGTCGCTGTTGCCCGGAATGTCCTTGATGAAGGAACGATCGATTTTGATGAAGTCAATCGGAAAGCGCTTGAGATACCCCAGGGATGAATAGCCGGTCCCGAAATCGTCTATGGCCAGCGTAATGCCCATGGACTTCAACTGGCGCAGTGTTCTGATGGCCTGATCCGGATGATCCATGACCATGCTCTCGGTGATCTCCAGCTCCAGCCATTGCGGATCAAGACCGCTTGCATCGAGCACGCGTGCCACATCGCTCACCAGATTGACCAGCGCGAATTGCCGCACCGACAGATTGACCGCCACCCGCAACAAGGGCATGCCCTGACGCTGCCAGGCGTAGTTGCGCTCACAGGCGGTCTTCATTACCCATGCCCCGATCGGCACGATCAGGCCGGTTTCCTCCGCCAGCGGAATGAAGTCGGCCGGCGACACCATGCCAGACTCCGGGCGCATCCAGCGCACCAGCGCCTCCATTCCGGTAA
Organism: Betaproteobacteria bacterium; assembly: GCA_947479645.1. Classification (GTDB taxonomy): domain Bacteria; phylum Pseudomonadota; class Gammaproteobacteria; order Burkholderiales; family SG8-39; genus CAIYPG01. The sequence goes on along the minus strand of CANKAJ010000043.1, from coordinate 11,818 downwards.
TGCGTCCGCTGGCAATCTCCACCTTGGGCTGGTAATGCAGCTGGAACTCGTTACGTTCCAGCGCGTGACGCAAAGCGGTTTCAAGCGACAACCTGGCGATCGAATGCGCATTTATCGCCTCGGAATAAAACTGCAAATTATTCATTCCGTGCTCTTTCACGCGCTGCATCGCGATGTCTGCACCCGTAAACAGCATGGTCGCCTCGCTGCCATCGGCCGGATAGGTGCTGACGCCAATGCTGGCCGTGATGTGGTACTCCTGACCATCCAGCATCAGCGGCTCGGCGATCGCCGTCAGAAGCTTGCGCCCCACGCTGCCGACAATGCGCGCATCGGTGACCTTTTCCAGCAGCACGGCAAATTCGTCTCCGCCCAGGCAGGCCAGCGTGTCCACTTCACGCAGGCTGGCCCGGATCCTGTCACCCATGGCACGCAAAACCCGGTCACCGGCGTCATGGCCGACGGCGTCATTCACGTTCTTGAACCGATCCAGATCGATGAACAATACCGCCAGTTCCTCGTTGAAACGCTGCGCATGCACCAGCGCGCGCTGCAGGCGCTGCCGGAACATGGCCCGGTTGGGCAGCGCAGTTACCGGGTCGTAATTGGCGAGCTTGTCCAGGCGTGCCTCATCGCGCCTGCGCTCGCTGATGTCATTGATCACCAGCGAGTAGAGGGGATTGCCATTGCGTGCGATCCTGGTGAGCGACATCTCAACGGGAAACTCCTCCCCGTTGGAACGCAGGCCGCACATATCCGCCTGGTCGCTCATGCGAATCGAATGCGGCCCGTCGGTGGCGAGCTTTTCCAGATCCTGGCGCAGCATTTCACGCAGACGCGGCGGGATAAAGCGATCAATACCGGAACCAGTGACAGCGGCCATGGTGTAGCCAAATATGGCTTCGGCCCTGGGATTGAACAAAATGACATGGAACTGCGCATTCACCACGACAAAGGCCTCGGAGGCCATATGCACAATGCTGTGCAAGCGCTCCTCACTGTCGCGCAGCGCCTCCTCTGCATCCGCTCGGACATCCAGCATATGGTTGAACTGGCGTGCGACCACTTTAAGCTCGATTGGTCCGGCGATACGCGCGCGCGCGGTCAGTTCGCCATTGGCGACTTTGATGGAGGTTCTGGCGAGCGCACTGATCGGCTTTACGATTGCCGCAGCGATGCGGTAAGCCAGTGCCAGCGCCGCCAGGAAAACAGCCAACCCGACCAGGGCAACCAGTTGCGCATCACGTGAATCGTAAATGAACATCCACGCAACCAGCCCAGCCGCGGGCAGCACCACGGCGAGCACCAGCAGGATCAGCCGGGCGCGGATCGACATGGGATGCGGATGCGTCATGGATTCAATGGGGCCGGCATCGCCATTCGGTCGTTCATCCGAACAGCTCGATTTCGCCCGCGACCTCCTCTTTGACAATGCGGGCACCGTACTCTTTTTCCCGCGCGTAGATGGTTTCGTTGTGCATGTTGCGCAATTTCTTGATCAGCACTCTGCCTGTTTTCGGGAAAAAATAAACCTTGCGCGGATAGATATCCACCAGATCCCTTGCCACGATGGGAATCTTTTCCGTGGCAAGAAATCGCAATGCAAATTGTGCATTGCGCTCGCCTATTTTCATCTTGGTCATGTTTGGCAGCACATTTCCGCCGCCAAACACCTTGGCTTCAAGCAACGTGCGGTGCGCTCCCAATGAGAGCAGATTATTGATCAGAACCTCCATGGCGAAGGCGCCATACCGAGCCGAAGTGCTGACGGGGTTGTCCTTGTCCGGATTGGAATCGGGCAGCATGAAATGGTTCATCCCGCCGATGCCCGACAGCTTGTCCCGGATACAGGCGGTGACACAGGAACCGAGTACTGTCACCAGCACCATGTCGCGGGTCGTGGCGTAATACTCCCCGGGCAATAGCTTGACTGCATCGATTTCGAGCTGGTTGTCGTAATAGACATTGGGTGCAAGCACGTCAGGTTCTCGCTCAGTGGTGCGCTGTTCGTACAGCATTGGCAAGTTGATACACGGTCTTGCCACGAAGGGTAAGCAGATTGGCAGCATGGTGAAAGCTCTCGGAATGGCCGGCGAACATCAGGCCGTCGGGTCGCAGCAGCGGCACAAATTGCTTGAGAATTTCCAATTGCGTCTTCTTGTCAAAATAAATCATCACGTTCCGGCAAAAAATGGCGTGCAATGGCCCACTCACCGGCCATTTGGTGTCCAGCAGATTGAGTTGACGAAACGTGATCAGCTTGCGCAGTTCATCACGCACCCGACCCTGACCCGCATGGCTTCCCTTGCCCCGCAGAAAGTAGCGCTGCAGGCGTTCCTCGGACATCTTCTCCAGCCGTTCCATCGCATAAACGCCTTCCTGCGCCTTGGCCAGAACGTTCGTGTCCACATCGGTGGCCAGAATCCTCACCGGCGGATTGAGCGTTCCGAAAGTTTCCGCTGCGGTAATCGCCATCGAATAGGGCTCTTCCCCAGTAGAGGCGGCGCAGCACCACAGCACGATGTGCTCACCCTTGTGACTGCGCATCAGATCGGCCAGGATCGGAAAATGGTGTTCTTCGCGAAAAAAAGACGTCAGATTCGTGGTCAACGAATTGGTAAAAGCCTCCAACTCGGCATCGTTATCGCTCTCGAGAAATTCCAGATAGGCATCGAAGCTGGACAGGCCAAGTACGCGCAGACGCCGGCCCAGCCGGCTATACACCATCTCCCGCTTGCTCGGGCTGAGCGATATTCCAGCGTGTTCGTAAATCAGCTTGCGTACCTGCTCGAAATTGCGGTCGCTGAAATCGAATTCCCGCCGCTCGTCCTTGGAGAGTGTGGCCGTATCATTTTCTCGCATGATTAATCCCGATTTAGCCGGCTAAACGCGTCAATTCAGCCGGTGATTTACGATCCGTTCTTGCCAGACCTGGCCTTGTGCCCGTAACTGCCCCATGCCCCGACTGCTGCCGCATCCTGAAAATCGCCACTGCGTGCGCCAGGTTGCCGGCCTGCTCTTCCAGGCTTTCGGCCGCCGCTGCCGCTTCTTCGACTAACGCCGCATTCTGCTGCGTCACTTCATCCATCTCATGGATCGCTGCGTTCACCTGTTCGAGTCCGGTGCTTTGCTCCTGGGATGCCGCGGTGATCTCGGCCATGATGTCGGTCACCCGCTTCACCGAACTCACAATGTCCTGCATGGTGTCCCCGGCTTCATCCACCAACCGGGTCCCGACATCGACACTCTCGACCGAGTTGGAGATCAGTTGCTTGATTTCTTTTGCCGCTGTCGCGCTTTTCTGGGCCAGCATGCGCACCTCGGTGGAAACCACGGCAAAGCCGCGCCCCTGCTCGCCTGCGCGCGCCGCCTCGACTGCCGCATTGAGGGCAAGAATATTGGTCTGGAATGCAATGCCGTCGATGACGCTGATGATGTCCACGATTTTCCGGGACGATTCGTTGATGGCGCTCATGGTCGATACCACCTGGCCAACAACTTCCCCACCCTTCAGAGCCACCTGCGAGGCCCCCGCTGCCAGTTGATTGGCCTGAGTCGCATTGGCCGCGTTCTGCTTCACGGTCAACGTCAGATCCCGCATGGAAGAAGCCGTTTTCTCCAGATTGGAGGCCTGCGTCTCGGTTCGAGACGACAAATCGGAGTTACCCGACGCGATTTCCCGCGCCGCCACATTGACCGATTCGGTTGACTCCTTGATGCTGCTCACAATCTCGTTCAGCTTGTCCACCACCGTGTTGGCGTCATTTTTCAGGCGACCAAAGGAACCCTGATATTCGCTGGTGATTTTCTCGGTGAGATCCCCCCTGGCCAGCGCTTCGAGCAAACGCGCCACTTCATTCAGGCCCACTTCGCTGGTGTGGGTCAGCGCATTGATGCCCTCGGCCAGTTGCCTGATGAAGCCTTCCTTGCCCTGCAGTTCAATGCGCTTGGTGAAATCACCCTCACCAGCGGCTTTCACGATCCCGCTGACTTCCTTCTCCACCTTGATTTCAACCGTGCGATCCAGCCACTGGGTCACACGCCCCAGGTCCTGCCCCCGGTCATTCTTCACCGGCGTCGCGGTAACCCGCAGTGCGCGAGCGGCAAGCTGGATATCCAGCACCTGTGTGCCCGTAACTGCCTCGGCCGCAAGCAGAATGCCGGACTCATTTCCAAAATGCTGCGACATCCGCGTACCCAGCAGACGCCCCACTGCGAACTCGGGATTCAACCACCGGATATCCTCGGCCATACCCGTCCACAGCGCTTCTGCTGCGCGGTTCATGTAGATGAGGTTATTTTGCTCGTTGGCAACCGTCACCGGCACTGTCACCTGGGTAAGCGCGTCGCGGACTCTGGCCATCTCGTCAGAGTTTCTGCGACTTTCGGCGACCTCATAACCCAGCCGGTTCTGCATGGTCTCCAGGCCCTGCAACATCCTGCCTATCGCGTCGTCTCGTGAGAGATCAAGCACATTGTCGTATTTCCCTTCGGACAAACGCCGAAACGCAGGCAGCAACTGCTTCTCCAGGGGTTGGTGGATCAGCACCCGCACCAGCCAGTAGATCACCCCAACCTGGACCATTGCCATCACCGCGGCCAATGTCCAGAACAGGCTCTGCAGCGCACCCGGAATCGGCGTTGCACTCTGGCTCAAACCCATCGTTCCTGCACCAATGACCAGCGCCGCACTCAGAAGGCTACCCAGACTCAGCTTGCTAGCCACCGAGGCCCGGCCAAGTAGGCTCCAAAGCCGCGCGAACAATCTGGTGGACACCACCCAGCCATCACGAATGGCCAGGCCCCTGGCCTTGTTTTCGCGAAACAGCCGATAGGCGCCTTCGGCGGCAGCGACTTTGTCAGGCGCTGGCTTGCGCCGCGCCGACATGTAGCCGACGACCTTGTCGCCTTCCCACATCGGCGCCGCATGCGCCTCGACCCAATAAAAGTCGCCGTTCTTGCAGCGGTTCTTGACATGGCCCTTCCACGGTCGCCCGGCTTTGAGCGTGTCCCAGAGATCCTGAAAGGCTTCCGGGGGCATATCCGGGTGGCGCACGACATTATGCGCATGTCCCATGAGTTCGCCTTCGGTAAAACCGCTGATCTCGAGAAAATCCCGATTGACGTAGGTGATTCGCCCTTTGAGGTCCGTCATCGAGACGATCCGTGTCTCGTCACTTAATTGGACTTCAGTTTGTGTGATGGGGAAGTTTTTCTTCATGATCGGATTTCCTTGAAATGTCCGTTGCCGCTTGTCGCCTTGTAAATTGACTGCTAATGATTCTTGCGCTCGCCATCACCCGCGCTGGCGTCATGGTTGGCAGCCTTGTATGCCTACAATCCTTTGCGGTACGAAGCCCGCATTGCCTCGTGAGCGGCAACAAACTTGACCATCAACTCCTTTGCCTTGGGTTGCTCGATGCTGTTGGCGAGCTTGCTGCCCAGTTGTTGAACGCGGACTTCCATGCCCGATTACCAGAGGCCTACACCATCGCATTGTGCTGCTCTGGCAAATGCTGAATCAGCACAGCAGAGATCCTTTTCAGCCCTATTTCCGGCTTGACATTGGCCCTGGCTGCCAGCGCTGGTGATTGCGCTGGCACGAGTTTGAAGATGGATACCGCCTGCGAGAGATTCCCGGCCTGCTCTTCCATGCTCTCGGCGGCCGCCGCCGCCTCTTCCACCAACGCCGCGTTCTGCTGCGTCACTTCGTCCATCTGAGCGATCGCCGTGTTGACCTGCTCGATGCCTGCGCTTTGCTCCTGCGAGGCCGCCGTGATCTCGGCCATGATGTCGGTCACCCGCTTCACCGAACTGACGATCTCCACCATCGTCTTGCCCGCCTCGTCCACCAGCTTGGTTCCGGCGCCGACCTTCTCCACCGAATCGCCGATCAGTTTCTTGATCTCCTTGGCCGCCGCCGCGCTCCTTTGCGCCAGCGTCCTCACTTCGGTGGCCACCACCGCAAAGCCCCGGCCCTGTTCACCCGCCCGCGCGGCTTCCACCGCCGCGTTCAGCGCCAGAATGTTGGTCTGGAACGCAATGCCGTCGATCACGCTGATGATGTCCACGATCTTCTTGGATGATTCGTTGATCGAGCTCATGGTCGTGACCACCTGGCCGACGACCTTTCCACCCTTGACCGCGACCTCCGAGGCACCCGCCGCCAGCTGATTGGCCTGCTTGGCGTTCTCCGCGTTCTGCTTCACGGTATTGGTTAAATCGACCATCGAGGCGGCCGTCTTCTCCAGACTCGATGCCTGAGTTTCGGTTCGACTCGACAGATCGGCGTTGCCTGCGGCGATTTCCTGCGAGCCGATGTTGATCGACTCGGTCGATTCCTTGATCTGACTGACAATCTCGGTCAGCTTGTCCACCGTCGAATTGGCATCGTTCTTCAGCTGCTCGAAAGTACCCTTGTATTGCGCCGCGACCTTTTCGGTGAGATCACCTCGCGAGAGTGCCCCCAGCACTCGCACCACTTCGTTCACAGGGCCGACAATGGCGTCCAGCGTGGCATTCAGCCCTTGGACCACCTTGCGAAAATCACCCTGGTGCTTGCCTGCATCGGCTCGCGCCTCCAGCTGGCCATCCACCGCCGCCCTCGACAAATTGTTGGTATCGGCCACCAGCGCATTGACCGCATCGATGCAGACGTTGAGATTATCCTTAAGAGCATTGAAGTCCCCGTTATAGCTGGCGGTGATCTTCGCCGGTATCACTCCCTTGGAGATCTGATCAACATAGCTGGCCGCCACGTTCAATGGCCCGATCACCGCATCCAGTGTGTCGTTAACCCCGGCCACCACCCGGCCGAAATCACCCCGATGCCTGCTCGCATCCGCGCGGGTGGTCAATTTCCCAGCAACCGCCGCTTGCGACAACATGGCCGCATCAGTCACCAATGCCTGTACCGCCTGCGCCATCTTCTGCATGGAGCGCAGAAGATGGCCGGTCTCATCGGTACTGTCGGTCTCCACCTTCTTGCTTAAATCCCCCACCGCCATTGCATCCGCCACTTCGACGGCCTGTGCCAACGGGCGCGTAATTGAGCGGGTTACCGCATAGCCCACCGCTAACGAAATCACAAAAATCAGGGCAATAAACCCCAGCACAAAGTGCTGAAAATTTTGCAATCGCGATTCGCGGCGGCGCAACTCTTCGTCAAGAATCTGCATGGCGCTGGCATTCAAGGCAAACACAGCATCGATGACGCCTGTAAACGTCTTGAAATACTCGCCCGAATCAGCGCTCACTTTTTCCACCCTGACTACTTCGTCTTCGGCCAAACGGATCGCCGATTGCGTGGACTCAGAGAGTGCCTTGACCGGCCCGGCCAGTTTTCGCGCGAGAGCAGGGTTTAACTCCACCACCTTGTTCAGCACAGTTGTCATTTTGCGATCGTGAAAATAGGCAAAGCGCAGCGCAACCGAAAGCATGGTGCGCTCTTCCGCGCTGACGCTCTTTTGTGCGAGGTACTTTGAGCCAAGGGCACGGGCCTGCCCAAGTGATTCTGTTAAGTTGGGCAGATGATTCAGCCCCGCCATCACCAGAAAATAGCTGTCAGCATCAGGATCAAACGGCAGCCCGAAGTAGTCGGCTATCTTGTCCACCAGTGTCAGATACTCCTCGATCAGCGCGGTATGCCGGGAGAAACTCAGCGCACCGGAAATGGACTTCTGCGAAGCATTCAGGGCCAGGTCCTTCCAGCTCTGCACAGCCTGGTTCCAGCTTGCGGTGATCTTGGCGTCCTTGACATCACGACCAAACATGGAACTTGTATCCACCAACGTCTTGTCCAAGAGCGCCTGCACTTGCTCTCGCTGGCTACTCATGGCGCTGTTGCCTCCCAGGATGGCTGCCGCCATGCCGCGGTGCTGCTGGGTGAGTTGAATGACCCGCAACATGGCCTTGGTTGGGGCAATACCCTCCAATTCCAGGCTTGCTGCTTGAATCCCGGCATTACTCGAGCGCATGTACATGATCGCTGGTGGCACGCCCACGACCAGACCCAGCACGCCAAAGATCACCAGTTTTTGCCATACCTTTAAGCGACCGAGTAACGTGTTCATAGCGCCTCCTCTATGTGGTGGTACTAATGTCAACAACGGATCGCGTTACATCGCCATTGGCCGCCCTGAGCCCTGCTTTGGTTCTGGATTCCGGGCATTGGCGCTTGGTCGCGATGTTCGTGTGTGGAATTACGTTCGCCAATCTCGCCCGCGCCGGCCGTCCGGCCTGCTGCGACAGCTTGAAGATCGACACCGCCTGCGAGAGATTGCCCGCCTGCTCTTCCATGCTCTCGGCCGCCGCTGCCGCGTTCAGCGCCAGGATTCTGGGCAAAAGCCTGGGCATCGGCAATGGTGCCGTCACGCCGATCCGCATAGGTGAGGGCAATCATCAACGACCATACGGCAATCAGTATCAGCGAGATCGATATCAGCAATCGCGCGCAAAGCGATAGGGCGCCAAAACCTGTGCGCGGCGCCGCAATCGCAAGGTTGTCGATTCGGGCGTTGAACATGCTCGCACCCCCGAGCCTGGCTGCCTGTGTCATTTGTCATCACCTATGTCCACGCTTCACGCACCCAACGATGCTCCGCGCAGAACTCAGTCATTGCCTCGCGAAAAATATCAGTAACCCGTGGATCCAATACCAGAGCGGTTTTTCGGGCAATTAGCCCCAAGGGATAGATCCCTGCGCTCACCTTGTGGCAGCACTAGTGCAGTGCCATATCGGTGAGTGCCATGTCGTTGCTGGTCATCAGCTTCTCGATATCCATGAGGATCAGCATGCGTTGATCCACGGTGCCCAGGCCGATGATGTACTGGGTGTCCAGGCTGGCGCCGAATTCGGGCGCCGGCCGGATCTGCTCGGCCGTCAGCGTGAGCACATCGGACACCCCATCGACCACCATGCCCACCACCCGGTGCGCCACGTTCAGGATGATCACCACCGTGAACTGGTTGTACTCGGCCGAGCCCAGCCCGAACTTGATGCGCATGTCCACGATGGGCACGATGACCCCGCGCAAATTCACCACCCCCTTGATGAAGGCCGGCGCATTGGCGATCGTCGTGGGGGCTTCGTAACTGCGGATCTCCTGCACCTTGAGTATCTCCACGCCGTACTCTTCCTTGCCCAGCGTAAAGGTGAGGAATTCGTTCGCCTGCTTCACCGCCGCAACAGCCTGCGGCGGTGCCGATGACGCTGCTGTCTGTGCCTGCGTTGCCTGTGTCATGATTTTTTCTCCTGCTTAATTGAGATGGAAGTACCAGCGTGGCGGTAACCCACTATCACCGGCACGCCAGTCCAATTTGTGATTGATATGAATGGCTGACGTTCCTAGAACTCCGTCCAGTCGCCGTCACCACCACCGGCGGCTTTGGCTGCCCTGGGTTTGCTCACCGGATGCTGGCCATTACCCCTGGCCGCGGCATGCGCCGCCGGGTGCGGGGTCACCGTGGCCGCCTTGCGCGGCGCGGCCAGCCCAGCCGGTTTGGTCGCCACCGGTTTGGCCAGGAGCGGCCGCCCGGCCTGCTGCGACAGCTTGAAGATCGATACCGCCTGCGAGAGATTGCCCGCCTGCTCTTCCATGCTCTCGGCCGCCGCCGCCGCCTGTTCCACCAGCGCCGCGTTCTGCTGGGTCACCTCGTCCATCTGCGTGATCGCCTGGTTCACCTGCTCTATCCCCGCGCTTTGCTCCTGAGAGGCCGCCGTGATCTCGGCCATGATGTCGGTCACCCGCTTCACCGAACTGACGATCTCCTCCATCGTCTTGCCCGCCTCGTCCACCAGCTTGGTTCCGGCACCCACCTTCTCCACCGAGTCCCCGATCAACTCCTTGATCTCCTTGGCCGCCGCCGCGCTGCGCTGTGCCAGCGTCCTCACTTCCGTGGCCACCACCGCAAAGCCTCTTCCCTGTTCGCCCGCCCGCGCCGCTTCCACCGCCGCGTTCAGCGCCAGAATGTTGGTCTGGAAGGCAATGCCGTCGATCACGCTGATGATGTCCACGATCTTCTTGGACGACTCGTTGATCGAACTCATCGTCGTCACCACCTGACCCACGACATCGCCGCCCCTGACCGCCACCTCCGAGGCCCCCGCTGCCAGTTGATTGGCCTGCCTGGCGTTCTCCGCGTTCTGCTTCACGGTGCTGGTGAGTTCTTCCATCGAACTGGCCGTCTCCTCCAGACTGGAGGCCTGCTCCTCGGTGCGGCTGGACAGATCCGTGTTGCCCGAGGCGATCTCCTTGGAGGCCACGTTGATCGACTCGGTCGACTCCTTGATCTGGCTCACGATCTCGGTGAGCTTGTCCACCGTCAGGTTGGCATCCTCTTTCAACTTGTCGAAGGTGCCCTGGTAGTTGGTGCTGATCTTCTCGGTCAGATCTCCCTTGGACAGCGCACCGAGCACGCGCACCACCTCGTTCACCGGCCCGACGATGGCATCCAGCGTGGCGTTCACCCCTTGGACCACTTTCCGGAAATCCCCCTGGTGCCTGCTCGCATCGGCTCGCGTCTCGAGCTTGCCTTCGACCGCCGCCATGGAGAGCATATTGGCATCAGCCACCAGCGCATTGACCGCATCGATACAGACGTTGAGATTGTTCTTGAGCGCGTTGAAGTCGCCGTTGTAGCTGTCGGTGATCTTGGCCGGGATCACCCCCTTGGAGATCTGATCCACATAGCTCGCCGCCACATTCAACGGACCGATCACGGCATCCAGCGTGTCGTTGACACCCTTGACAATGGCCTGAAAGTCTCCATGGTGCCTGGAGGCATCCGCACGCGTAGCAAGCTTGCCATCAACAGCGGCCTGCGACAGCATCCTGGCATCGGCGATCATGGCCTGTACCGCCACCTGCATTGTGCGCACAGCATCGGCCAGGGCGCCAACCTCGTCCTTGCTCTTGATGTCAATCTTGAAGTCGAACTCCCCGGCGGCCATTTTGTTGGCGCCGTCTACCAATTGCTTTGTCGGGCCGGTGATACTGCGGGTGATGATCCAGCCAAGCAGAATCGTCAGTACCGCGCCGAGCACACCCGTAGCGATCATCAGGCGGGTCGAGTTCGCAGCGGATTCGCCAGCGTCCTTCCCGGTCTTATCCATGGTTTCAGTCTGGAACTTGATCAAAGCGACAACCGACGCCAAGTACTCATTTTGAGTCTTGCGCAAATCTCCCTGCATCAAGGAAACAATATCAGCCTTTTTATCGGCCTTGAGCAACTCCAGAAATTTATCCTGATTTACTACATACGCAGAGCGTGCATTATTGACATTCTTTAAAAGCTCCTTGCCCTTCTCGCTCTTGATGCTGGCGACAAGCTTGTCAATGTTGTCGCTAATGTTCTTTCTCTCGGGGGCAATCGAGTCCAGCGACTTCTTTTGTTCATCGCCACTGTAGATATATGCATTGCGCAAGTGGCGAGCGATGTTATTGATGGAGTCGATTATGTTATTGGCCTGAACCGTCTTTGGAAAACGGTCATAGGTCATTGCCTGGATGTCTTCGTTAAGCGCCGATATTCGAATACTGCCAAATGCCGCGACAACAATAAGCAAGCTCAAGGTGACGCAAAAAGCCACCGCAAGTCTCATCCCGATCTTCATATCTGAAATGTTCATGATTTACTCCTTCTCACATCATTGAAATACCGACTCTTTGCCACTTCTCCCTGGACAGCCCTCACGCCGCCTGCCGCGTATCCTGCAGCGGCCAGTGCACCAGCGCCGCCACATCCAGTATCAGTGCCACCTTGCCATCACCCATGATGGTGGCCCCCGATATTCCCTGAGCCTTGCGATAATTCGTCT
>CANKAJ010000042.1 GCA_947479645.1 Betaproteobacteria bacterium | reverse complement strand
GAGCAATGGTGCTCTTGAACGGCGACTCCTTCTTGCAGCGCTCAACGTCGACGTGGATCCACTGGTAATCGCCTGAAGCTTCAGCGAACTTGTTTATCAAGTCCTGGGTAATGGTAATCCAGTTACCGACGGCCACTTCCTTGCCGACCCAGGTCTTGAGTTCTTCGACGGTCTTGATAACAACTTTGTCCGACATGCTGACACTCCTCTTGTAAGTTGAAACCTGTGTTGCACAAGCAACCAAACCGCACCGGACATCATTCCAAATAAAGGAGAGGCGGCTGCCGTGCCGATATGCTCAGTGCGCTTGCCAGGATATGCGGCTATATTGGTGCAGTTTTTTTGAGCCAGCTCCAATTCCACTGGCTTGATCCTATTATAAGGTGATTCATGCGTCCGCGAATCTCAAGCAGGTCCCATGCATGCTTTCACCAAAGTATGTGATTATTAATCTATGAAATTGCCTGGCAATACGGATGGAGCTCCATTGAATACCTATAGTCGCCTCTTTCTTTCGGCAGGCGGTATCACTGCCTTCACTTCTGTCGCCATGGGCGCCTTGGGAACGCACGCAATTCAGAACACGATAAGCCCGGCATACCTGCTGATTTATCAAACAGCCGTGCAGTATCACTTCTATCATGCGCTGGGATTGCTTGCATTGGGTGTGACAGCCATATTCATCACCGATTCTCGACTCTTGATTCTGTCAGGCGTCCTGATGATCGCGGGAATCCTCTTATTCTCGGGCAGCCTATATGTCATCTCATTGACTGGCACGAACGGCCTGGGATTGCTGACCCCTTTTGGCGGCGCGGCGCTTCTTGGCTCATGGGCGTTGTATTCGGCTGCCGTGATTCGTCACCCACGCCAAAGGAATGGGATTTTAAACCCTGACAAAGTCAGTGGCGATTGATTACTCGCTGTGACTCATCTACTAGCCGAGCATACGCTCTTACTGTTTATCCAGAAGCCTCACAACATCTGGAAACTCCCTCTCGCGGGCCAGATCGCTTGGCGTTTTACCATCCCGATTGCGTAGTGAGAGAAGCGCCTGGTGCTTCAGCAGAAAGGCGATCACTTCCAGATGGCCAGAAGCAGCTGCACCGTGCAGCGGAGTATTACCCCGTTCATCGATAGCATTGATGATGGCACCATGCTCCACCAGCATTTGTACCGTAGATAAAGTGCCAGTCATCGAGGCCCATGCAAGCGGTGTTTCACCATTGAGATTCACCGAATTGGATTCGGTCCCGCCATCCAGGAGAATCTTCACGAATGCCGGGTTTTCCCGCATTGCGGCTGCATGTAGCGCGGTTTCTCCGTTTGGCGTACGCAAGCGCACATCCGACATCCCCTCAAGGAGCAGTCGCAGCGCTTCCAGACTGCCTTTTTCTGCAGCAACATAGAGGGGGGGTTCACCGTCGCCATTGCGCGCTGGCAAATGTACGCCCAGCTTGATCAGGCGTTCAATTTCCCTCATATCATTGGCATCAATGGCCCCGAAAATTGCCTGGAATTGTCCAGCTGCCGGCTTGCTGGTCGGCGATGGCAAAGCATTGGCGGACTTTTCCTGAGCATGGACCATTGACACGCAATTAAGAGCAAAGATTACTACACTTAATTTAACGGAATTCATGTCCACATTTTAGCGGATGCATAACCTAGTCCCGCCTACAAATCTGTACCACCAAATCTATCGATGTGATCTTGAAGTATGATTCTGCTTTGATCATTGACAAACCGTTTATTGGACCCAAGACAACTATTACTGGGTAGTTTCTGTGCAGCTATCGGTGCGGCTGACCCTATGAAGGTGGTGCCGCCGCACCTGCCAAAGCCACCGTCGGGTAGAACCCTGGTTCTAGGCGCCGGTAAGGCGGCAGCTGCCATGGCCTTGGCAGTGGAACAGCATTGGCCGGCCACAGCACGTCTTGATGGCATGGTAGTTACCCGTTATCAGCATGGTGCTCTGACCAGCAAAATCAAGGTCATCGAGGCTGGCCACCCTGTGCCCGATGAGGCTGGTGAGAGAGCAGCCCGCGAGATGCTCCGGTTAGCCAAAACTCTCGGCAAAGAGGATTTGCTGTTGGTCCTGATCTCCGGTGGAGGAACCTCTCTGCTTTCGCTGCCCGCAGACGGGCTAAGCGTGGCTGACCTCAAGGCAACAACAATTGAGTTGCTTCGCTGTGGTGCCCCAATTCAGGACATGAATGTCGTTAGAAAGCATCTTTCAGCTATTCTTGGAGGGCGTTTGGCACAAGCCTGCAAAGCGCCGGTATTGTCACTAATCATTTCTGATGTAATCGGAGACGACCCGACTCACATCGCTTCTGGGGTTTGTGCCCCGGACCCCAGTACCTACAGCGATGCATTAAGGATTATTGGTCAGTTTGAAGTCAATGCACCCCGAGCAGTGCTAGCTCATCTTGAACGTGGTGTTTGCGGAGAACTGGAGGAAACGCCAAAGCCTGGAGACAAGTTCTTTAGGAACGTGGAAAATCGGATAATTGCGAACGGTCATATAGCAATGCAGGCAGCTGTCCACTACTTTCGTGAACACGGCATCAAGGCCGCTGTTCTTGCCGATAGCGTAACAGGAGAGGCGTCGCAGATAGGTAAAATGCATGCTGCAATCGCTCGACAGGTTGTTAACTATGCCCAGCCATGGCCAACACCGATCGCGTTGATTTCGGGTGGCGAGTGCACAGTCACCCTGAGAGGGAGCGGACGAGGGGGACGCTGTACTGAATTCCTGCTGGCAACCGTGATTGAACTGGCTGATTGCCCTAATATCTGGGGACTCGCCGGAGATACAGACGGCATCGATGGCTCTGAAGACAATGCCGGCGCGATAATAACCCCGGACACGATGTTGCGCGCCAGGAACGCGGAGCTAAATGCAGTTAACATTGCAGCCCGAAACGATGCTTGGTTCTTTTTCTCCGAGCTGGGTGACTTGATCATGACCGGACCAACGAGAACCAACGTCAATGATTTCCGGGTGTTGCTCGTTCTCTGAGTTCGGACCAACAAATCAGAAGACACTAATAAAAAAGGCCGGGTGAACCGGCCTTTTTTTAGAAGCCCAGAACTGGCTAATCTGCAGAACTGGAAGTGGCCGTAACATCCGTTGATTCGGGTCGATCCAGCAACTCCACCAATGCCATTGGTGCATTGTCGCCTTTGCGGAATCCGAACTTCAATATCCGCAAATATCCTCCATTACGCTGTAAATATCTGGGACCAAGTTCACCAAAAAGCTTGGTGACAATATCGCGATCGCGCAGCCGGTCAAAAGCCAGACGGCGATTGGCTACCGTAGGAGTTTTACCGAGTGTGATCATTGGTTCTACTACACGACGCAACTCCTTAGCCTTGGGCAAAGTAGTTGTGATCGCCTCATGCTTGAGTAACGAATTAGTCATATTTCGCAGCATTGCCAAACGGTGGCTGCTGGTTCGATTGAGCTTGCGCAGCCCTAGGCGGTGACGCATGGTAGGCCTCTTTCTTTAATCAGGATGGGCGCATCAGGTGCGCGCTGTCTCCAAGCCAACTGGAGGCCAGTTCTCAAGCTTCATGCCGAGAGTCAGGCCGCGTGATGCAAGGACTTCTTTGATTTCATTAAGCGACTTGCGACCAAGATTCGGAGCCTTCAACAACTCGATCTCGGATCGTTGTATCAAATCGCCAATGTAGTAAATGTTTTCAGCCTTGAGACAATTGGCCGATCGTACAGTAAGCTCGAGATCATCCACTGGTCGAAGTAAAATGGGGTCAACCTGAGGGGACTTCCTCTCCTCAGCAACAGGAGCGGTTCCTTCCAGTGCAGCAAATACGGAAAGTTGATCCACCAGAATGCCAGCGGCATAACGGATCGCTTCTTCAGACTCAATCGCACCATTGGTCTCGATATCAATGATCAACTTGTCGAGGTCGGTACGCTTTTCTACGCGAGCAGACTCTACGGTGAAGGAAACCCGCAAAATAGGGGAAAATGAGGCATCCAAGATTATACGGCCAACAGTCTTAGCTTCTTCAGCAACAAGACGCATATTGCCAGGGAGATATCCACGACCTTTTTCGATTTTTATCTGCATCTCGAGCTTGCCACCCGGCGAAAGGTGCGCGATAACATGCTCTGGATTGACGATCTCTACGTCGTGGGTAACCTCAATATCAGCCGCTGTCACAGGACCATCGCCCATTTTCTTGAGGGTAAGCAGAGCCTCATCGCGATTGTGTAGCTTAAGGACGACACCCTTCAGATTCAAAAGGATATCTACAACGTCCTCCTGCACACCTTCAATGGCGGAGTACTCATGAAGCACGCCACTAATTTGCACCTCAGTCGGGGCAAAACCGGGCATGGAAGACAAAAGAACGCGACGCAGCGCGTTACCAAGTGTGTGGCCATAACCACGTTCAAACGGCTCCATTACGACACGCCCATGGTTCGGAGCCACGGTCTGTACATCAATGTTGCGGGGCTTTAGGAATCCACTGGTTTGCATATACGCTTTCCCCTGATCAAACAGGTAACTTCAAGATTTCTTCGCGGATTACTTCGAATACAACTCGACAACAAGACTCTCATTTATGTTTGAAGGTAGCTCGCTACGCAGCGGCAGCGCCTTAAATTTTCCCTTGAGGGTCTTAATATCAACTTCAATCCAATCAGGAAATCCGCGCGACTCCGCAGCTTCAGCCGCGGCCTTAATTCTCAAATGAGCCTTGGCCTTCTCCGCCACTTCAACCACATCACCTGGCTTAACCTGATACGAAGGAATGTTTACACGACGACCGTTGACTAGAATGGCATTGTGACGCACAACCTGCCGAGCCTCAGTACGACTAGCACCGAACCCCATACGGTAAGAAACAGTATCAAGGCGGGATTCAAGAACTTGTAATAAGTTCTCACCAACGACACCCTTTCGACGATCTGCTTCAGCGTAGACTCGCCGGAATTGTCCTTCCAGAAGGCCATACACGCGACGCATTTTCTGTTTCTCGCGCAGCTGTTTGCCAAAATCAGACAAACGGGCACCACTTTTCTGGCCATGCTGACCAGGAGCATAACTACGCCGCTCAATCGCGCACTTGTCGGTGAAACATTTCTCACCTTTGAGGAAAAGTTTTTCTCCCTCGCGACGGCACTGACGGCACTTTGGATCGAGATTGCGGGCCATGAATTCCTCTCGTACTTCGACTAAATCCGGCGCCGCTTGGGTGGGCGACAGCCGTTATGTGGGACCGGCGTAACGTCGGCGATGCTTGTAATTTTGAGACCAAGCCCATTTAAAGCGCGCACTGCCGACTCACGACCAGGACCGGGGCCTTTAATGCGAACTTCCAGATTCTTGACTCCACACTCCTGTGCACCGCGTCCGGCCTGTTCTGCAGCAACCTGAGCAGCAAACGGAGTTGATTTACGCGAGCCTTTGAATCCTGCAGCACCGGAAGTTGCCCAAGAAAGAGCATTACCTTGACGGTCAGTTATGGTGACAATCGTGTTATTAAATGAAGCATGTATATGCGCAATACCCTCGGCGACATTCTTCTTCACCTTTTTGCGGGCGCGCGTTGCTGCGGGTGCGGTAGGCTGCTTGGCCATATTCGTTTATTCCTGTGATATCCGGTAAAGTGCGACTAGCGGCTTAAGTCTTACCTGGTGCCGACTGTAGCTTTATCGCTGCCTTGCGCGGGCCCTTGCGAGTACGTGCGTTAGTACGAGTACGTTGCCCGCGAGCCGGCAACCCTTTGCGATGGCGGGTTCCACGATAACAGCCAAGGTCCATCAGCCGTTTAATGTTCATGGAAACTTCACGTCGCAGATCCCCTTCAACGGTGATCTTTGAAACTTCGATACGCAACTTTTCCATGTCAGCTTCAGACAAGTCCTTGATCTTGGAACTTTTGCCTATTCCAGCTGAATCACAAATAGCTTGTGCACGAGTTTTACCTACGCCGTAAATAGCCTGAAGCGCAATCTCAGCGTGCTGATGGTTTGGGATATTTACCCCTGCAATGCGGGCCATTCGGTTACTCCATCCAAATAGGCTTCGCCCGAAAAGCGAAACCTGAGATTATAGCGTGTATTTGGTCGCAATACCACATTTAGTGGTATCCGATTCAGCCTTGACGCTGCTTGTGCCGCGGATCGGTGCAAATAATTCGCACCACTCCGTGCCTGCGTATTACTTTGCAATTACGACAGATTTTCTTTACCGAAGTTAGTACTTTCATTGCAAACTCTCCTTCATTAATCCTGTAGCAACTGTATGACTCACTCACTTCACCCTAAAAACAATACGACCACGCGTAAGGTCATAAGGCGTCATTTCAACCGTCACCTTGTCTCCCGGAAGAATGCGAATGTAGTGCATGCGCATTTTTCCTGAAATGTGCCCTAAAACAATGTGGCCGTTTTCGAGTTTTACTCGAAAAGTTGCGTTGGGCAGATTGTCTACAATCTCTCCCTGCATCTGGATCACGTCTTCTTTGGACATATCCCCGCTTGGGTCCGATCCAGTCTATCGGGCGGGAAAACCCGCGCCCTTAAAATTAGCCTTCTTGAGCAGGCTTTCGTACTGATGAGTCATCACGTAAGCCTGTACCTGTGCCATGAAATCCATGGTAACTACAACAATAATTAGCAAAGAAGTCCCACCAAAATAAAAGGGAACATTCCACTTGAGAATAAGGAATTCGGGTAAAAGACAAACCAAAGCAACGTATATGGCACCTGCCAGAGTGAGACGCATCAAGATACGCTCCAAGTATTTAGCTGTCTGATCACCCGGACGTATCCCAGGCACAAACGCACCTGACTTTTTCAGGTTATCTGCAGTTTCCTTGGGGTTGTATTGCAAAGCTGTGTAGAAAAAACAAAAGAACACAATAGCACTCATGTAAAGCAGAACATAAATGGGCTGTCCAGGAGACAGAGTAGCCGCAATGTCCTTCAGCCAATATACACCCTCATTGGTACCAAACCAGCCAGCCAGTGTTGCTGGAAATAATATGATTGAGCTCGCGAAAATCGGAGGTATAACTCCAGCCATATTTAACTTGAACGGAAGATGCGATGTCTGGCCACCATATATCTTGTTTCCGACTTGACGTTTGGCATAATTCACCAGAATTTTTCGTTGCCCACGCTCAACAAAACAGACACCCCATGTTACAAGAACAACCGCAACCGTAACCATTAGCGCAGTGAAAGGATGCATAGCCCCTGTGCGCACCAACTCCAATAAACCGGCAATAGAGTTCGGCAATCCTGCAGCAATTCCGGCAAATATAATTATCGATATTCCATTGCCTAATCCACGCTCAGTCACCTGCTCTCCAAGCCACATCAGAAACATAGTACCTGTGACCAGCGTCACCACAGTCGTAAACCGGAACATTAAGCCCGCGTCCATTACAAGGCCCGCTTGAGACTCAAGCGCTATAGAAATGCCAGTTGCCTGAAAAAGTGCCAAAAGCACAGTGCCATATCGGGTGTATTGAGTAATCTTACGCTGACCCGACTGGCCTTCCTTCTTAAGCGACTCTAGTTGCGGGGAAACTGCCGACATCAACTGCATGATTATTGACGCCGAAATATACGGCATTATTCCCAATGCAAAAATGGTAAAGCGTGACAACGCTCCGCCTGAAAACATATTAAACAATCCCAGTATTCCGCCTTGCTGACCCTGAAAAAGTTCTGCAAGCTTTGCAGGGTCTATCCCAGGAACAGGAATGTGAGCACCAACACGGAAAACAACTAACGCCCCCAGCAAAAAGAACAACCTCTTTTTAAGGTCTCCGTATTTGCCGGCTTTACCGAGTTGTGGGTTGACAATTGCCATTCTTCAGCTCGCAAAGACCTTAGGCCTTTGGCTTTTCCTTCTTAGGCAATTTACGAACTGTAGGCTCGACAATAATCTCAGTCACGGTACCACCAGCGGCCTCGATTGCGGCTCTGGCTCCCTTTGTCACACTCAGACCAATAGTGTTGATTTTCCGGGATAGTTCACCGGAGAGAATCACTTTGACTTGCAGGGCCCTAATGCTGACAAGACCTTTTGCCTTGAGTGCAGCTATATCTATTTGATCACTACTAACCGTCGCAAGATCCGAAAGCCGCACTTCTTCAGAGTGACGATGAGAAGCAAAACCTCTCTTAGGAAGTCGACGCTGAAGCGGCATCTGTCCTCCTTCAAATCCTACTTTATGAAAACCACCAGAGCGTGACTTCTGTCCTTTATGACCACGACCCGCGGTCTTTCCCAAACCCGATCCTATACCGCGACCGACACGTCGACGAGGACGCTTGGCACCAGCAGCAGGTTTTATGGTATTCAGTTCCATACGTTCCTCACTCAACCTTCTGCACGAACGAGATAATTTACCGTAAGAATCATGCCTCGCACCTGAGGTGTTGCGACAAGTTCTACTGTCTGATTAATACGCCGCAAACCCAAGCCGCGCACAGTGGCCCGATGGGCCTGCTTGCAACCAATAGGGCTCTTTATCAAAGTCACCTTGATCTTATTTTCCATATATAACGCTCCAAGCCTGATCAGGTAGTGATATCAGCGATTGTCTTGCCGCGCTTAGCAGCAACCTCAGCCGGAGTGTTCATGCGCTTCAAACCATCCAGCGTGGCTCGCACAACATTGTAGGGATTCGTGGACCCAACAATCTTTGCAAGAACATTCGTCACACCCATCACTTCAAATACAGCACGCATGGGGCCTCCAGCAATAATTCCTGTACCATCAGAAGCCGGTTGCATGATAACTGTAGAGGCGCCATGGCGACCGATAACAGCATGATGCAAGGTGCCTTTCTTTAATTTGACACGGAAAAGCCTACGACGCGCTTCATCAAAAGACTTTTGCATCGCTACTGGTACCTCTCGCGCTTTGCCCTTACCCATGCCGATACCGCCATCGCCGTCGCCTACCACCGTCAACGCCGCGAATCCCATCACGCGACCGCCTTTCACCACCTTGGTGACGCGGTTCACTGCTACCATCTTTTCCTTTAAACCGTCCTGGCGATCATCGCCGGACTGCATTCTGGGCTGCATCCTTGCCATCTTGGACCTCGCTTAGAACTTCAAGCCGGCTTCACGCGCGGCTTCCGCCAGCGCCTTGACCCGACCATGAAACTTATATCCGGAGCGATCAAACGCCACGGTCTCTATACCAAGACTCTTAGCTTTCTCGGCAATCCGCTTACCAACAGCAGCAGCTGCTGCTACGTTCCCGCCATTAGGTATAGTGATACGTACATCTTTTTCTACCGTGGATGCACTGGTAAGAATCCGGGCCCCGTCGGTAGAAACAAGTTGTGCATAGATGTGAGTGTTCGTTCTATGCACAGCTAGGCGGGCCGTCTTCAGTTGCTGAATCTTGATCCTAGTTTTGGCAGCGCGCCTCAACCGTGAGATATTTTTGTCAATCATGGCTTGGCATCCCTACTTCTTCTTTGTCTCTTTAATAATAACAGTCTCATTGGCATATCTAACTCCCTTGCCCTTATAAGGCTCAGGAGGACGTACCGCACGGATTTCTGAAGCAACCTTACCAACGAGTTGTTTGTCCACACCCTTGATCAAAATCTCGGTTTGAGTAGGTGTTTCAACTTTTATTCCTGTGGGCATGACATGAACCACGGGATGCGAAAAACCCAGAGCCAGATTAAGCTTATCACCCTGCGCCTGGGCTCTGTACCCAACACCCACTAAGGTCAGTTTTCGCTCAAACCCTTTTGTAACCCCAGTCACCATATTGGCAACCAGAGCCCGAAGTGTTCCTGACATTGCATTTGCCTCATAAGATTCATTGGCAGCCGCAAACAAGAGACTCTCATTTTCATGGGTTAACTTAACCACGCTACTAAGGCGCTGGGTAAGTACACCTAATGGCCCCTTAACAGACACCTGTTCTGCGGAGATGGTAACTTCCACTCCCTTTGGAACAGAGACGGGATTCTTTCCTATACGAGACATGGATCCTCCACTACGCCACGATGCACAAGACTTCACCACCAACACCAGTGGCTCGAGCCTTGCGATCAGTCATTACGCCACGCGATGTAGAGACAATGGCAACACCCAGACCATTCATCACTTTGGGAATATCATCACGCCCCTTGTAAATTCGAAGTCCAGGGCGAGATACTCTCTCAATTTTTTCAATCACGGGTTCACCAGCGTAATACTTGAGGATAATCTGCAATTCAGGCTTGCCGCTATTTTCTTGACGGTTAAAGCCGTCAACGTAGCCTTCATCCTTGAGTACTTGAGCAATTGCCAACTTCAACTTGGAAGAGGGCATGGATACATTTGCTTTGCCAACCATTTGCGCGTTACGAATACGCGTCAACATGTCGGCGATGGGATCGGTCATGCTCATAGGTTCTCCTTACCAGCTAGCCTTGGTCATACCTGGAATCTCGCCTCGCATAGCGATTTCCCGCAACTTACTACGCCCCAGACCGAACTTGCGAAACACTCCACGAGGACGTCCGGTAAGCCTGCAACGATTTCGAAGTCGAGATGGAGAAGCATTACGTGGAAGCTCCTGAAATTTTGCACGGGCTTCCAACCTACTGTCATCAGTTTGATTAACATCGTTGGCAACAGCAAGTAATTCGGCACGCTTAATTGCGAATTTTGCAACAACTTTACGACGTTTAACATCGCGGTTGATAAGGGCGAGCTTGGCCATATTGGCAATCCTCTTAAGTCTTAAACGGGAATCTGAATCCGACGAGCAACGCTCGAGCTTCATCATCAGATTGCGCCGTCGTAGTAATGCTGATATTGAGACCGCGGAGAGCGTCAATCTTATCGTATTCGATTTCAGGGAAAATAATTTGCTCCCTTACTCCCATCGAATAGTTGCCTCGGCCGTCGAAAGCACGTCCTGAGATTCCACGAAAATCGCGGATACGAGGAATCGCAATAGTAACCAGTCGATCCAGAAATTCATACATCCGCGCACCGCGAAGGGTCACCATACATCCGACTGGATAGTCCTTACGTACCTTGAATGTAGCTATCGACTTCTTGGCCTTTGTAACAACTGGCTTCTGACCCGCAATTTTGGTCAAGTCCCCCACAGCATGCTCAAGAATTTTTTTGTCCTGCACCGTCTCGCCAACACCCATATTCAATGTTATTTTCTGAATACGCGGTGCCTGCATTTTTGTCTTGTACCCGAACTTTTTCATAAGATCAGGTACGACTGTTTCGAGATAGAACTGCTGTAAGCGCGGCATAATTTCTTCCTCCACCCCTTCAGGCGTCGATCTGCTCACCATTGGACTTGAAAACGCGGACTTTACGCCCGTCATCAAGAATTTTCACGCCCACCCGATCAGCTTTTTGTGTCTGTTGGTTAAACAGCGCAATATTGGAAATGTGAATCGGCATATCTTTATCGACAATTCCACCAGTCTGATTTTTCATGGGATTGGGCTTTACATGCTTCTTTACCCGATTAATACCCTCAACAACTACATGATCTTTATCTACTCGCCGCAAAACCGAGCCACGCTTGCCCTTATCGCGACCAGTGAGGACAACAATCTCGTCACCCTTACGAATCCGTTCCATTATTAGATTACCTCCGGCGCCAGAGAGACAATTTTCATGAAGCGCTCAGTTCTGAGTTCCCGAGTAACCGGCCCGAAAATACGAGTACCAATAGGCTCCATTTTGGCAGACAAGAGAACTGCAGCATTGGCATCGAATCGGATCAAACTTCCATCTGCGCGACGCACGCCTTTGGCAGTGCGCACGACCACGGCGTTATAAACCTCGCCTTTTTTGACGCGACCACGTGGAGCAGCATCTTTAATGCTGACCTTGATCACATCACCAATGGAGGCGTATCGGCGCTTTGAGCCACCCAGAACTTTGATACACATTACCGAACGAGCACCGGTATTATCGGCGACGTCTAGCACCGTTTGCATTTGGATCATATTTTCTCTTTCTCCAACTTATCATGCACTGAGCGATAAACTCATTGCAAACGACAGTTTTGGACCCCGTTCAGGGAAGTTCACAGCCTGTTTAATTGACCACTGCGCAGACAGCGCTTGAGGCCTTTCGTGACCATCTCTTAGGCAGACTGCAATTATAACTGGATAATAACTATAACTGCAAACATTTATTTAAATAGAGCGTGATTTCTCAATGAGCTTCGCAACACGCCAAGCTTTGGTCTTTGATATTGGTCGAGTTTCTTCGATCATTACCAGATCCCCCTCGTGAAACTCATTCTTTTCATCATGAGCGTGATATTTCTTCGAGCGCGTAATCACCTTCCCAATCAGTGGATGAGTGACTCGACGCTCGATCAAAACCGTTACAGTCTTGTCCATCTTGTCACTGACAACACGTCCAGTCAGTATTCGCGTATTTTTTGTTTCGCTCATTTGATAACTACCTTCTCAGCAAGAAATGTACGGACTCGAGCAATATCTCGACGCACTTTTCTCAGTTGACTGGTGTTTGTTAACTGCTGAGTTGCTTTCTGCATTCGCAGAGAAAACTGCGCTTTCAGCAATTCTTCAAGTTCAGTATTCAGTTGCGTCGCATCTTTGGCACGCAGTTCATTAGCTTTCATCCTTTACCCCACTAACCTAAATACAAAAGTCGTTTTGAGGGGAAGCTTGGCAGCAGCCAAGGCAAAAGCCTGTCGCGCCGTGCTTTCGTCAACTCCGTCCATTTCATAAAGAACATTTCCTGGACGAATTTCCGCCACGAAATATTCCGGGTTACCTTTTCCCCCGCCCATGCGAACTTCTGCAGGTTTGTGGGAAATTGGCTTGTCCGGAAAAATGCGGATGAATACTCGCCCTCCCCGCTTGATATGGCGTGTCATGGCACGACGCGCCGCTTCAATTTGACGCGCTGTCAGGCGCCCGCGTTCCGTCGCTTTCAAGCCGAACTCGCCGAACGACACCTTAGTGCCTCGAGCTGCTACGCCTTTGTTGCGACCTTTTTGCTGCTTTCGATATTTCGTTCGTGCTGGCTGGAGCATTTAATTTCCTGTCAGTCTAGTTTCTGACTGCTGATTACTAGGTGGATTGTCCGCTGGAGTCAGGCGGTGCGCCAGCCTCCGTTTTGGGCTTACGCACTCGCTTTACAGTGGCTTTCGGCTGTACATCAGCTACAACCGCAACCTCTCCCGGTACTGGCTTTCTAGCAGGAGCACGCCGGGCCGGCTTACCCTTTTCGCTATCAGGCGCCGCAGCAATTGCAGGCCTATCTTCAGGTTTTGCTGATAAGCGAGATGGTGGTTTACGCATTTTTCTTGCGGCTGTCACGTCGTCTGCAACTGGAGCTGCAGGAGACGAAGACTGATCGCTCTTTGCCAGAACCTCTCCCTTGTACACCCAAACCTTGACGCCAATAATGCCATAAGTAGTCTTTGCCTCGGAAACACCGTAGTCAATGTCGGCGCGCAAAGTGTGCAGTGGCACACGCCCTTCACGGTACCATTCGGTACGAGCGATCTCAATACCATTCAGGCGACCTGCGCTCATGATCTTAATTCCTTGAGCACCTAGGCGCATTGCATTTTGCATAGCCCTTTTCATGGCTCGCCGAAACATAATGCGCTTTTCAAGTTGCTGTGTAATCGAGTCTGCAATCAGCTGCGCATCAACCTCAGGTTTCCTGATTTCTTCGATATTGACATGCACCATCTGCACGCCCAACAGTTTGCGAAGGTCAGACTTGATGACTTCAATGTCCTCCCCTTTCTTGCCGATCACTACACCAGGTCGGGCAGAATGTATTGTGATGCGAGCATCCTTAGCAGGGCGCTCAATTACAACCTTTCCAACAGATGCGTGTGAGAGCTTCTTTTTTAGATATGCGCGGACTTTAAGATCCTCATTCAACATACCAGGAAAATTCTTGCTGTTGGCAAACCAGCGTGAACTCCAGTTCTTATTTACCGAGAGCCTGAACCCAATCGGATGAATTTTTTGTCCCATGGTTATCCTTTTCTATTCAGGCGATTGGCCGAGCCCGCCGTGCCCACCTTGGAAACCTTTCCTGCCTTTTTATCTTCGTCACCGACAGTCACGAAAATATGGCAGGTGGGTTTGCTGATCTTGTTTCCACGACCCTTGGCGCGTGCCTGAAAGCGTTTTAATGTCGTACCTTGCTCGACCATAATTCGCTTTACTTTAAGCTCATCAACATCTGCACCATCATTATGTTCAGCATTTGCTATCGCGGATTCAAGTACTTTTTTGATAATGCGCGCCCCTTTCTTGGGGCTAAAAGTAAGAAGATTAAGAGCTCTCTCCACAGAAAGTCCGCGCACTTGATCAGCAACCAGACGACCTTTTTGTGCAGAAAGTCTCACGCCATACAACTTAGCCTGCGTTTCCATGTCCATAATCCCCCTACTTCTTCGCGGCAGGAGCCGCGACCTTCCTGTCGGCAGTATGACCTTTGAACGTCCGCGTCAACGCAAATTCCCCAAGTTTATGTCCGACCATATTCTCGGAAATATATACCGGTACATG
This sequence comes from Betaproteobacteria bacterium, assembly GCA_947479645.1. Lineage (GTDB taxonomy): Bacteria > Pseudomonadota > Gammaproteobacteria > Burkholderiales > SG8-39 > CAIYPG01. The sequence continues at coordinate 20,053 of CANKAJ010000042.1, read as the reverse complement.
CTGTTTGCCGTTATGGACAGCAATTGTTAGCCCAACAAAATCTGGCAGCACAGTTGAACGTCGCGACCATGTCTTGATGGGACGCTTGTCTTTTGTGGTGCGAGCAGCATCAACTTTTTTTACTAGATGCTGATCCACGAATGGACCCTTCTTTACCGAACGTGCCATGGCATCGCCCCTATTTCTTGTTCCGGAACTGAATGATCATCCCGCGCGTACGCTTGTTGCTACGGGTCTTATAACCTTTGGTAAGCACTCCCCAAGGACTCACAGGGTCACGCCCAGCGGCCGTCTTACCTTCACCACCACCATGAGGATGGTCGATAGGATTCATCGCAACTCCTCGAACAGTCGGTCGGATTCCACGCCAACGTACTGCGCCGGCCTTGCCAAGGGAGCGCAAACTGTGCTCTTCGTTACCCACTTCCCCGATCGTTGCCCGACACTCAACATGCACCTTACGTATTTCGCCAGACCGCAAGCGCAACTGGGCATAACTACCTTCCCGTGCAAGTAATTGAACCGAAACACCTGCAGAACGCGCCATCTGGGCGCCTCTGCCAGGATGTAGTTCAACGCAATGAATGGTTGTACCCACTGGTATGTTACGAAGTGGAAGAGCGTTACCTGGCTTGATAGGCGCTTCAACGCCTGAGACAAGTTGCGTTCCCGCGGACACTCCCTTCGGGGCAATAATATAACGGCGCTCCCCATCTGCATAGCAAAGCAATGCAAGGTTTGCACTACGGTTTGGATCATACTCAAGCCGCTCGACCTTAGCAGGAACGCTGTCTTTATCACGCCGAAAATCTATGATTCGGTATTGTTGCTTATGCCCCCCCCCCTGATGGCGCACTGTTATACGGCCGGTATTGTTACGACCGGCTTTTTTTGACTTCTTCTCAAGGAGCGGCTGATGCGGCTTGCCTTTATGCAAATCCGGATTAACAAGCTTGACAACACTTCTACGTCCGCTTGATGTCGGTTTAACTTTAATTAGAGGCATTTTTTACTCCGTCGCCTGAAAGTTAATTTCCTGACCAGGCATCAGAGATACGTAGGCCTTTTTCCAATTTCGGCGCCGTCCCATGAAACGACCGAAACGCTTTTCCTTGCCCTTCACATTCAATACCTGAACAGCTTTCACCTTTACCTTGAACAGAAGTTCAACTGCCGACTTGATCTCAGGCTTGGTTGCATCCGGGGAGACCCGAAAAACTACCTGATTATGCTTTTCTCCAACAAATGTACTTTTTTCCGAAATTGTCGGAGCAAGCAGCACTTGCATTAAACGCTGTTCCTTCACACTCATTTCAAGATCTCCTCGAATTTCTGAATCGCCTTCTTGGTGAGGATCACATTCCGGAAACGAATTAGAGATACTGGGTCAGTATGCGCAACATCAAGAACCATGATATTCGAAAGATTACGCGCTGAAAGCAATAGGTTATGGTCAACGATGTCGGTAATCAATAGCGCTTCACCGAGCCCCATTTGCTTAATTTTCTGAACCAGCAACTTAGTTTTAGGTTCATCCATCGAGAACTCCTCGACAACCCTAAGCCGATCTTCGCGTGCCAGCTGTGAAAGGATGGAGCACATGCCCGCCCTATACATTTTTCGATTGACCTTATGACTGAAATTCTCATCAGGTAAATTCGGAAAAATTTTTCCACCTCCGCGCCAAAGGGGACTCGCACTATCGCCCGCTCTGGCACGTCCGGTACCCTTCTGGCGCCAAGGCTTCTTCTGCGAGTGACGAACATCGCTGCGCCCCTTCTGGGCCCGTGTACCACTTCGACCATTTGCTTTATAGGCAATTACGATTTGATGGATCAGCGACTCATTGTACTCACGGCCGAACAACGCATCTGATGCCGCTACAGCGCTGGCGTTCTGTCCCTGATCATTTATAACTTTAAGTTCCATGCATCACCTCACTTCTTGCCCGCAGGTTTGGTCTTAGCTGCCTGAGCAACTTTTACCTTACCTGGTTTGGCAGCGGGACTAACGACCAGATCACCACCACGGCTCCCTGGAACCGCCCCCTTGATAAGGAGGAGTTGGCGTTCGGTATCTATACGCACGATCACCAAACTCTGTATGGTTCGCTTGACATCTCCGAGATGACCAGCCATACGCTTACCCGGAAACACACGACCCGGATCTTGTGCCTGTCCAATTGAGCCAGGTACATTATGCGATTTGGAGTTACCGTGACTAGCACGATTTGACGCAAAATGGTGTCGCTTGATGACCCCTGAGAAACCCTTACCTTGCGTCGTTCCAGAGACATCAACTTTCTGACCCACTTTAAATAGGTCAGCGCCCACTTTACCACCTACTTTCAGATTGGCTAACTCAGACTCCGGAATGCGAAACTCCTTGAGTACTTGGCCAGCCTCCACCCCTGCTTTAGCAAAATGACCTGCCATCGCCTTTGTCACTCGAGAAGCACGTCGCTTCCCGAATGCAACCTGCACAGCGACATAACCGTCAGAGGCAGCAGTTTTGATCTGAGTGACACGATTATCTGACACGTCCAGCACGGTCACCGGAAGGGAATCCCCTTCTTCCGTGAATATGCGGGTCATGCCGACCTTGCGGCCGACGAGTCCCAAACTCATGGTCTTACCCTTTTTTTCAATCCCATTACCAAGGTTGAACTTATATACCTTGGTATGGGGTGCCGACTACAATTGGCCGGCGGTTAGTGAAACGGAGTCGCCGTTTGGGACAGTGACTCCAAAAAGCAATTACGTTTTAAAGCTTGATCTCTACATCAACTCCTGCTGGCAAATCGAGTTTCATTAGGGCATCAACTGTCTTATCTGTCGGATCAATGATGTCCATAAGACGTAAATGCGTCCGAATTTCAAACTGATCACGTGACGTCTTGTTAACGTGGGGCGAACGCAGAATGTCAAAACGTTCGATTCTCGTAGGCAATGGTACAGGCCCTTTCACGACCGCGCCTGTACGCTTGGCCGTATCAACGATCTCCAAGGCTGATTGATCAATCAGCCGGTAGTCAAATGCCTTTAGTCGGATACGAATCTTTTGGCTTTGCATATTTATCTACCTGTTACTTGCCGCCCGAAGCGAAATGCTCTGGGCTGACGGCTGGTTACTGGATTACCTTAGCCACGACACCGGCACCGACGGTCTTGCCACCTTCGCGTATAGCAAAGCGCAAGCCCTGCTCCATCGCAATTGGCGCAATCAACGTCACTACCATCTTGATGTTGTCCCCAGGCATCACCATCTCTGTCCCCTCGGGCAACTCCACTGCGCCTGTCACATCAGTCGTCCGAAAATAAAACTGCGGCCGGTAATTGTTGAAAAACGGCGTGTGCCGCCCGCCCTCGTCCTTCGAGAGCACGTACACCTCACATTCAAACTTCGTGTGCGGCGTAATCGATCCGGGTTTGGCCAGCACCTGTCCGCGCTCGACTTCCTCGCGCTTGGTACCACGCAGCAACACACCCACGTTATCACCCGCCTGACCCTGGTCCAGCAGCTTCCTGAACATCTCCACACCGGTACACACTGACTTCAGTGTCGGTTTGAGTCCCACAATCTCCAGGTCTTCACCCACCTTCACCACACCGCGCTCCACCCGTCCGGTCACCACAGTTCCACGCCCGGAGATCGAAAACACATCCTCCACCGGCATCAGAAACGCCCCGTCAATCGCCCGCTCAGGCTGCGGAATGTAGGTGTCCAGCGCTTCGGCCAGCTTCATGATCGCCCCCTCGCCCATCTCCGAGGTATCCCCCTCCAGCGCCTTCAACGCGCTGCCAATCACGATCGGGGTGTCGTCACCAGGAAACTCATACTTAGACAAGAGCTCACGCACTTCCATCTCAACCAACTCAAGCAACTCCTTGTCATCGACCATGTCCGCTTTGTTCATGAACACGATGATGTAAGGAACACCCACCTGACGCGCCAGCAAAATGTGCTCCCGCGTCTGTGGCATCGGACCATCAGCGGCCGACACCACCAGAATCGCACCATCCATCTGCGCAGCACCCGTAATCATGTTTTTGATGTAGTCAGCATGACCAGGGCAGTCTACGTGCGCATAGTGACGGTTCGCCGTCTCATACTCCACGTGCGCCGTATTGATCGTTATTCCACGCGCCTTCTCTTCCGGGGCCGCATCAATCTGGTCGTAGGCCTTCGCCTCACCGCCAAACTTCTTCGATAGCACCGTCGTAATCGCCGCCGTCAGCGTCGTCTTACCATGGTCCACGTGACCTATCGTCCCTACATTCACATGCGGCTTCGTTCGCTCAAATTTGGCTTTGGACATGATGTCGTTTTCCTGTTGCTTCGTTGCAATTATCTATTGTTAATAATCGCTTCAGCGACCTGCTTAGGCGCCTCGGCGTAATGCTTGAATTCCATACTGTATGTCGCACGCCCCTGTGTAAGCGAGCGAACTCTAGTCGAATATCCGAACATCTCTGCAAGTGGTACTTCTGCCCGTATTACCTTGCCGCCAGCTAGATCCTCCAACCCCTGAATCATGCCGCGACGTGAGGACAGGTCTCCCAAAACATCCCCCATGTCATCCTCAGGCATCTCTACTTCGACCAACATAATCGGTTCTAGAATAATGGGATTGGCTTTTCTTAAGCCATCCTTTAGTGCCATCGATGCCGCCATACGGAAGGCGTTTTCATTTGAATCCACCTCGTGGTATGAACCATCGAATAGCGTAACCCTGATATCAACAGTCGGGTAACCCGCCAGTACCCCATTTGGCAAGGCATCTACGAGCCCATCTCTGACAGCAGGGATGTATTCTCGTGGAACACAGCCGCCTTTTATACCATCTACGAATTCGAAGCCATCACCACAGGGTCGTGGATCAACCTGAATCCACACATGCCCATATTGACCTCGCCCACCAGATTGCCTGATAAACTTACCCTCAGTATCCCCACTTCTAGACTTTATCGTTTCACGATACGCCACCTGAGGTGTTCCAATATTGGCTTCGACACCATATTCGCGCTTCATGCGGTCGACGATAATTTCCAGATGAAGTTCCCCCATACCGGAAATGATGGTCTGCCCAGACTCAACATCCATTCGCACCAAAAATGAAGGATCTTCTTGTGCTAGACAATTAAGCGCCAGAGACATCCGCTCTTGATCAAAAGATGTTTTTGGTTCTACAGCCAAATCAATTACCGGCTCTGGAAACTCCATTTTGTCCAGAAAAATTATGTTTTGAGGACTGCACAGAGTTTCACCTGTTGTCACGCCTTTCAGCCCAATAGCTGCCGCGATATCACCTGCGCGTACTTCGTCGATTTCCTGACGCTGGTCGGCGTGCATTTGTACTACACGTCCAATCCTCTCTTTACTTCCACGACCTGATGTAAAGACTGTATCCCCAGCACTGAGAACCCCTGAATATACCCGAAAGAAAGTAAGCTGCCCAACAAACGGGTCAGTCATGACCTTAAATGCCAGAGCAGTAAAGGGATCGTCATCACGCGGAAGTCTTACTTCCAACTCCCCTGTTACTCCTTCTCCATGCATCGGCTCAACGTCCAGTGGTGAAGGCAAATAATCTATAACCGCATCAAGAAGGGCCTGCACGCCCTTATTTCTGAATGCGCTACCGCACAGCATCGGAACAATTTGATTCTCAACCGTCAGTGCTCGCAATCCACTCTTGATTTCTTCAACCGAAAGTTCGTTTCCGTCGAGAAATTTCCGCATCAGCCGTTCATCCGAATCAATCACTGTTTCGAGCAGTTTATCGCGCCATATCTTTGCTTGAGCAATGTGACTGGCAGGTATTTCACGGACAAAATACTTCATCCCTAAAGAAGCGCCATCCCAGTAGATTGCTTTCATTGCAACCAGATCAACAACACCTTCGAACGTATCCTCCACCCCGAGCGGAATCTGGATTGGCACAGGATTACCGTTTAACTTCGTTCGAATATGATCGTAAGACTTAAGGAAGTCTGCCCCTTTACAATCCATCTTATTAACAAATGCTAAACGTGGAACCCTGTACTTGTTCGCTTGCCGCCATACAGTTTCCGACTGTGACTGCACTCCTGCCACAGCGTCATAAACCATACATACTCCGTCAAGTATGCGAAACGAACGCTCAACTTCAATCGTGAAGTCGACGTGACCAGGAGTATCGATAATATTAATTCTATGCTCCGGTAGATCGCTATTCATGCCTTTCCAGAAGCATGTTGTCGCTGCCGAAGTAATTGTTATTCCCCGTTCGCGCTCCTGATCCATCCAATCCATTACCGTGGCGCCATCCTGAACCTCGCCAATCCTTTGGGATACACCGGTATAGAACAAGATCCGTTCGGTAGTCGTGGTTTTACCTGCGTCAATATGCGCACTAATGCCGATGTTCCGGTATCGCTCTATTGGGGTCTTGCGCGCCACTTCTGCCACCGAGTCCTAGGTTCAGTCTGTGAAAAATAGAGGCGGATCCAATCCGCCCCCTTGTGTAGCACTAATTAATTTTAGAAACGGTAATGCGCGAAGGCCTTGTTCGCTTCCGCCATACGATGCACTTCCTCGCGCTTTTTCATTGCACCGCCACGACCTTCGGCAGCTTCAATTAACTCCCCTGCCAAACGAGCGTCCATTGACTTCTCTCCGCGTTTCTGGGCCGCCTCACGTAACCAGCGCATTGACAGCGCGGCTCTGCGCGAGGGTCGAACCTCAACTGGCACTTGATAGTTGGCACCGCCAACACGACGACTCTTTACTTCAACCATTGGCTTTACGTTCTGCACAGCCTGACTGAAGACTTCAAGTGGATCTTTGCCCGCCTTGCTCTTTATCAAGTCCAGTGCATCATAGATAATCTTCTCAGCAACTGACTTCTTTCCGCGGGTCATTAGAACATTAACAAACTTTGAAACATCAACATTGCCGAATTTCGGATCGGGAAGAATTTCTCTTTTAGGGACTTCTCTACGACGTGGCATCGCTATTCCTTGATTTCCGTTGGCAGTTAAGCGGCTTTGGGTTTCTTGGTACCGTACTTGGATCGCGACTGCTTACGATCCTTTACGCCTTGAGTATCAAGACTGCCGCGCACAATGTGGTATCGCACTCCAGGAAGGTCTTTGACTCGTCCTCCGCGGATTAGCACGACTGAGTGCTCTTGGAGGTTGTGCCCCTCACCACCTATGTAGCTAATGACTTCAAAGCCATTGGTCAATCGAACCTTCGCGACCTTCCGCAGCGCTGAGTTTGGCTTTTTCGGAGTCGTCGTATATACACGGGTACATACACCGCGCTTTTGAGGTGAACCGGCAAGTGCCGGAACCTTACTCTTAGTCACTGGCCGAACCCGCGGCTTACGAACTAACTGACTGATTGTAGGCATTGTTTTTGTTCCAAAAAATCGAGGCTACACATAAAACGATCGTGATGCCCGTAACTTGCGAAAAAGACCGACGATTATACGTGATTATCTATGCATTGGTCAATACAGACCTACAATCCCCACAATTCGGCGGCTACTTGATGCCACTACTTTCATCTAATCCAAAGTGGACTCTATCCAAAACTGGCTAACGGTCCATTTATGCGACACGCTGCTTGAAATCTCTCCAACTACAATAGAGTCGGCCCAAATCCCTGCTTTCTTTCACCATATAGGCAGGAGCCCTAGAACTCAGGACATCCCACCGCAATCTGAAACTGGAGTGGCTACGCGCTTGCGGCTGTTATCGTCACCTGGGATTCGACAACTTGCTCAACGGGCTCAGTAAATAAGCTCTGGGGAGTTGGGGCATTCTTGCGGGCTTGATGATAAGCCAATCCTGTACCCGCAGGAATGAGCCGACCAACAATAACGTTCTCCTTCAATCCCCGCAAATCGTCTCTCTTACCCATGATCGCCGCCTCAGTCAACACTCGAGTTGTTTCCTGGAATGAGGCTGCGGAAATGAACGAATCAGTAGAAAGCGATGCTTTAGTAATTCCAAGCAATACATAACTAAACATTGCCGGTTTTTTCCCTTCGCTCTCCGCTTTTTCATTCTCTTGAAGTAGGTCAGCGCGTTCTACTTGCTCGCCGGGAATAAACCGAGTATCGCCCGCATCTTGTATATGCACTCGACGAAGCATTTGTCGAACAATCACCTCAATATGCTTGTCGTTGATCCGTACTCCCTGCAACCGATAAACATCCTGCACCTCGTCGATTATGTATCGCGCCAGTGCCTCAACACCTTGTAACCGCAAAATATCGTGCGGCTCAGCCGGACCATCAACAATGGTCTCGCCTTTATTGACGACTTGCCCGTCATGCACCATGACGTGCTTGTCTTTTGTAATTAGAAACTCATGGGCAACATTATCCAGATCGGTAATCACCAACCGCTGCTTACCTTTGGTGTCTTTTCCAAATGAAACGGTACCGGTAACCTCGGCCAGCATGCCCGCATCCTTGGGAGTCCTAGCTTCGAACAACTCTGCAACCCTCGGCAATCCCCCCGTAATATCACGCGTCTTGGAGGTTTCCTGCGGTATCCGTGCTAGAACATCGCCAACGGCAACCTTCTGGCCGTCCTTAACTGTAAGAATCGACCCGACGTGAAAGGTAATATTTACCGCATGATCAGTCCCGGTAATCTTGACCTCTTCACCTTGCTCATTCTGAAGTTTAACTTGAGGACGCAACCCCTTCACCGCCGTGATCCTTCGCTTTGGATCAATCACGACAAGAGTTGACAATCCGGTGATTTCGTCTATTTGCTTAGCTACGGTCACACCTTCCTCAACGTTTTCAAAACGTACTGTGCCGCCATATTCAGTGATAATGGGGCGAGTGTGTGGGTCCCAAGAGGCCAAGACAACGCCAACCTTAACCTGGCTTCCATCGTCCACCGACAACGTAGCTCCATATGGTACCTTGTGGCGCTCCCTCTCCCGAGCGCTGTCATCAGTGACAAGCACTTCCCCGGTACGAGAAATAACAATTCGCTCATTTTTGGGATTTGTCACATATCTCATCTGAGGAGTAAACCTAACAGTGCCATTAGACTTTGCCTCCACTTGGCTAGCTACCGCAGTTCGCGATGCAGCCCCACCAATGTGAAAGGTACGCATTGTCAGCTGCGTACCAGGTTCTCCGATAGATTGGGCTGCGATGACACCAATTGCCTCACCACTATTGACGAGTTGGCCTCTTGCCAGATCCCGACCATAGCAGGTTGCGCATAACCCCCAACGGGTTTCGCATGTCAACGGCGTGCGTACACGTACTTCATCCACACCCAATTCTTCAATCTTATCAACTTCGTCCTCATTCAGAAGCGTTCCCGCTGGATACATTACATCCTGCGTCTCTGGATTCAGTACCTCAGAAGCAGTTGATCTGCCTAGGATTCGCTCGCGCAGAGCTTCAACCACTTCCCCACCCTCTACCAATGCTTTCATCGCTACGCCATTGGAGGTGCCACAGTCTGTTTCACGGACCACCAAATCCTGCGTTACGTCGACCAATCTCCGTGTCAAGTAACCAGAGTTTGCCGTCTTGAGGGCAGTATCTGCCAAGCCCTTCCGTGCGCCGTGGGTGGAGATAAAGTACTGCAAAACATTCAATCCCTCGCGGAAGTTCGCAGTGATTGGTGTTTCAATTATTGAACCGTCAGGCTTTGCCATCAGCCCCCGCATACCAGCAAGCTGACGTATTTGGGCAGCAGATCCACGCGCCCCGGAGTCAGCCATCATGTAAATTGAATTAAAAGACTCTTGACGAACTGTCTTGCCACTGCGATTGATGACTTCCTCAAATGAAAGCTGATCCATCATCGCCTTGCCGACTTGATCGCCTGCACGCCCCCAAATATCAACGACCTTGTTGTAGCGCTCCCCAACCGTAACCAGACCAGACGCATACTGCTCTTCAATTTCCTTGACTTCCGACTCAGCTTTAGCGATCAAGTCATGCTTTTTCTGTGGAACAAGCATGTCATCAACACAAATGGAAATGCCTGCGCGAGTAGCAAATGTAAAACCCGCCTGCATCAATTTATCGGCAAATATCACCGTTTCACGTAAACCACAACGCCGAAAAGAGACATTGATAAGTTTGGATATTTCTTTCTTCTTTAATGCCTTGTTTATTACATCAAACGGAAGACCAGCCGGAAGAATTTCGGAAAGCAATGCCCGCCCCACCGTAGTCGTGCGCCGTATCAGTTTTTCAATTCTTTCACCGCTTTGATCGATGGCAAACTCTCTGATACGCACGGTAACGGCCGCATGCAGTTCAACCTTGCCAGACTCATAGGCTCGTTGCGCTTCGCAAACATCAGCGAACGCCATACCTTCGCCTCTTGCATTGATTCGTTCACGCGTTGCGTAATAAAGCCCAAGCACAATATCCTGCGAGGGAACAATAATCGGTTCGCCATTTGCGGGGGACAAAATGTTATTGGATGCAAGCATGAGTGTCCTAGCTTCCATCTGAGCTTCAAGCGACAGAGGAACATGGACTGCCATCTGGTCACCGTCGAAGTCTGCATTGAATGCAGCGCAAACCAACGGGTGCAATTGTATAGCTTTGCCCTCAATTAATACCGGTTCAAATGCCTGAATGCCCAAGCGATGCAAAGTAGGTGCACGGTTGAGCATCACAGGGTGCTCACGAATAACCTCTTCCAGAATATCCCAAACAACCGGCGTCTCCGCTTCTACCTCACGCTTTGCTGCCTTGATGGTGGTAGCAATTCCCATTTTTTCAAGTTTGTGAAAGATGAAGGGCTTGAACAATTCAAGGGCCATCTTCTTTGGCAATCCACACTGATGAAGTTTCAGTTGTGGACCCACAACAATTACCGACCGCCCAGAATAATCGACCCGCTTTCCGAGTAGGTTTTGTCTGAATCTGCCGCCCTTGCCTTTGATCATGTCGGCAAGCGACTTCAGCGGACGCTTGTTGGCACCTGTCATCGCCTTGCCACGACGACCATTATCAAGAAGGGAATCTACGGCTTCCTGCAGCATCCGTTTCTCATTCCGGACAATGATTTCAGGTGCCTTAAGCTCCAACAATCTTTTTAAGCGGTTATTACGATTAATAACCCTGCGATAAAGATCGTTCAGATCTGAAGTCGCAAAACGCCCACCGTCAAGCGGAACTAATGGTCGCAAATCCGGTGGTAACACTGGCAAAACTTCCATGACCATCCAGTTCGGCTTAATCCCGGACTTCTGGAATCCTTCAAGCACTTTCAACCGTTTGGCTATTTTCTTAATCTTGGTATCAGACCCGGTCGTTTCCAAGTCCTTACGCAACGTTTCTATTTCATGACTAAGATCCAGCGAGCGCAAAAGATCGCGAATGCCTTCCGCTCCCATTGTCGCGTGGAAATCGTCACCGAACTCTTCCACTTTGGACAAATAATCATCTTCTGAAAGCAGTTGGGCGCGCTTTAGCGGAGTCAAGCCTGGATCAACAACCACGTAGGCTTCAAAGTACAAGACACGCTCAATGTCTCGCAAGGTCATGTCTAATACAAGGCCAAGCCTAGAAGGAAGTGATTTGAGAAACCAGATGTGTGCTGTTGGGCTGGCGAGTTCTATATGCCCCATGCGCTCCCTGCGCACCTTTGCTAGCGTCACTTCGACACCGCATTTTTCACAGATTACGCCACGATGCTTCAACCGCTTGTACTTACCGCACAAACATTCGTAGTCCTTAATCGGCCCAAATATTTTTGCGCAGAACAATCCTTCTCGCTCAGGCTTGAAGGTGCGATAGTTGATGGTTTCCGGTTTTTTTACCTCGCCATACGACCAAGAACGAATTTTTTCGGGCGATGCAATACCTATCTTAATCGCATCAAACTCTTCTTCTTGTGTAACCTGCTTGAACAAATCGAGCAGTGCTTTCATATTTTTACTCCGACAAAGCGTGAGTCAAAAGCTGCATTCGTCCTCGAGCCTAATTACAGGCTAGCGACGCTCCAGATCAATATCGATCCCCAGCGATCGAATTTCCTTTACAAGCACATTGAACGACTCGGGCATACCCGCATCGATCTTGTGGTCGCCCTTGACAATATTTTCATAGACCTTGGTACGGCCTGCAATGTCGTCGGATTTAACCGTCAGCATCTCCTGGAGCGTATAGGAAGCCCCGTATGCCTCCAGAGCCCATACCTCCATCTCTCCGAATCGCTGCCCACCGAATTGCGCCTTACCACCCAAAGGTTGCTGCGTGACAAGACTATACGGACCTGTTGAACGCGCATGCATCTTGTCATCTACCAGATGGTGAAGCTTAAGCATGTGCATGTAGCCGATGGTTACGGTGCGATCAAAGGCATCTCCGGTACGGCCATCATGCAGAATCACCTGCGTTTTGCCCGTATTAAATCCAAGCTGACGTGTTCGCGCGTCGTCATCTGGATAAGCCAGATCAAGCATCACCCTGATTTCCTGTTCATTTGCCCCGTCGAATACCGGAGTGGCAAACGGAACCCCATTTTTCAAATTCTTGGCAAGTTCAAGAATTTCCTCATCAGTGAGCGATGGAATGTCCTCGGATTTTCCTGTCTCGTTATATATCTTGGTTATGAAATTGCGCAATTCAGCAAGCTTGTTCTGCTGCTTGAGCAACTCTCCGATACGAAGTCCCAAGCCTTTGGCCGCCCATCCTAAGTGAGTTTCGAGTATTTGGCCCACGTTCATTCGTGAAGGAACCCCGAGTGGATTAAGGACGATATCCATTGGTGTGCCATCGGCCATGTGGGGCATATCTTCGATTGGAACAATTTTAGATATAACACCCTTATTACCATGTCGCCCGGCCATCTTGTCACCAGGTTGCAGTCGGCGCTTGACTGCAACGTAGACTTTTACCATTTTCTGCACGCCCGGCGGAAGTTCATCGCCTTGCGTCAGTTTCTTGCTCTTTGCTTCAAAGGCTCTGTCGAACTCTTCACGCATACGCGACAGGCCGTCCTTGAGTTGCTCAAGCTGCAATTGTGACTCTTCAATTACCAAGCTGATATCAAACCAATCGTATCGCTCAATACCGTCAAGATAGGCTTTGGTAACCTTAGTGCCTTTGACAAGTTTTTTTGGTCCCTTATTGGCAGTCTTGCCAATAAGTAATTTTTCAATCCGGTCAAAGGTATCGGTTTCGACGATACGCATCTGGTCCGCAAGATCCTTTTTGTAACGCTTCAGTTCATCATCAACGATCTGCTGCGCGCGTTTATCCCGTTCTAGTCCCTCGCGCGTAAATACTTGCACATCAATGACCGTGCCCGTTATTCCTGAGGGAACGCGTAACGAGGTATCCTTTACATCCGATGCCTTTTCACCAAAAATCGCTCGCAAGAGCTTTTCCTCTGGCGTTAGCTGTGTTTCCCCTTTAGGGGTCACTTTACCAACCAACACATCCCCTGCTTGGACTTCTGCGCCAATATAGACAATACCGGGTTCATCCAGTCGAGCAAGCTGAGTCTCTGACAAATTCGATATATCCCGGGTAATTTCCTCTGGCCCGAGCTTCGTATCACGAGCAACTACTGTCAATTCTTCAATATGAATTGAAGTGTAACGATCTTCCGCAACGACACGCTCCGAAATCAGGATCGAGTCTTCGAAGTTGTAACCATTCCATGGCATAAACGCCACCAACATATTCTGACCCAACGCAAGCTCGCCCATATCGGTAGAGGCGCCATCAGCAACTACATCACCTCTGGCTATGATTTCACCTGGTCGGACAAGTGGTCGCTGATTAATGTTGGTGTTCTGATTTGAACGGGTGTACTTAGTCAAATTGTAGATATCCACGCCAGCATCACCTGGTACTGTTTCGTTGTCGTTTACACGTACGACAATTCGGCCCGCATCAACATAATCTACCGTCCCGCCCCGTAAGGCCTGTACTGCAGTTCCTGAGTCCACAGCGACTGTGCGTTCAATTCCAGTTCCCACCAGCGCCTTTTCGGGGCGCAAGCAGGGCACCGCCTGACGCTGCATATTTGATCCCATGAGGGCACGGTTTGCGTCGTCATGCTCAAGAAATGGGATAAGAGAGGCTGCAACCGACACGATTTGCGCCGGAGCCACGTCCATGTATTGCACTTCCTCCGGCGACTTAAGCTCAAATTCATTCTTGAATCGGCAAGAAACAAGTGAATCCAGCAACTTGCCCTGCTTGTCCAACTGAGCATTGGCTTGGGCTATAACAAAGTTGCCCTCTTCAATCGCTGACAAAAAGTCGATCTCTGCAGTTACCTTACCACTCACCACTTTGCGATACGGAGTTTCCAAAAAGCCGTATTCGTTAGTACGTGCGAACAAGGCCAAAGAATTGATTAGGCCAATATTCGGGCCTTCTGGGGTTTCAATTGGGCACACGCGACCATAATGCGTAGGATGCACATCGCGAACCTCAAAACCCGCTCGCTCTCGTGTCAAGCCTCCAGGTCCCAGCGCCGAAACACGCCGCTTATGGGTAATTTCAGACAATGGATTGGTCTGATCCATAAACTGGGAAAGTTGTGACGATCCAAAAAACTCCTTAATCGCAGCCGATATCGGTTTGGCATTGATCAGGTCGTGAGGCATCAAATTATCACTTTCAGCCTGCGACAATCTCTCCTTCACCGCCCGCTCTACTCGCACCAAGCCGGCCCGAAACTGGTTTTCTGCAAGTTCGCCAACCGAACGCACGCGGCGATTGCCAAGGTGATCTATATCGTCGATTTCACCGTGACCATTTCGCAATTCAACTAGTATCCCTACTACTGCCAAAATGTCGTCATTGGAAAGCGTTCCCGCACCCACAGCAAGTGCAGGCCCAACGCGCTGATAGAAATTACGTAACCAGACAGGTGCCTTCTCGTCAAGTTTATTCGGATAGGCCCTACGATTAAACTTCATACGACCAACCGCAGAAAGATCGTAACGTTCTTCGTTATAGAACAACCCGTTAAACAATGACTCCACTGCATCTTCAGTAGGCGGTTCTCCCGGACGCATCATCCGATATATAGCGACGCGTGCAGCTAATTGATCGGTTGTTTCGTCAATTCGGAGAGTTTGCGAAATGTACGCGCCCTGGTCCAGATCATTTGTAAACAAGGTGCGAATTGACTCGATGCTGCCCTCACGCAATTTTCCGAGCAAGGTTTCAGTGAGTTCTTCGTTTGCATTGGCTACAACTTCACCAGTTTCCTTGTCAATGACGTTGTGCGCAAGCGCCCTGCCAAGCAAAAACTCATCAGGGACATGCATACGCTTCACTCCGGCGGCTTCCAGATCACGAATGTGCTTTACAGTAATACGCTTGTCCTTCTGGACAATTATCTTGCCTGCCTTGTCCATAAAGTCAAAGCGGGCCACCTCGCCACGCAGACGCTCGGGCACCAACTCAAACTGAATCGCACCTTTTGATAGCAAAAAAGTGTCAAAGTCATAGAAGGCGGAAAGAATCTGCTCCAGCGACATGCCAATTGCTTTAAGCAATATCGTAACGGGCATCTTACGGCGACGATCAACACGAAAATAAAGGAAATCCTTAGGGTCAAATTCAAAATCAAGCCAGGATCCGCGATAAGGAATGATACGCGCTGAAAAAAGCAATTTGCCGGAACTGTGTGTCTTGCCACGATCATGCTCAAAGAAAACACCTGGGGAACGGTGTAGCTGAGAGACGATCACTCGTTCAGTACCATTTATGACAAACGAACCGGTCGTTGTCATCAGGGGTATCTCCCCCATGTACACTTCCTGTTCTTTCACCTCTTTAACGGTGGGTTTTGCCGCTTCTTTATCCATTATTGTCAACCGCACCTTGGCGCGCAGTGGACTGGCATATGTCAATCCGCGTTGCTGGCACTCCTTGACATCAAATGGTGGCTCGCCAAGAGCATAGGACACGAAGTCAAGGCGCGCATTGCCAGAGTGGCTGGCAATTGGAAAAATCGAAGTAAATGCTGCCTGCAGCCCCTGATTTCGCCTTGCCTCAGGAGAAATGGGAGCCTGAAGAAAAGCTGTAAATGACTCAAGCTGAGTCGCGAGCAAAAACGGGATGTTAAGGACACTCGCACGCTTAGCAAAACTCTTGCGTATGCGTTTTTTTTCAGTTGAAGAATAATTAGCGACGGCGGTCATGGATGCTCCATGTGAAATACCAGAGGACAGAAGACAGCGAATGGAATTTCTTGATTCCGGCCACTCTCTTCTGCGCCCTGCGATTCAGATAACGGACAAAGCTGGTAGTGGAACTCAGAAAGTCCCACTACCAGTCTCAACTGCAACTTCTTTACTTAATTTCTGCTTTTGCACCCGCGTCCAACAGCTTCTTGAGAATCGCATCTGCATCAGCTTTGTTGACGCCTTCTTTGACCGCCTTTGGCGCACCATCAACCAGATCTTTGGCTTCTTTGAGCCCTAGCCCAGTAATTTCCCGAACAGCCTTAATCACGTTAACCTTGCTGTCTCCCGGTGCTAACAACACAACAGCAAATTCGGTCTGTTCAGCTGCCGCGGCAGCACCACCTGCAGCCGCAGGAGCAGCAGCAGCAACTGTAGCAGCTGCTGCTGATACTCCAAACTTTTCTTCCATTTCTTTAATTAATGACGACAATTCCAAAACGGTCATGTTTGAAATTGCGTCAAGGATTTCAGCTTTTGCAACGGACATTTTTTTCTCCTGAATCAATATATAGAACTGGTCAGATCTGCGGATTCAAATAGACAACAGTTGATCTAAGCGGGGACACTTTCTTTTTTGTCACGAATTGCTGCAAGCGTACGAACAAAACGAGATGGAACTTCGTTCAGCGTGCGTACAAATTGTGCAATTGGAGCTTGCATTGTTCCAAGCAATTTGGAGAGCAACTCATCTCGAGAGGGCAGCACAGCAAGCGCCATGATCTCTGAAGCAGAAATCACAGCATTTGGCATCGCGCCGGCCCTAATAACGAGTTTAACGTTACTCTTTGCAAACTCATGCATCAGCTTGGCAGTTGCCACAGGGTCAGGTGAAATTCCGTACACCAGTGGTCCCGTCATATGCTGAGACAGACCTGAGAACGGCGTACCTTCCACTGCACGTCGCGCTAAGGTATTTTTCAGAACACGCAAATACACCCCTGACTTTCGCGCCTCTCGACGCAGATCAGTCATGTTGCCCACTGCAAGACCGCGGTACTCAGCGACGACCATTGCCTGTGCCTTCGCCACTTCAGCGGAGACTTCGGCTACTACCGCCTTTTTCTCGTCAAGATTGAGACCCAAGGTCCACCTCCAAATAATTAAAGCTGCAAGTATGCGCAAGTTGACCAACAAATAATCGAATATCGATCATCCGCGCAAAACTCCACAACCCAAACACGGCGACCATGATTTCAGGAAAATCCCGCAATCTGGGGTACGCCATCTGCGTAGGATTACTAGATCAAGACCCACGCCTGTTGCAATTAACAACACCATCCAGGCGTGATTCCATCCCTAGCCAATTAAACCTTACGGTTCCTACGGTCTTTGACAACCTGCCTTGACAAAAAACGCCAAGGCAGCCCAAAGTTCTTTCCCATGGTGGGATACAACTGATTAATGCTGCTGCACTTGCTGCAGTCCGAGCGAGGTCATGTCAATCCGAACCCCTGGTCCCATTGTCGAAGAAAGGGACAGCTTTTTAAGGTAAACCCCCTTGGACGTGCTCGGCTTAGATTTGTTCAATGCTTCGAGGAGTGCCGTCAGATTATCGCGAAGGTGTTCGGGCGAAAAAGATACCCGGCCTATCGTACATTGAACGACTCCTGCCTTATCTGCGCGATACTGAACCTGACCCGCCTTCGCATTCCTTACCGCCGCTGCAACATCCGGCGTAACAGTACCCACTTTGGGATTAGGCATCAGGCCACGAGGTCCCAGAATCTGCCCCAGTTGACCAACAATTCGCATTGCATCAGGACTCGCAATCGCAACATCGAAATCAATCTTTCCGGCCTTGATGCTTTCAGCAAGATCTTCAAGCCCCACTATATCCGCACCTGCGGCCTTGGCTGCAACTGCTTTTTCACCTTGAGCAAATACAGCCACACGAACATTCTTTCCAGTGCCAGCGGGCAACACTACGGAACCCCGGACAGACTGGTCTGATTTCTTGGCATCAATCCCAAGATTGACTGCCACGTCAATCGACTCATTGAACTTGGCCGTAGCGCCTTTCTTGATAATTTCCAAGGCGTCCAGCACAGCATAGTTCTTATTCTGCTCGACCAGAGCTGCCCAAGTTTTTTTGCGTTTAGTCAGTGCACTCATTTCACACCCTCCACAACGATACCCATCGACCGCGCACTACCGGCAATTGTCCGGACTGCGGCATCCAGATCTGAAGCCGTAAGATCAGGCAATTTAGTCTTGGCAATTTCTTCAGCTTGTGCCCGGGTAATCTTGCCAACCTTATCGGTATGCGGCGTCTTGCTTCCGCGCTCGATTCCCGCCGCCTTCTTAATCAGGACAGTCGCAGGGGGGGTCTTGATAATGAAGGTAAAACTTTTGTCAACATAGGCTGTAATAACAACAGGCAGTGGCAGGCCCGGCTCAACCTTCTGCGTCTGCGCATTGAATGCCTTGCAGAACTCCATAATATTAAGGCCGCGTTGGCCCAGTGCGGGCCCGATAGGCGGACTGGGATTGGCCTTTCCTGCAGGAACCTGCAGTTTGATATAACCAACAATCTTCTTTGCCATAATCACTCTCCTATTGGGTACAAACGGGAGCAGCCTGCCCCCTCCCCGTTATACAACTTGTACTGCCAGCAGGATTAAAAGCCGGCACCACACTCTTACTACAAACCCCAAAAATCAAACTTTATTGCCGCACTAAGCCTTTTCAACCTGCCCGAACTCTAACTCTACCGGAGTAGCTCGTCCAAATATCGTTACCGAAACTCTCAATTTTGATTTGTCGTAATTGACATCTTCTACAGAACCATGAAAGTCTGTAAATGGACCTTCCTTGACTCGAACGGCCTCGCCAATCTCGAACAGAATCTTTGGCTTCGGTTTTTCGACGCCATCTTGCATCTGCTGCAGAATACTTTGTACTTCCTTCTCACTGATTGGAGGTGGCTTCCTACCGTGAGCCCCTCCCACAAATCCTGTCACTTTCGCCGTATTTTTTACCAGATGCCAAGCTTCGTCCGTCATATCCATTTCAACGAGCACATAGCCTGGAAAGAATTTCCGCTCAGAAATACTCTTTTGGCCTGCTTTCATCTCCACGACCTCTTCGGTCGGCACCAGTATCTTCCCGAACTGTTCCTGCATGCCGGCGCGGGCAATCCGATCGAGCAACGCACGTTGCACCGTCTTTTCAAATCCCGAATAAGCGTGGACTACGTACCAGCGCATCGACATGACTATTTCTTCCACCCTAAAATCAGGTCATACAGCAAATATTCGAGGCTCTTGTCGCTGATCCAGAGGAATGCAGCCATAACCACCACGAATGCAAATACAGCACCAGCGGTTTGTATCGACTCTTTTCGGGTCGGCCACACCACCTTCTTCGTCTCAGTTACAGACTCCCGAGCAAACTTGAAGAACTGCCTTCCAGGCTCGGTAAACCAGGCTAGCGCAGTTGCCGCAACGATACCCCCCAGCACACTCGCCAACCTAAGTACCATTGGACTTGCCGACAGTAGATAGAAGCCTGCCAAGCCTGTAATCAACAGCAAAATTGCTGTCACCACCCTGATCTTGTCGGTCATTTGTTCCGCAACTTGGCTTGCCGTCATTGATCCCGCCGCAAAGTACGCGTCCTTTTAATCATTTGGACCTTGGCAGGCCAAGAGGGAATCGAACCCCCAACCTTCGGTTTTGGAGACCGACGCTCTGCCAGTTGAGCTATTGGCCTTAACTCGCTTGCCGCCCGAAGCGAAATGCTCTGGGCTGACGGCTGGTTACTGGATTACCTTAGCCACGACACCGGCACCGACGGTCTTGCCACCTTCGCGTATAGCAAAGCGCAAGCCCTGCTCCATCGCAATTGG
>CANKAJ010000041.1 GCA_947479645.1 Betaproteobacteria bacterium | reverse complement strand
CGTCGCTACCCTCGGACTGACACCGTTGTGTGCCAGTCTTATTGAAACTAAGGAAACACTGAATAAGTATCAAACATGGAGAAAGCGTACAAAGTGTTTCCTCTGAAGTGGGGGATATACAAGGCGGGCGTAGCCCACTTGTTCAGTAATTCCCTAATTTTATAACCGGCTACTTGAACAGTCTCTTGACGCTGTCCACGGCGCCCCTGGCACCGTCACTGATGGCGCCGCCGATCTTCGATGCGACATTGCCAGTACTCCTGAGCAATGCCTGCCACACCTGGCCGGCCACTTCCCCCGCAGTTGCACCATTGCTACGCTTGCCCACATCACGCAGATGCAGGTCGGGAATGCCGGACGAAAGCGTCTTGCCCAGCGTGAGCGGCGTCTTGATGGTGACCTGTCCATCCCTGATATAGACGTTCTCGATGATGAATTTCTTCGTTGGCCCGGTTTCATCTTTTTTGCCGCCGGTCAAGCGCGTCACGTAGGCTTCGATGTTCTTCTGTATGGTCTCCAGATTGTTGCCGTCGCCGCTTTCGTAAGTGACCTGCGGCGACTGAATGACCACCTCCCGAATCACCACCACATCGCGAGTCAGCGAAGCCGGATCGATGCGCAGACTGATGGCACCCACCTTGAGAGCGCTATCAGTGGTAAAGCCCTTCGGATTGCCCAGCACCAGGCCCTTGATCTCGCCTTCGCCGCTGGCCGGAGCAAGCCTGACAGCGGCCACTTTGACCGAGACCTGAGTGATTTCCGACCCGTACTTCTCCATGGCCGCCTGCACCAGCGAATCGAGCGAGTTGTAAGCCCAGAAGCTGGCCGCGACGATGGCCACGATGACGACAGCCACGGACAACAGTATGAATTTGCGGATTTTCATTGGCCCTCCCATTGGCCGTACTTTACCCAGCACAATTTACAGCACAATTTACAGCGCGAATTCCAGCGAAATGTTCGAACACGCGCACCATCCACATTAAATCAAACCGGCACACAAAAGAAATGGCCCGCGGGAATCCCGCGGGCCATTTCAGTTCGATACTGGAGGCATTGCCTGCCTCCGGAACGAGATCAGGCTGCCTTGAGGTTGCCAGCTGCCTGCTTGCCGCGTTCGGTGAGAACATCAAAGCTCACGCGCTGGCCTTCGTTCAATGTGCTCATCCCGGCCTTCTCGACCGCGCTGATGTGAACGAATACGTCTTTTGAATCACCTTCGGGCTGGATGAATCCGAAACCCTTGGTGGCGTTGAACCACTTTACTGTACCTATAGCCATATGGCCTCCTCGTGAACCCGGCGCACGCGACGGGCTCGAAATCCGCGCACAACTCGGGCGCGGTAGCGAACAACCTTAGCGTGTTGGATGACTTGGTAGGAACCGCCCGGAGAGGACGGGTAGCTGAAGAAGGCAGGCCAGGACGTAGAGATTGCGGGGCGGACTGTGCACGTCCCGGATACTAATGTCAACACATTTCTCGAACAGCCTGTACCGGGCAATTCCACGCATTGGCCTGGCGCAATTTCACCGGCAGGGAACACCCCTCGCAGGGAGGTTGGCAGAATCCTGTTGTTTCGTTTTCACCCTCGTTCAAACCGCTGCTTGGCCGGCCATGCATTCTTCTATCCGGGCCAGCAGTTCTTCTTCCTGATAGGGCTTGCCCAGAAACGCGCTGACGCCAATTTCATCGGCGTAATTGCGATGTTTGTCGGCGGTACGCGAGCTGATCATGATGATAGGCACTTTTGCCAGACGCGAATCAGCACGCACGTTTCGCGTCAGATCAAACCCGTCCATGCGCGGCATTTCAATATCCACCAGCATGACATCAGGAAGATCCTCCTGCAGCTTCTCCAGCGCTTCAACGCCATCCCTTGCCATAACCACCGTATAGCCCTGGCGTTCCAGCAATCGGCTGGTGATCTTGCGCACAGTCAGCGAATCATCAACCACCATGACCATTTTCAGCGAGGCTGGCGACGGTGTTAAGGGCGGCGGGGCGGTGTCGGCCGCAGCTGCGGTTGCCGCCGCTGTTGCCGCACCGGCGAGCGACACCGGGTTTATGATCAGTACGATGTCGCCGGAACCGATGATGGTTGCCCCGGCCATTCCGGGCACCCGTTGCAGTTGCGGGCCGATCGCCTTGACGACCACTTCCTGGCTGCCGCCGACAATTTCATCCACATGCAGCGCGATTGCACTTGCACCGCTGCGTACAAATATGACCGAGGCAAACCGCTTCTGTTCCGCTTTCGCCTGCTTGCTGCCTAGAATATACGGAAGATAATGCAGCGGATAGCGCCGACCGCGCCATTCAACCTGTCGCACGGCATAGAGCGCGGCCAGTTGTTCGGGCCGATATTGCATGACCTGCTCCACCATGACCGACGGTATCGCAAACAGACGGCCATTGGCACGCACCAGCACCACCTGAGTAACAGCCAGGGTGAGCGGCAGAAAGATGATGATGCGCATACCCTTGCCGCGCTCGGCGAACAACTCTGCACGACCGCTTAATGCGGCTACTTCATTGCGCACCACATCCATGCCCATGCCGCGACCGGCTGACTGGGTCAGTTCCCGCGCCGTGCTGAAACCAGGGAAAAAGACAAAATCGGCCAGCTCAGCCTCCGATACCACCGTCCCCTCGGCCAGCAACCCGACCTGAATCGCCTTGGCCCGAATACGCTCAAGATCAAGGCCCGCACCATCATCGAAGATAGCCAGGCGCATTTCGTTGCCCTCCTGGGATACTTCAATGCGAATGTCACCGATAACGGGCTTGCCCAGCGCCTGGCGCTGCTCCGGTGTTTCGATGCCGTGGATGACCGCGTTGCGAAGCACATGCTCAATGGGCGCCGTAATGCGCTCCAGCACGGCACGATCCAGTTCCACGCCGGCCCCGCGAATATCAACATTGGCGCGCTTGCCAGCGTCTTTTGCTGTCTGTCGAACGATGCGGTGGAGTCGCTCCGACAGCGTGCCAAATGCCACCATGCGCACGCGCATCAGGTCTTTCTGCAGCTCGCGATTGAGCCGCGCCTGTACCGCCAGAGCGGCATCGGTCCCGTCCATCGCCCGGATCATGCTCTGGTGGACGGTCTGCACGTCATTCACCGATTCCGCCATCATGCGGGTCAATTCCTGGAAGCGGGTGAATCGATCGAACTCCAGCGGATCGAAACCTTCCTTGGACTGGCCATCAACGGCCTGGACTGCTGCCTGCATCTGCGAGTCGGCCTGGATTTCAACTTCACGCAGCTGCGAACGCAGACGTGTGACGTTGTCGGTCAATTCCTGCATGGCCGCCTTCAGCGAACGCAACTCGCCTTCGATACGACTACGAGCGATGGATATCTCGCCGGTCTGGTTCACCATCTGATCAATGGCGTCGGCACGTGCGCGCAGCACGTTGATGGCCGTACTTTCTTTGCTTGCAACCGCGGCGGCCGCTGCAGCTTCCGACACATCAGTGGCCGGACGTGCCAGCAGATCCAGCAACTGGCCAATTCTGTCAAATGCATTGTCCAGTTCATCAAACAGGCTGGGAGCAAATTTGCTGGCCGCCAGCGCAGTTTCAATGCGCGTTTCCATATGGTGGGCCACTTCGCCCAGCGCCATCGCACCGGCCATGCGCGCACTGCCTTTCAGTGTGTGCAAGCGGCGTTCTATGGCATGCCCCATTTCGGCGAAAGCCGCCTTGTTGTTCCCGGCATCACCAGCAATGCCACGCCATTTGCGCAAGCTCTCGCCAACGGCAGGCACGATCTCGGCTGCTTCTTCAAGAAACAAGGGCAGCAGCTGTGCATCGAGCTCATCTTCCAGTCGCTGGCTGCGCCCTCTGGTACCGCCAGGCGCGGTAATGGGCGCGGCTGCCGGTGCGGCGGCAGGCAATTCGGCCGGGAGTACCGTCGGCACTGCAACGGAGGTTGCCTCCTCTGACTCCTCCACTGCCACTGCCGCTGTCGCAACGGTGGCGATGACATCGTCTTCGCGCACCAATGCGGCTTCTTCCTCAGGCAGGATCGCGTCGAGATCCGCGTGGTACACATTTGCGCGGGGTTGCGCCGCTTCTTCAAGCCGCGCAACCAGGCCGGGTTGTGGCGCCGACACCTGCAAATCAATGGCACTGACCACCATGACCTGCATGGCCTCAATCGCTTCGCCAACCAGTATCAGCTCTTCTTCTGAGAGTGTGTCCCTGGACAATTGGTCCAGGGCATGCTCAAAGGCATGCCCCAGATCACTCAAGGCATGCAATTGCACCGAGCCGGCTATTCCGGCCAGCGTATGCACGGCGCGCAGCATCTCGTCGGTCACAATGCCATGCTGCTTGAGCGTCTCGTGCTCGGCCAGCAATATTCCCATCAACGCATGCGCTTCGCCGCTGAAAATCGTGAATACCGTCGTACTGATTGCGGCTTCGCCGAGCATGACGACATGTTCCGGCTCGGTCTGTTCAGTAACATCTTCCTGCGGCAGGGCCGGGGCATCGCTTGCCGCCTCGGTTGCCGCATGGGTCGCCTCATCGACCAGCCCGGCAGGCAACGGCGGCATAAAGCCGATCGGCTGGTCCTCTGAAACAGACTCGGCAAGCTCCGCTACCGGTGGCGTCGGTGAGACCGTGTCGGGCACAGGTTCTGCAACCGGCAGTACCACGGGAGGGGGAGGCGCTGGCACCTTTACTCCCCTGATGGCTCCGGCCAGTTCTGCAAGCCAGGACGCATCTTCCGCCTGACCTCCTCCCTTGAGTTTCGCCACGCCGTCGACAAAGTAGCGGTGCGCCTGCTCAATGAGAGCGAGCACCGCTTCCGTCGCCGGATGCTCTTCCTGCAAACGCCAGTTGAGCGCCTGCTCGACCGACCATGCCGCTTCACCAAGAATATTGAGCCCGACCATGCGGCCACTGCCCTTGAGCGTATGAAAACCACGTCGAATGGTGACGAAAGCATCCAGGTCGGCATTATTGCCACGCAGTTTGTGCAGTTGATCGGCAATATTGCCGAGCACCTCCTCGGCCTCTTCAAGAAAGATATCAAGGAGTTCGGGATCAACTTTGTCGACAATGACCTCGGCCGGTCTCGTCTCGCGCTGCGTGGACGCAGCCGCAACGACTGAGGACGCCGACGTGTCAATTACCGGCACTGCCACTTCTGCTGCCTCCGACATTGTCACAGCTGAAGGCTCAGCCGCCGGCAACGGTGGCAGGATGTCATTGATATCGGCCGGTTCGCCCCGGCCCAGGGCAGCGATATAGAACTCCAGCCCTGACAGGGTTCGGGCCACATACTCAAAGTCATCCTGATGTGGCGTGTAGTCGGACTGCGCAAATCGCGCGATTGCAACCTCGGTAATGGCCAGCAGATCGCACGCGCGCGATTCTCCGATAATTTCCAGCGCACCAGTCATCTGATGCAGGGATTTACCAACCGATGCCAACGCTTGCTTTTGCGATGGATCCCGGAAGAACCGGTCCAGCACCCGCTCGACACTCTGCAGATTCGCCTGCATTTCAACGACCAACTGCTCCACCACCAGGCGCTCCTGCGCCTGCCGCGACATTTCATCGAGCAGGGGAATATCCGGTGCGGTGCGCAACAGGTTACCCGCCAGAGCCGCATCCAGCCGTGTACACAACACACGGCATTGTTCGCCAAATGCTTCTCCCAGTGAGTTTGCATCCGTCGCCAGGCTCTCCAGCGCATTTTCAACCAACAACAAGACCGTCGCCGTTTCCAGAGCGACCACTTCGCTCATCTTGTCCGGTTCCGCGCCAAGTCTTGCGCCAATTCCGGCAATCCGCTCGCAAAGCGCCACCAGGTCGGCATTGCCCAGTGTCGCGGCCTGATCCGAGAGCGTCTGCGCTATGACGCCAAACTCCGACAAACTTTCTGCTGCGCTGCCCGGCTCTGATGCATATCTGCTCCATGCTTCCTTACTCTGCGCAAGCGCTGCGCGGGCAGGCTTGAGGCCAGACAATTCGGGCAATGGCGCCTGCGCACCCCGGGAAGCCGGGATGGTCTTTGCAAGCTGGCAGGTTTCCTGCACCTGACGAATAAAATCGCTTTCAGGACTAGCCAGCGCAACGCAATACAGAATTTCACGCAGCAAGCGCTTATCAACATTTGACGTGCCATCAGCAAGTCGTTTGATCTGGGCATCGACGCGATTGCACAGGCGACGCAGGTTCAGCCCATAGGTTTCGATGTCCTGCGGCAAAGCGCCGCGCTCCAACGCATCGAACCCGGCGATCAGCGCCCACCAGAACGCCCGCTCGGCAGCGCCAGCCTGTGTCTGTTCGATCGCCTCCACAGCGGCACGCATGTCAGCGGCACCGGATACATCACCCTTCAGCCACGATAGGAGGCCGCGCTGGTAACGGGTGCGCTGGTCACGGAAATATTTTACTGATTCCTCGGGGTGCAACTGTGTGGGTGCCTTGTCGCGCCATGGCGGACGAAAAGACAGGTCGGGAAAGTACAGATCAACAGCCTCGACCATTTCGGTACCGACAGCCCCCCCGCGGGCATCACGCAATTCCCGGTACAAAGGCAACAAGCGCAAGGCCTGATCGGCTGCCCCTGCCATGAGTGCGTCCAGATAAGCGGTAATGCCGTTGAATGCGTGCTCGGCGGTTTCTACGGCGGCAACCGGATCCTGACAGACGCCGCGCTCAATATCGGCGAGCAATGCTTCCAGTTCCGCGGATACGAGTGTGACGCCTTCGAGTCCAACAATCTGAAGGGCGCCATACGCCTGGTGCAGATGAGCCTGACTGGTCTTGATTTGCGTTGCATCGCCCGCTGCAAGCGCCTGCAGGGCTTCCAGGCCGCGCCGCATCGACAGGTCGATCTCCCCCTTTACCCAGGAGAGTGGTCCATTATCAAATTCGGCTCGGCGATTCATGGCATGCGCAATTAAATTGATGCGGGGCTTTAGCTGATCTTGATTTAGCTGATCTTGAAATTGGACGTGGATTCCTTGAGCTCGTAGGCGAGAGTCGCAATCTGCGTAATCGAGCCTGCCGTCGCCTTCGTTCCCTCGGTCGTCTGTTCGGTAATCTTCAGGATATCCGCCATGTTGCTCGCCACCAGCGTAGCAGCCTGCGCCTGCGCTGTGGTGGTTGAAGTGATGTCTCCAATGAGGTCGGCCAGTTTCCTGGATACCTCGCTGATTTCGCCAAGCGCACGACCCGCCGCATCGGAGAGGTTGGCACCCTCGACCACACCCTGCGTGCTTTTTTCCATTGCCGATACCGCATCATGCGTATCGGTCTGTATGGTCTTGACGATGGCGCTGATCTGCTTGGTTGCCGCCGCGGAACGTTCGGCAAGCCGCTGCACTTCTTCGGCTACAACGGCAAAGCCGCGCCCGGCCTCGCCGGCGCTGGCTGCTTGTATGGCTGCATTCAACGCCAGCACATTGGTCTGTTCCGTGATATCGGAGATCAGCTCGACGATTTCACCGATTTCCTGTGACGATTCGCCCAGGCGCTTGATGCGCTTGGCTGTCTCCTGGATCTGGCCGCGGATTTCGTTCATGCCTTCGATGGAGTTGTGTACGGCTTGCGTGCCTTTGTCCGCCGCGGCAAGCGATTGCGTCGCCACGCCGGCCGACTGTGACGCGCTTTGCGACATCTGCGTCATGACACGCGCCATGCCGAGCATCGAAGAGGTTGCCTGCTTGATCTCCCGAGACTGGTATTCGGCTGCCGCCAGCAGGCGTGTGGAGGTGTGTTGAGCGGCTTCAGTCGCAGCGGTCACCTGTGCTGCGGCCGAATTAATGCGGCCGACCAGTTTGGACAACTCCTCAACCGTGAAATTGACGGAATCCGCAATGGCGCCGGTAATGTCCTCTGTGACCGTGGCACGCACGCTCAGATTACCGTCGGCAAGTTCGCCCATTTCATTCATCAGCCGCAGAATTGCATTCTCGTTGGCCTTGTTGGTAGCGACGCTTTCGCGGCGCTGACGCTCGGACTCTTCGGTACGCTTGCGCTCGTCATTGACATAGACCTGCACCATCATCCAGATCACCGCTGTCAGCAGCAATGCAACAATCGCGAACACGATGAAATTTCGTGAGCGTGCCGTCAGCTGTTGCTCATAGGCGCCAACCACCCGCCCCGCAGTAGCAAGCAGTTCTTCGGAATCATCCACCACGCGACGGGCGGCATTCTTCGCGCTGGCCAGCGAGGCAATATTGGCCAGTATCGATGCCGAGGCCGCCTGGTAAGTGCGATAGGCGCGATCCAGTTCAGCCAGCTTGCTTTGCGTCTGGGCTTCCCGAGGGGACTGGGTGCGCACGGTGTCTGTGCCACGCTGCAGGCTTGCCAGCAAGCTACTGAACGTTTCGGCATCGCGGGACATGCTTGCAGTGAGTTCCGCGTCAATTTCCTCTCCGCCCAGCAAGGCATTGGCGCTTTTCGCCATGCGCTGGGTCAACACCACCAGCTGATTGACCGCGGCCAGTTCTTTGGGCGGCGCTCCGGTTTGCACCTTGAGGGCCTGGACCTGTTCGGCGATATCGAGCAAGGCCGGATTGTTGTTATTGATAGAACGCACTGCCGCACCCAGGCCGATCAGATTCTTCTGCTGCTGCAGAACCTGCGCAAGATTGCGCTCGGTCTTTTCCCAGGCACGTGACATTTCATCCAGAAGCGGCTGCACGACGTCAGGGCTGGGTGGAATGCGCTTGCCCTCTATTTCCCCGCCCTGTACCAGCAGGGTCAGTGCTGCGACAAACTGGTCACGCGATTCCTGCAATTGACGAAACGCCAGCGCGTTACCCGACAGCCCACTTTGCGTGGCCTTGGCCATGCGCTGGCTGAGCATGCGCAGGTCCGCAGAAGTTGATACGTAAGCGGTGCCATAGCTGGCCTCACCATAGTCCCGAACCACAAATAGGCCCGCGATCGCAACCAATACCAGCAAAACGATGCCGAGCACAATGTACTGGCGCGTCACCGGCAAAGCGCCAATCAAGGGCAACGGGCGCGGGCGCGCGCGCGCTGCGGCCGCCTGCGCATCCGGGATCGCCGCTGAATTTGTCCCCGCGTCCTTTTTGCCTCCGGCAAATACTGACCATTTAGTTGCCATGACTTGCTCCGTAATACTTTAAACACGTTGCAAAATGAGGGACTACCCCCCCACGCTCGCTCGATTCAAGAGCCGCTGACTTCGTTCTGAAACTGCTCCGGTCCCGCACAGCCTGAAATGCCTGTCAGGCAATACCTGCTTGCGGACTTCCCACCCAAAGAAAAAGCTCATCCTCAACCAGTTTGTCGATATCCAGTTCACGCCAGACCTGGCCATCGCTACCGACCAGGCTGGCACCCTGCCATGAATGCGGAGGACCCTGGACGCCAGTTTGCTCAGGGCGCGCCTCCAGTCTGTCCAGATTGCGCAATCCAATCATGCGATCAAACAACAGGGCGCAATGGCTATGAAATCTTGACGCGATCAACACGATGCGTGCCGACGTGCTCAATGTTGTCGGCACACCGTGGGCGAACAACGAGAAATCCACAACACTGACCAGATTGCCCCGGACATTCGCCAGTCCGAGATACCAGGACCGCGTGAGCGGTACCGGCGCCAGATGAGCGATCACATCCGCCATCGGAATCACTTCGCCGACTTCGTCGAGTCGCAGCAACCACTGCGAGGAGCCGGACTGCACGCCCAGACGGGAACTGGGCGCCGGCCCGGTGGCCGCATCCTTGATCCGCTGGGTCAGCGACTCCTGAAACGCTTTCAGACTGTAGTTGTTGGACATGGGCTAGGGGTTGGCTGAGTGGCGTGTATCAAGGCAGTGCGGCGATTTTCGCCAGCAGTTCCTTGGCATTGATCGGTTTTACCAGATACCCCTTGGCCCCCTGCCGCATTCCCCAGACCTTGTCGGTTTCCTGGGATTTGGTGGTGCATAAAATGACCGGGATATGCTGGGTGGCGGTGTCGCGGGCTATGGTCCGCGTGGCCTGAAAACCGTTTGTCCCCGGCATCACCACATCCATCAGGATCAGGTCGGGCAATTCCGCTTTCGCCTTTGCAACGGCCTCTTCACCGTTCACGGCAATCACACACGCATAGCCCTGACGCGACAACGCTTCGAGCAGAATCTGCCGCTCCGTCGGTGAGTCATCAACGATGAGAATTTTTCTCACGGCCATGCCGTCAACTGCCTGCCAAAACGTGATCGCCTACCGCTTTGATCAGCGCTTCACGGGTAAATGGCTTGGTAAGATATTGGTCCGAGCCCACCATACGCCCGCGTGCACGGTCAAATAATCCGTCCTTCGAAGACAACATAACCACCGGCGTATCCGCAAACCGGGGATTTTTCTTGATCAGCGCACAGGTCTGGTAGCCATCCAGCCGGGGCATCAGAATGTCGCAGAAAACAATGTTCGGCTGGTGATCACTGATCTTGGCGAGCGCGTCAAACCCATCCTCGGCAAGAATGACGGTATAACCCATCTGTTTCAGGAATATCTCGGCACTACGTCGAATGGTGTTTGAATCATCAATTACCATGACTTTGACTGCCGGTAGGTCTAAGGTATCGGTCACTCATTCACCCCATTGCACAGGCTATTGCAGATCGCCAGCGCGACACACTGTCCCGGGACAAGGCGTCTCCGATTTACTCAGATCTACCCAATCGCCGCGACCTGATCAGCCAAATCCTTCGGCGAACCATAGCCTGGCCGCCCAGCACGCCAGCATCGCGTAACGCCTCAGATGGCCACCATTTCGAAGTCTTCCTTGCGAGCACCGCACTCCGGGCAAGTCCAGTTCATGGGCACATCCTCCCAGCGTGTGCCAGGAGCAATATCCTCGTCCGGGACGCCAGCGGCTTCGTCATAAATCCATCCGCAAATCAAACACATCCACGTTTTATTTATCTGTACTGTTTCGGTCATACGGTATCGACGCTTGGGTTACAATAATCGTCCGCATCTTACCCGGTTGGCACGCGGGCCGCCACCCAAAATCCCGCTACAACAACCGTTTATGTCGTCGACCAAGCGATCTCATCACCCACCCATCGTTCTCGCCTTCGCCGCATCGGACCCAACCGGTGGCGCTGGAATTCAGGCTGACTTGCTTACGCTGTCGTCCATGGGATGCTATGCGGTATCGGTCATTACCGCCATTACCGTCCAGGATACCGCCGGCGTGGAGGATATTCTGCCCATGGATTCAGACTGGGTAGTCGATCAGGCGCGCTTGCTGCTCGAAGACATGCCGGTTGCTGCATTCAAGATCGGTCTGATGGGAAGCGTGGAGAACATCGCCGCCATCGCCGAAGTCATTGCCGATTACCCGGATGTGCCTTTGATACTGGATCCGGTACTGGCTTCGGGACGCGGCGATGAATTGGCGTCCGAAGACATGATTGCAGCCATGACAGAACTGCTACTACCGCAAACCACCATCATCACACCCAACAGCCAGGAGGCACGCCGCCTGGCACGCCCCCAGGAAATGGACGAAGATGAGTCGGAAGCAGACGATCCTGATCTTGCCGAATGCGCCAGCCGCATATTGCGCATGGGTTGCGAATATGTGCTGATCACCGGTACCCACGAGCACACACCGTCGGTCATCAACACCCTTTATGGCGACAACGGAATCATTCGTGCCGACGAGTGGGAACGACTGACTGGCAGTTATCACGGCTCCGGGTGCACGCTTGCCTCAGCCATCGCTGCTGCGCTTGCCAACGGCCTGGAGTTGTCGGAAGCCGTGCGCGAAGCACAGGAATTCACCTGGCAGACCCTGTCTGCCGGTTTTCGGCCCGGCATGGGCCAGTCCATTCCCGACCGGTTTTTCTGGGCGCGGGAACTGGACGAAGGTCGCAAGGATTAAAGAATTAAGGGATTAAGAAACGTGATTCGCGGCCTTTACGCCATTACCCCGGACGAACCCGATACGCAAGTGCTGCTGCACAAGGTGAAGCAGGCTCTGGCCGGTGGCGCACGTCTGCTGCAGTACCGCAACAAACTCGCTGACGCCGGACTCAAGCGGGAACAGGCTGAATCACTGGCCGCCCTTTGCCGCGTGTACGGCACAACTTTCATCATCAACGACGACCTGCCACTGGCGCTGGAGGTGGCTGCGCATGGCGTGCATCTGGGCGGCGAGGATGGCGACCTGGCCAAAGCACGGCGTTTGCTCGGGCCGGATCGATTGCTCGGCGCTTCCTGCTACAACAGCCTGGATCTCGCCATTGCCGCACGCGCTGCAGGCGCCAGTTATGTTGCATTTGGCGCCGCTTTCACTTCGCTCACCAAACCTGGCGCAGTAAATGCGCCACTCGAACTGT
Source organism: Betaproteobacteria bacterium (assembly GCA_947479645.1). Taxonomy (GTDB): domain Bacteria; phylum Pseudomonadota; class Gammaproteobacteria; order Burkholderiales; family SG8-39; genus CAIYPG01. Next base: position 23,739 of record CANKAJ010000041.1, on the reverse strand, counting down.
ATCGTCAGGCTCAGACTGAAATCGGGCTTCCAATCGTCGCTATCGGTGGCATTACGCTGCAAAATGTTGCTGCACTGGTTGCTGCAGGGGTCGATGCGGTGGCGGTGATCACTGCCTTGTTCAACGAGCCTGACATCGAAACGGCAGCCCGTAATTTCGCAGCGTTTTTCGTAAAGCATTCTCAATGACAACCGAGAACGAAAAACTTTTCGCACGCGCCCAGCTCAGCATTCCAGGTGGCGTCAATTCGCCCGTGCGGGCCTTCAAGTCCGTCGGCGGAACACCACCTTTTCTGGTCAAAGGCGAAGGTGCCCGCACCTGGGATGCCGATGGCCGTGTTTTTATCGATTACGTCGGCTCCTGGGGACCATTGCTGCTGGGCCATGCGCATCCCGAGGTGGTTCGCGCGGTTCAAGAAGCCGCGTCACGCGGACTATCTTTCGGTGCCCCGACTGAGGTTGAAATTGAAATGGCCGAGTTGCTGATTCGCCTGCTGCCCAGCCTGGAGTTGGTGCGGCTGGTGAGCTCCGGCACTGAAGCCACCATGTCCGCACTACGCCTGGCCCGTGGATTTACCGGACGCAGCCTGATCGTCAAATTCGAAGGCTGCTATCACGGCCATGCCGACAGCCTTCTGGTCAAAGCCGGCTCGGGTGCACTGACACTGGGACAGCCCTCTTCGTCCGGCGTGCCCCCTGAAATCGCGCAGCAGACGCTGGTATTGACCTACAACGACACCGCTGAACTTGAACAAACGTTCAAATCAACCGGCGACCAGATCGCGTGCGTCATTGTCGAACCGGTCGCCGGCAATATGAACATGGTGGTGCCGGATCCCGCGTTTCTGCAGGCACTGCGGGTCCTTTGTACACGCCACGGCACCGTCCTCATTTTCGACGAAGTGATGACAGGCTTTCGCGTTGGTCCGCAAGGGGCGCAGGGCCTGTACAACATCAAGCCAGACCTCACCACACTTGGAAAAATCATTGGCGGCGGCATGCCAGTGGGTGCGTTCGGCGGACGGCGCGACATCATGAGTCACATTGCCCCGCTGGGCGGCGTCTATCAGGCTGGCACGCTTTCGGGTAATCCGGTTGCTGTGGCAGCCGGACTTGAAACGCTGCGGCTTGTGCAAACAACCGGACTCTATGAAAAGGTCGAAGCGAGCACACGCTCTCTCACTGAAGGGCTGGTCGCAGTGGCCAGGAAGCACGGCATCGCCTTTTCAGCGCAGCATATCGGCAGCATGTTCGGGCTCTATTTTCGCGATCATCCACCGGCCAATTTTGCCGAAGTGATGCAGTGCGATGTCAAAGCATTCAATCGCTTTTTCCAGGCGATGCTCGATCGGGGCATTTATCTTGCGCCCTCGGCCTTCGAGGCCGGGTTTGTCAGCACTGCGCATACTGCCGATGACATCGCGCGTACCGTGGCCGCGGCTGAGGCGTCGTTCGCGACATTGAAACAGGTCTAAGACTCCGCTAGCAGAGACGCCGAGGCACTCGGTCTGTACCTTTAAAAAACTGGCTTTGCCTCACTCAAAACGTAACTATTACCCCTTCGCTTTGAGTGCACGCTTGGTGGCACGCGCCTCCAGGAATTTCAGGACATGGTAGGTTCCCCAGCCAACAAACGCCGAACCAAGCAGGAACCCCGTATAGGCGACTGGCCATTCAATGTTGAAGTCCTTGGCCATCATTGAAAACTCGGACATGCCGCCAATGCCGGCCAATATATTGATGGGCATGAAAATGATACTGATGCTCGTCAATTTTGACACGCGCTTGTTCTGGTTGATGTTGATGAAACCGACCGTGGCATCCATCAGGAAGTTGATCTTGCCAAACAGGAAGGTGGTATGTCCGTCCAGCGACTCGATGTCCCGTACAATTTCACGCGCCTCTTCGTGCTGCAGTGCAGACAGGGACTTTCCACGCATCAGGAAGGATAGGGCGCGCCGTGTATCAAGAACATTGCGGCGTATGCGACCATTCAGATCCTCACCGCGTGCAATTTCAGACAGGATCTGCGCCGCTGCATCGTCAGTCACCTGGGGATTCAGCACGCGTTTGCTGACAGTTTCCAGTTCGGCATAGACGTCCTCCAGTGCATCGGCCGAATATTCGGCATCCGCTGCATAAAGATCGAGCAGAACGTCCTTGCCTTCGGTAACGTAGCCGGGCTGGGTACGGGCGCGCAATCGCTGCAGTCGGAACACGGGCAATTCCTCCTTGCGCACCGAAAACAGGATGTCCTTGTGCAGGATAAAGGCAACTGCAACGTTCTGCGCCTCGTTTTCGGCATCGAGAAGGAAGTCGGAATGCAAATGAATTTCGCCATTGTCCTCGACGTAGAAACGGGCACTGGCCTCAAGGTCGGTCAGGCTGTTCGGGTCAGGAAGATCGAGTCCGAAGAACTCGCCAATCCAGTAACGCATTTCGGCCGATGGCGCCAACAGGTCCACCCATATCGGCTTGATGTCGGCAAGATCTGACTTATTCGCCACTTTCACCTGGCGAAGCCGGCCATCACGCAACTCGAACACATTCAGGGAAACTTTTTCGGTCTGATGACTGGATGCATTGACCAGTTCCTCGCGCACATCGTCGAGCAGCAACAGCAAAATACTGTCCAGACGGTCGACCTTTATCTGCTCCCACACCAACAAGCGATCTTCCGGGGACAGTGCCTCAAGGATACGCGCAGCATCGACCGCATCAAGGCTATTGAGCAATTGGCCAAGTTTTCCGAGGTTCTCCCTTTGCACGATGTTCTCGACCAGGCTATGTTTGGGCATCTCCTGACGATTGACGAGGTTTTCAACCAGCCGGTGCCGGGATAGCAGATGCTGCACCTCGTTCAGATGCTCGGTTAGCCGGTCGAATTCGGAGTTTGGAGAGTGCTCCAAGTCTTTCTCACTTTATGGGGTGTGGCTGCACCGTACTGAGCGTTGCTGAATCAAGCCATAGATAAATCAATGGCCGCTGAGGATTGCGGCAATTTTACTCTCGGCATGTATGATCCCGAAAGGAATTTGTCTGACAATCCACTCGGATTAATGCAACGATCGGAGCGTATTGGAATCCCGAGGCATCTGAAATATGGCTTCTGAAAATCTTGCTGTTGACGTGCATCCCCGGGAAGTATTCGGCTGGGCGATGTACGACTTTGCCAATTCCGGTTACACCACGGTGGTTATCACTGCCATTTTCAACGCCTGGTTTGTCTCCGGTGTAGCCGCCAATGCGCCCTGGGCGACGTTCGCCTGGACTGGCGCATTGGCCCTCTCCTATGCCGCCATCATACTGTCGGCACCATTGATCGGCGCATGGGCCGATCTGCATGCGGCCAAAAAACGCGTGCTCGCCTTTACCACGACGGGTTGCATCTTGTTTACTGCTGCGCTGGCTCTGATCGAACCGGGCGATGTGGCTCTGGCAATTACGCTGGTCGCATTGTCCAATTTCTTTTTTGGTACCGGCGAAAACATCATCGCCGCATTCCTGCCGGAACTTGCGCGTGGAGCAGCCATCGGCAAGATATCGGGATGGGGCTGGAGTCTGGGCTACCTTGGCGGACTAGTGTCCCTGGGTGCATGCCTCGCCTGGGTTGGCCATGCGCAAACGGCCGGTCAGACAGCGGCGCAATTCGTGCCCGTCACCATGCTGATCACCGCCGGCCTGTTTGCCCTGGCCAGCCTGCCGACCTTTGTGCTGCTGAAGGAACGGGCTGTGCGATTACCTTGCGCTGACCCATCCAGTACCTGGCGCACATCTTATGCGCGGGTTGCAGAGACGATCCGGCATGCTTCGCGTTATCGCGACCTGAGGCGTTTCCTGATTTGTATGGTGTTCTATCAGGCGGGCATCCAGACGGTCATCGCACTCGCAGCAATTTACGCCGAACAGGCACTCGGGTTTTCGACGCGAGACACCATCACACTTGTTCTTGTCGTCAATATCACTGCTGCCGCCGGGGCCTTCGCTTTCGGCCAATGGCAGGACCGCCTGGGCCACGTCCTTTGCATTGCGATGACCCTGCTGGGCTGGATCGTGATGGTGCTGATCGCCTGGCAGTCCGAAAGTCGCGTGTCATTCTGGGTCGCCGCCAATATTGCCGGTGTGTGCCTCGGTTCCTCCCAGTCCGCGGGGCGGGCACTGGTGGGCTATCTCAGTCCGGCGGACCGGCACGGAGAATTTTTCGGCCTGTGGGGATTGGCGGTCAAACTCTCGGCCATTCTGGGTCCTCTGACATATGGCGCAGTCAGCTGGGCCTCCGGCGGCAACCACAGGCTGGCGATGCTGGTCACCGGTGTATTCTTCATAGTCGGACTTGCGCTACTGTTCGGTGTGGACGTCAAACGCGGGCGGAAGATAGCGGTAGAAACGGCCTGAAATCAGAACACATCCCTCAATGAACTACTTCAAAACCTCCAAGCTGCCCGACGTTGGCACCACCATATTTACCGTCATGTCACGACTGGCGGAACAACAGGGCGCGATCAACCTTGGCCAGGGCTTCCCCGATTTCAATTGCGACCCCCGGCTGCAATCCCTGGTGGCCGAAGCCATGCACGCCGGGCACAATCAGTACGCGCCCATGGCCGGCCTGGCCGCATTGCGCCAGGCCATTGCCACCAAGAATGCACGGTTATACGGACACCACTACGATCCTGATACCGAAATAACGGTAACGGCCGGTGGAACTCAGGCCTTGATGACCGCCGTGCTGGCCGCAGTACGGCCGGGTGACGAAGTCATCGTACTCGAACCAGTCTACGACAGCTATGTGCCTGCGATCCGGCTCGCAGGCGGCTCGCCCGTTTATGTGCAGCTGAACGCAGACGACTACGGCGTGCCGTGGGATGCGGTGCGTGCAGCCGTGACCCATCGCACTCGCATGCTCATCGTTAACTCGCCGCACAATCCGAGTGGCGCGATATTTTCCGGCGCTGATCTGGACGCTCTGGAGACGATCGTCCGCGACACTGGAATATTGTTGCTGGCCGACGAAGTCTACGAACACATCGTCTTTGATGGCCTGCCGCACCAGAGCCTGTCGCGACGCCCGGCACTGGCGGAGCGCGCGTTTGTCGTCTCGTCATTTGGCAAGACCTTCCACACTACCGGCTGGAAAGTCGGCTACTGCTGCGCCCCTGCAGAACTCTCGACTGAGTTTCGCAAGGTGCACCAGTTCATGGTATTCGCGGTCTCGACGCCGATGCAGCATGCCCTCGCCGCCTGGCTTGCCGATCCCTCGCACTATGAAACGCTGCCAGCGTTCTACCAGGCCAAACGTGACCGATTTCGATCCGGACTCGCCACATCACGATTCAGGATGTTGCCTTGCCCCGGCACCTATTTCCAGCTGGCCGATTATTCCGCGATCAGCACGGAGACCGAGGAGGCATTCGCAACCCGCCTGACCATGGAACATGGTGTAGCCGCGATTCCGGTAGCGGCATTCCACACACGTCCGGTAGAGCGCTGCATGGTGCGTTTTTGTTTTGGCAAGAAAAACGAAACGCTGGACCGTGCCCTGGAACGCTTGAACAAAATATAGAGCCCCCTCAACGACAGGAGGAAAGCATGCAAACTGGCGCAAATCACGGCATCGAATGCCGCAACAGCATGACAGTGGTTCGGCAGCCCGGTGTGGCATGCCAGTACAGCCTGTTTTCGCTTTGCATCCTGCTGGCAGGATTCAGCTGCCAGCCGTGCCTTGCCCAGACCGGGCTTTACAAATGCACTGATGGCAGCAGCATCACCTACTCAAGCAGCAGTTGCGACAAGATCGGCCTCAAATCCGGGGGTGAAGTGCGGGACCGACTGACAGTCATCCCGGCTACCCAACCTGTAACGAAACCCACCCAGCCTGAGCCGAAAGCCAATACCGAGGATGAAGAACAACGGGCCAGAAAGGCCGCCACCACTGTGCAGCCGATCAATCCGTTGATCCAGAAATTGCTGAAGTAGCCACCACCTTCAGGCTCCCTTTGCGGCTTCCGTGGCTTACTGGAAGTAGACGCCACCGTTGACCAGATAGCATTGCCCGCTGATGAAGGCGGCGTATTCACTGGCAAGATAAAGCATCAGCGAGACGGGTTCCTCTGTCTTGCCCTTTCGGCTTCCCGGCTTCGTGGCGTGCAAAGGCTTGTCCGTCTCTCCCGGATCAAGATCAAATCGCGCGATGACGCCGGGCCCTATGCAATTCGCGGTAATGTTGTGCTGGCCGAACTCATGCGCCAAACCGCGTGTAAATCCGACGATCCCCAGCTTGACCATGGTCTTGGAGGCGGGTCCACCGATGTAGGGTGAGACGCCGGAAATATTGATGATGCGGCCCCAGCGACGTTCAACCATCCCCGGAATGACATTGCGGCAGATGTTAAATGGCCCGGTCAGGTTGACCGCGATATTGCGATGCCACGATTCGATGCTCTGATCCAGAAATTTGTCTTCGGCACGGTTGCCTGCGATGTTGACCGCAACGTCGACACCACCCAGTTTGGTGCGCGCCTTGCCAACAAAATCGGCCACGGCCTCGCCATCTGTCACATCACAACGCTCAGCCATCACAGTAACGCCAAGCGCGCGCGCCTGCTCGGCAACACGGTTCAATTCGTCCATTTTCGTGCTGGTACAGAGCGCCAGATTGGCGCCTTCGCGTGCAAACATCATGGCGGCGACTCGTCCCATATTGCGGCTGGCACCTGTAATCAGCACGGTCTTGCCCTTGAGTCCGGTATCCACGTTTTCTCCCAGTTGAGTTCGGCTCGCCGTCTAGCGTACCCCAGCGCCGGTCTCCAACCACTGGCTTGGGAAACGTCAGTAGAAGCACGCGCCGGCCGGGCCAATGATGTCGACAAACTGAAATGACAGCGACAGGAATGGTTTCCCGCTTGACGTGATCGACAACAACGTTGATGCTGCCGGCGGCAGTGGCTCGATCTTTGGGAGACAGGCATGGATGGCAGGACACATCTTGAAGCTGGATTGGGATATTCGAGGCACGGCACGGACAGGAGTGACGATGAATAGGTCACCGTTCGCACGCGGGGATTTTCTTTCAGGTGCAACTCTGACCGGCCTCGGCGTCTATATTATTTTGGAAGCGCGCGGGTGGGATTACGCCACTCCGGATGGGCCTGGTCCCGGTTTTTTTCCCCTATGGTATGGCATCGCCATGGTCATACTTTCCATCGTACTGGTGGCGTCGACACTGGCCCGGCCTGCACCGGCCGGCGAGGACACGGGCATCAACTGGCGCGAAGTCGGCAATGCGCTGATGGCATGGGTGGCGCTTGCCGGCTGTATCGGCTTGCTCAAGTTACTGGGATTTGCCGTGAGCTTTGCCCTGCTCGCGATCTTTGTCGTCGCCTTCATATACCGTCGCCCCATAAAGACGGCCTTGCTGGTTGGCTGCATTGGCTCGCTGGGCTTCCACCTGGTGTTTGCGCAAGCCCTGAACGTGAACCTGCCAGTCGGCGTGCTGGGCTTCTGACATGGATATTCTCAACGGCTTGATGCAGGGCTTTGCGGTGGCTTTAACGCCGACCAATCTGATGTGGTGCTTTGCCGGGTGCTTCCTTGGAACTGTTGTCGGCATCATGCCCGGACTGGGGCCACCGGCCACCATCGCCATGCTGCTGCCGCTGACCTTTCAGATGAATCCGACCAGTGCCATGATCATGCTGGCCGGTATTTACTACGGTGCCAAGTATGGCGGATCGACCACCTCGATACTGCTCAACGTGCCTGGTGAGTCCTCTTCCGTGGTGACCTGCCTGGATGGTTACCAGATGGCGCGCAAGGGACGCGCGGGGGCGGCGCTGGGCATTGCCGCAATTGCGTCCTTCATCGCAGGCACCGTCGGCGTGGTGGCGCTGATGCTGATCGCGCCGCCACTGGCCAAATTCGGTCTGGCATTCAGTTCGCCGGAATATTTCGCGCTGATGGCGCTGGGCCTGGCGATGGTGGTGCTGCTGGCCGGTGAATCGCTGGTCAAGGCTTTGCTGGCCATGCTGGTCGGTCTGTGGATAGCGAGCATGGGCACGGACCTTTTCACTGCGGTATCGCGTTTCACGTTCGGCAATAGCGAGATGCTGGATGGCGTCGATTTTGTCATCGTTGCGATTGGGATCTTTGCGCTGGGTGAAGTGCTGGGCAACATGGAAAAGCGTGAAGAACCGCAAATGCTGCCCATGCCCAAGGGCTTGCGCAATCTGCTGCCAACCCGTGAGGAACTCAAGGCCTGCCGCTTTGCATTCGTCAATGGTTCAGTGGTTGGATTCCTGATCGGCGTACTGCCAGGCGCCGGGTCGACCATTGCGTCTTTCATTTCGTACGGACTGGAAAAGGCCGTATCGAAACATCCTGAGAAATTCGGCACTGGTGTGCCCGAAGGCGTGGCCGCACCCGAAGGCGCCAATAACTCCGAGACCGGGGGCGCGCTCGTGCCCTTGTTGACGCTCGGTATCCCCGGCTCCGGGACAACCGCGATCCTGCTGGCAGCACTGATACTTTGGGGACTAAAACCCGGCCCGTTGATGATCCAGGACAATCCAACGCTGTTCTGGGGACTGGTGGCCAGCATGTACGTGGGCAATGTCATGCTGCTGGTGCTCAACCTGCCGCTGGTACCGCTGTTTGCACAGATACTGAAGCTGCCGGTATATGCGCTATACCCGCTGATTTTCGGCATTTCCATCATCGGCGTGTACAGTGTGTCGGGGAGCCTGTTCGACACCTGGATGCTGGCCGCTTTTGGCTTGCTCGGTTATGCCATGCGCAAACTCGACTATCCTTCCGCACCGCTGATACTGGGGCTGGTGCTGGGGGACAATATGGAGCGTGCATTACGGCAGTCCTTGATGATGTCGCAGGGTGACCTTTCCATTTTGTGGTCGCGGCCGATTTCGGCGACCATGCTGGCGCTGACGGTTGCGATCCTGTTTTTGCCGCTGCTGCGCAGAGCCAATGCCTGGCGGGTTACTGCGATCAAGGAAAATGGTTAACTTTACGAGGAGAACACCCATGAAGATATTCAGGGAGATCGCTTTTGCTGCAGCACTGGTCCTTACAGTCGGGCCAGTCGCCGCAGCCGAGTTCAAACCATCGCGGCCGATCGAATTCATCGTGCATACCGGACCGGGTGGCGGCGCCGATGTGCTGGCCCGGTTCATCTCGCAATTGGTCGATCGGGAAAAGCTCGCACCGGTGCGCATGCAGGTCAACAACAAGCCCGGCGGCAACGGCGTGACGGCAATGAGTTATGTGGTCGAGAAAAAAGGCGATGTGCACGCCATTGCGATTTTCACCGGCAACTGGATGAGCAACCCCCTCCTGCAGGCAGAGGCCAGGAACACGGTCAAGGACATGACCGCCATTGCCCGTCTGGTCATTGAGCCCGCCGTAATCGTCGTCAAGTCCGATGCACCGTACAAGACGCTGGCCGATTTCATCGATGGAGCCAAAAAGGCACCAGGCCAGTTGAAGCAGTCCGGTGGATCGATCACCGCCCGCGATAACGTCGTTCGCCAACTGTTGATGAAGAGCACCGGTGCGAACTGGGCCTACATTTCATTCCCTGGCGGCGGTGAGCGCATTGCCGCTTTGCTTGGCGGTCACGTCACCATGATGGTGCTTGAACCGCAGGAAGCCGGGGAACACATCCGCTCAGGCAGCATGCGTGTGCTGGCGCAGGTCTCGGAAAAGCGCCTGCCCGGATTTCCCAATGTTCCCACGTTGAAGGAGGCAGGATTCAACGTACCCAACGTCGCGCAAGTGCGGGGCGTACTGGCACCGCCCGGACTGACGCCGGAGGTGGTGGCGTATTACGAAGATCTGTTCCTGCGCGTTTCGCGCAGCGCCGCGTGGAAAAAATATCTTGACGAAAACCAGTTCGAGGACGGATTTCAAAAGAGCGTCGAACTGTCGAAGTTCTTCGATGAGTATACCAATCAGATGCGCGGCATCCTCAAGGAAGCCGGCGCAAAGCTTGTGCGCTGAATTCAAAAATGACGACATCCTCAAAATCAGTAGCAGAACTTCTGGCTGAGCAGGCAGCGGCGCTGACTGTCACCAATATTCCCGCGTCAGTACGCGCACGCACCGAGGAACTGCTGATCGACATGGTCGGCCTGTGTATTGCCGCCCGCAACACCGATTACATCAAGGCCGTGCTGGCCAGCGTCGATAGCGGCGGCCCGGCCACCGCCATCGGACATGCAAAAACCTATTCACCGGAAACGGCTGCCATGATCAATGGCACTGCAACGCATGGTGAGGATTTTGATGACACCTTTGAAGGCGGCCCGGTGCACAGCAGCGCGGTCATCATGCCGGCAGTGCTGGCAGCCGCCGAGCGCTTTGATTGCGATGGACACGCCGCGTTGCGCGGCATGGTCGCCGGGATTGAAATGCTGTGCCGGTCTTCCATGGTCATACCCAAGGCTGTGCACAAGGCTGGATTCCATCCCACCGGCGTTCTGGGCGCAATGGCATCGACACTGGCGGTCAGCGTGACTCTGGGACTCAATCGCAAGCAGACCGTGGATGCGCTGGGCATTGCCGGCAGCATGGCCAGTGGCATCATCGAATATCTGGCCGAAGGCGCATGGACCAAGCGCCTCCACGCTGGCTGGGCAGCAAAGATCGGCATCCAAGCGGCTCGCCTGGGGCAGCAGGGCTTTCTCGGTCCGCGCACCGTATTCGAGGGCACGCACGGACTGTACTTTGCGTTTGCGCACAGCGCCGCCGGTGATTACGAGGTGCTGACCGGCGATTTCGGCAACAAATGGTTCATGGACGGAATTACGTTCAAGCCGTATGCGACCGGGACGATGAACCAGCCTTACATCGACTGCGCCTTACGCCTGGCAAAGCGCGGCATCCAGGCCGAAGAGGTCACTGACGTGCTGTGCGAAACGGCAGAAGGCTACGTGCACCGCTTGTGGGAACCGCTGGCATCCAAGCACCGTCCCGCCAACGAATATGCTGCCAAGTTCAGCACACCCTTCAATATTGCCGTTGCCCTGGTCACCGGTGAGGCGGGCCTGGCGGCATTTACCGAAAAAACAGCCAGCGATGAACGCATACTCGGACTCGCCTCCAAGGTGCGTTACGTTATCGATCCGAACAACCCCTATCCCAAGGCCTATACCGGCCACGTACGCATGACCTTGAAGAACGGCACTGTGGTTGAAGAGCGCCAGCCTCACATCCGTGGCGGCGCGCAGGAGCCACTCACACGAGCCGAAATTGAAGCCAAGTTCCGGCTCAATTGCGAGTTTGGCGGGTGGAATATCAAACGAATTTCCAGGTTTCTTAGCGAATCGCCGCGATTTTTTGATGGCACGGTTGATCTTGCAGCCCTGCGCGGATAATCATTCGATTCGCCTCCCCAACTTGGGGTCGAATTCGTCTATGGAATCACCTTGATAATTGGATACAATCGTCTCGTGATCACACAGACAGCGCTTGTCGCCCACGCCGGGCTTGAGTAGACCAACGATTCAGGACTACAGTTTGACGATCGACTTGATCCACGCAGGATATCGATTCCCGTGGGTAACTGCGTTTTCGGCTATGGTCGCCGGCTCGTCATTGCCCACCCGTGCTCCGGCTCCCGCTGTGGTATTTGTATGTGCACAGGTACCACTGGCGACCCATTAATAGAATGGCGGCCCAAAAGAAGAGCGATTAGATGAAAACCCCAGATGAATCCGCTTCGAAACCCGGGCCGGAATCGATGCAAATGGCGTCTTCTCCGGACACTGTTCCAGATAAAGGTGTTTTATCGGATAGTGGACGAGATATCGCGGAAGTTCTGATCAAGGGTGGTTCGCTAAAGCGCAAGCAACTCGACTATGCACTCAAGATCCGGGCCAAGCTGCCACCGGGTCGTCCTCTGCTCAGCATAATCAAAGAACTGGGCATGATCACCGACGAGCAGATACGCACTGCGATTACCAAGTATCGCCTGTCAGTACGCATGGGGTCGCTGTTGGTGGAACTGGGGCATCTGAAAGAAAGTGAACTCAGTGCGGCCCTGGAGATTCAGCGCTCAAGCCCCATCAAAAGCAAGCTGGGTGACATCCTGATCGAGCAGCGCCTCATCGATGAGAACAAGTTCATCGAGGTGCTGGCAATGCAACTGGGCTTTACAAGGGTGTATCCCGAGCCGGAAGCATTGGACCGCACATTGCTTCAAATGGTCAAGCCGCGCTGGTGCGCGCAGTACGCGATGGTGCCTATTCGTCGCGAGAATGGCAGAACGCTACTGGCGATGGCGGACCCTATGGACCAGACTTCTCTTGCAGCGGCCAAGTCCGTTTTTGGCGAGGAAATCGATGTTGGCATTGCTTGCAAGCGCGAGATTCTGGATCTGCTAGCCTCCCTCGATCACAAAGACCTTCCCGCCCAGCGCAATGTGCCGACGCCAGATTCATCCGTCACTGCGCTGGTGGACGGGTTGATTATCGACGCCCTGAATGCCGGGGCCAGCGATATTCACATTGAACCCATGCGCTCCCGGCTTCGCATTCGATACCGATGTGACGGAATCCTGCTGACACAGCGCGACGTCGATTTCAAGCTTGCGGCTACCCTCAACAGCCGCATCAAGATCATGGCCAGCATCGACATCGCCGAGAAACGGCGCCACCAGGAAGGGCGCATCCATTTTACGGATCCTAACACCGGTCGTGTCACCGACATTCGGGTATCGGTATTCGTCACCCTGTTTGGCCAAAAAGTCGTGATGAGGCTGTTGACCCAGAGGGCAAAACTGCTGGACATCCGCGATGCCGGGTTGTCGCCGCGCATGCTGCAGCGCTTCATGGATGATGCACTGGACCTGCCCAGCGGCGTCATCCTGATTACGGGCCCTACCGGTTCAGGCAAGACCACGACCTTGTACGGCGCAGTCAATTATCTGAACAATGACCACACCTGCATTGTTACTGCCGAAGATCCGGTGGAGTATGTGGTGGAAGGCATTGCACAATGCTCCATCAACCCGCAGTTGAATCTGACTTTTGACGAGACTATTCGCCATATAGTGCGCCAGGATCCGGATGTCATTGTGCTGGGCGAAATACGCGATCAACTGTCGGCCGAATCTGCGATACAGGCGGCGCTCACCGGTCACAAGGTACTCACCACTTTTCACACTGAAGACACGATCGGCGGTCTGCTGCGCTTGATGAGCATGAACATCGAGAGCTTCATGATCTCGTCCACGGTCGTGTCGGTAGTCGCCCAGCGACTGTTGCGCCGGGTCTGCGCGCACTGCGCGCAGCCTTGCCGTCCCAGTGCGCATGAACTCAAGCGGCTCGGTTATGCAATGACAGAATTCGAAGACTGTCCTCTTCAATCCGGCACTGGCTGCAGCCTATGCCACTTCACCGGTTATTCCGGGCGCCTTGGCGTATTTGAGCTTCTGGTGTTGAATGAAGCGGTGAAGGACGCCATTCTTACGCGCCGCTCCTCATTCGAGATTCGCCGGGTCAGCATGGAGACGTCAGGGCTGGTCACACTGCTCGAGGACGGTATTCTAAAAGCCTCCCAGGGCCACACTACACTCGCCGAAGTCCTGTATCACCTGCCGCGGCTGGACAAACCCCGTCCGCTCGCGGAAATCAGGCGTCTTGCTGGAGAATGACATGACTGAACAAGACTCGTTGCGCAGTCAAATTTCGGCACGCATCAACAGTGCCAGTCTGCAATTGCCGGTTTTCAACCGGGTCGTGCTGGAATTGCAACGACTCATGAATGACCCTGATGTCGGAACCCGGCAACTTGAAGCCGTGATCGCAAAGGATCCGGCACTTGTCGCGCAAGTGCTGCGGCTCGCCAACTCCTCCCGCTATGCAGGATTAAACAAAATTGCGACGGTAGATCAGGCCCTGCTACGCCTCGGAACACAACAGGTCTGCCGGCTTGCCCTTGCCGCAAGCCAGTTAAGTCTTTACAAGACCAAGTACCTGCCGCTTGAAAGCTACATGGCTGATTCATGGAATCGCGCCTACGCTTCTGCCATTGGTGCCGGCTGGATCGCTGAGCGGACCGGACACGCCGGCATGGCTCAGGCCGCATTTCTGGCAGGACTTCTGCATGACGTCGGAAACCTGCTCATTTTGATGGTGCTCGAAGACATTGAAATGAAGGCGGGTACGAACCGGCAATTTTCCGCCTCGTTGATCAATGACATTCTGAACAGCCTGCATTGCGAATGCGGTTATATGCTGATGCAACGCTGGAACCTGCCCGAAATTTATTGCAATGCCGCACGCGACCATCACCTGCAAGCCCTTGATGCCAGGGATGACCTGATCATGGTGGTACGACTGATGGACATGGTGTGTTTGCGCATGGGTATCGGCTGCACCGCCGACCCGGCCTTGCTGCCCGCCGCCAGCCCGGAGGCCGAAAATCTTGGGATCAGCGAAATCACTTTGGCAGAACTGGAAGTATTCCTGGAGGAAAGTCTGGGGTTGACGCCAACTTGAACGCAATAACATCGTCGTACTCAATAATGGACGCGCTGAAATCACATACTGACTTTGCTAGTGGACTCAACCTGAAAGGCAAGTCCGTCCTAATTCATTTAGAATTCAGATTATTTTGATAACAATTATTGTTAATTGGCAATACAGATTTTGATATTTTTATTAAAATGATTTTAATAAAATTCTGTAATCTACCCAACTAAGGCAACTGTGCACCACCCATGCGTCCCTGAATGCGTTCGGCATAGGCCGCCAGATATTCCGAACCGCGATTGCGGTCATAGTATTGGGGACGCGGCAACATGGCCGCCAGCCGTGCCGCCTGCTCCGGACCCAGTGAAGCGGCATTGATGCCATAGTAGTGCCGCGCGGCAGTCTCCGCGCCAAACACGCCCGTACCCCATTCCGCAACATTCAGGTACAGCTCAAGAATTCGACGTTTGTCCAAAACCGCCTCCAGCATCAGCGTAATAATGGCTTCCTCGCCTTTGCGCAGGTAGCTGCGTTCACCTGACAAAAACAGATTTTTGGCCAGTTGCTGCGTAATGGTGGACCCACCGGCGATCGTCTTACCCTTTTTCTGGTTTTTCTCCATGGCGCGCTGTATGCCCTCCCAGTCGAATCCTTCGTGATCGACAAATTTCATGTCTTCGGCCGCGATGATCGCGCGCTTGAGATGGCTGGATACTTTGGGATAATCCACCCAGATGTATTTCAGCTGCGCCTGCGGGTTTCTTTCGCGCAATTGTTCCAGGCGCGTTTCCATGAAACTGGTGCTACCCGGGGGTCGGTATTTCCAATAAAAGACATGGGCAAGAAACCACCCTTGCACCAGTATGAATACCAGCACAACCACACCCACGATGTAACAAAAGGCTTTCCACAACCAGGCAAACGCTCGCATGTAAAGTCCATAACAAAACGCGGGCTCAGTTTGGTTACTGAGTCCACTCGTGCGTCCCTGCGTCAGGGACAATAACAATAGACGATAGTTGTTATTGCCTCTCGGGCCGAGTCAGCTTGCTGCGCGCAGCATGGCCAGCACCGGTGCCGTATCGGGGCAGATACCACGCCAGATAAAAAAAGACTCGGCCGCCTGTTCGACCAGCATGCCCAGCCCATCGGTTATGCGCGCTGCCCGCTGCGCTCGAGCCCACGCCATGAAAGGCGTATCGTCCCTTGCATACATCATGTCGTAAGCCAGAGCACCGGGCAGGAACAGTCCTGTTGGCAATGGCGGCACTTCTCCGGCAAGGCTGGCTGAGGTCGCATTGATCACGATATTGAAAGCCTCACCCTGGATATCTTCAAAACGCCTGGCGATAACCGGACCGCCTGCGACGGATGCCAATGTCCGGGCTTTTTGGTCGCTCCGATTGGTAATCACAAGAAGCGCCGGTCGTTCCGCAACAAGCGGCTGCAACACGCCCCGTGCTGCACCACCCGCGCCAACCAGAAGAATGCGTTTTCCAGTCAGCGCTACCTGCAGGTTCTTGCGCAAGTCAGCCACCAATCCTGCCCCATCGGTGTTATCGCCAAAGAGGCCTTCTGCGTCGAACCGCAACGTGTTGACGGCACCGGCCGCGCGGGCACGCTCAGACAATATCGCTGACAAACTGAATGCGGCCTCCTTGAAGGGGACGGTCACATTCGCGCCACGGCCACCCCCGGCACGGAACTCGGCCACTACCTGCGCAAAGCCATCCAAGGGTGCCAGCAGCCGGCCGTAATCCATGTCCTGGGCTGTCGCACTCGCAAACGCTGCATGGATCTGCGGCGACCGGGAATGGGAAACAGGATTGCCAATGACGGCGTAGCGATCCACGGTGCGCCTATTCGCCGAACAATCGGTCGCCTGCGGCAAAGCGCCAGGTCCGTGTGATGACCAGTATGTCGGTGTCCCTGCGCAGGTCTGCAGAGAACGCCCCGTAGGGCGCCCCCATTCTGACGATGCGCTCAGCCGCCTGATCCAGTATCGGGTGGCCTGACGAACGCATGATCTGGACCGCATCAAGGCTGCCATCGGCCTTGATGGATACCTCCATTTGCAGGCTGCCGTAAATCTTGCCGCGGGCTGCATCGGGATAATTGAGGTTGCCAATACGCTCAACTTTCTGACGCCAGTCTTCAACGTATTGCGCAAATCGGAATTCTCTGGCGCGCGCACCGACGAATTGCTTGCGTGGCCGCTTGCTGTAATCGTCACGGTCACGCGAAATCTGCGTCTCCAGACGGGCTATGGCCAAGGAACGGGCAACCAGGTCAGGACCTGCCATGCGCGGTTGCGGGTCGGGCTGTACTTGCGCAGACGTTGTAGTTGAAGGTGCCGGCTTCGCTTGCAACTGCGTTAGCAATTCGCGCTGCTGCGCCTCAAGTTCCTGAACCCGCTGTGTTGCCCGCTGCAGGTCGCTGCCGGCATCGAGCTCGGGCAGCACAGGCAGCGGCGTTTTGGCGCGCCGATTTTCATCAGTGTTGCCGCCACCATCCAGATTGGACTGCGCCAGTACATCGGGCGCCAACGGTCGACTGCGGGTCTTGGAATTGACCAACACGACTTCAAGCGGCTGTGAGGACGTGAGCTTCTTCAGCGCATCGGGAAACCGGAAGTTGACCGACAGCACCAGCGCATGCAGCAATATCGACAGGGCCACTGCAATGGCAAGGACCCGCTGCGACGGATCCATGGACGCAAACGGACCCCAGGTCAACTCAGACCATCGGAACAGTCTGGATAAGGATGCACCGTATGAACTGAATAATGCTTTCAAGCGATTCGGTTACCAAGCACTTGGAGTTAAGAATCCATTCAAATCAAGGACACATTCCGGCATTTCTGAAATGGCCTGCATGCGGATTCTACGCGCTTTGCCTTGGCTCCTATTGCACGAAATCAACTTGCGACCGGGCTCTCGGGAACAGCAAGCTGTTGCAAGAACTGGCACTTGAGCTCCAATTCAATCAGATCAATTTCTCCCACGGCGAGTTCCACTCGAGTACCCGGCACAAGTTCAGGCAGTGATGAAACCCGTAGCACCAATGGCAGTCTGTCGAGACGAACCAGATTGTCTCTCAGCACCACCCCGGTCAGGGTCTTTACATCCTCCTGTAACAGCCAGCGCAAACACCAGTAGCGTTCCATGCCACGCTGAAATTCATCATATGCCGCATAACTTGCCTCGAAATCCGACACCGTCGACAACAATTCAGCAGCATTCTTCTTGAATGGCGCTTCCTCTCCCGCAACCAGCGCGAGCAGCTGCCATTGATTGACCAGATCAACATAACGACGTAATGGGGAACTGGACCAGGCGTAATGGCTCACACCCAGACCCTGATGTGCGCCAGCGCCGGTTGTCATGCGCACCTTTCCACCCGACTGAACCCGGTAGATGCCCGGCACATCATTGTCATCCAGCAATTTTCCCCACGTGCTATTGGCGAGGATCATCAGTTCCGCGACCAGCTTGTCCATGGGCTCACCGCGACGCCGCGCGATGATGTCGATGCGGTCGTTTTCGACATAAAAGTTGTATTCCGCCCGCTCAACCTGGTTGGACTGCTTGCCTCTCGCAATCTCCAAGGCTATGGCCAAACGCCACAGCAGATGCAACTCGCCCGCATAAGGCACATCGGCAGGCACTTCCCCAGCCGGGAAAGCGGCATCCAGACGTTCCGTGTTGTGATGCCGCAGATTGGCGACAATCGGAACCAGCTCAATTCTGGTATGACGGTTTTCAATCGCGAAATCGGCCTCGCGCACGTCTACGTACAGTGACAGGGCCGGATGAACCCCGCCCTCAGCCAGGGAGAATACGCCGATCGCCGCTGGCGGCAGCATGGTGATCTTGTTTCCCGGAAAATAGACTGTGGACATCCGGGCCCGCGCCACCGAATCAAGAGCCGACGCCGGCGCAAAACCCAGCCCGGGAGCGGCAATATGGATACCGACACGCACACGCCCCTCAGGCAGTGGGGTCACCGAAAACGCATCGTCAATCTCGGTAGTGGTGGCATCATCCAGACTGAATGCCGCAACCTGGGCAAGCGGCAACTCCATGGACCTGGCGATTTCCAGTTCCTCCGGAAATCCGATGCTTTTGGGAAAACACTCGAACAGAAATCGCCCGAGGTGAAAATCATGGCTGGACGGCAAAGCACCGCACTGGAACAGCAACTTCGCCGCAGACAGTCCGGTTTCTTCGCAAGCCCGTTCCAGCGCCTTGGTCTCGGCCTTGTTGCGGTCGGGTTTGTACAGAAGTTCCTGCAGCAGGGGCTGAAACTCCTCAGGCAATTGTTTGTCCAGCAGCGCTGCGGTCCACGCGTCGATGCGCAACTGGACCTGCCGTCGTTTTTCCAGGCCTTCGAGTGCAACCTTAAGAATTTCCTTGGGGGCTGCGCGGTAACGTCCTTTGCCCTTGCGATAGAAATACATGGGCGCCGCATGCAGTTTTAACAATATCCCTGCCGCCTCGATGGGTGAGGCATCGTGCCCGCAATATTCACGGGCCAAATCGGTAAACCCAAACTCCAGTTCGTTGCAACATTCCCACAGAAAATCGGTGTCTATACTGGTGGCAAAGGCTTCTGCCTGGCTCAGCAGTTCGGCTGCACCTGGCGATTCGAAACGCAACAGTACTGAATTGGATTTGACCTTGCTGCGCTTGCCGTGTGGCGCTTCAACCTGCAGCGAGGCATCGGTGGCAGTGAGCACGGAGCCAACCTTGAAACCACCATTTTCTTCATAAAGAACGTGCATGGAACAGCCGCGAGAGGGAATGAGGAAAGTCGACGATCCTTCGATCCCGACGCACCACGATTATATCTTGCTATCCGGTGTGAACCGAGAATCGGGTCAATTGATATTGTTTCATCAGCGGGCCACTGCGAGTTCTGGAGCCGCGTCAATTTCGTTCCGATGTCACGACTTCTGGTGACATTGCAGACCGGCAAATTTCAGAATCAACGGGACATGTTCCGGAAAGCTCTGCAAACTGTGATCTCCGCCTTGCACGACCACTTGTCTTGCGCCTTTGTAGCGCGTTACCGCTTCACGGTAATCAAGAACTTCGTCACCCGTTTCCACCAACAGCAGGTAGCGCGAAGGCGTAATCGCCGTTGCATAACATTTTTCCCATTCGGCCAAGTGTGCCTCGGTCAATTCGTATTGTTCCCCACTGTGAAAATTCTGTTGCGTTCCAAGGTAGTCTCTTAATCCCAGGTGCGGTGTGATCGCCGGATTGATCAGCACTGCGTTGGCAGTGTGCTTCTCGGCCAGCCAGGTAGCATAAAAGCCCCCAAGTGAACTACCCACAAAGGTGAATTGAGCGCCTTGATTTTTCGCCATGCCAGCTTCAACCAGGGCTATCGCCTCATCGGCACGCGTGGGCAATGCGGGGCAGACATACTGGTCCGCCATTCCTCGCTTCATGAGATATTGCTGCAGATAGGTAGCCTTGAACGAATGCGGCGAAGAGTTGAATCCGTGCAGATAGATGATCACAGTCGATCCACTTTTTGCAGTTTCATACTGATCCCGTCGAAACGAAGGGTCAGTTCACACTGCATCAGCAGCGTTAAGCGCGTCGAGCAGCTTCTGATGCACGCCGCCGAATGCGCCATTGGACATGACCACGACATGGTCGCCACTTTTGGCGGCACTGACTACCGCCTCAACCAAATCGCCCAATTCATCGTGACAGCTTGCCCGTGTGCCCAAGGATTGCAGCACTGAAGCAGCATCCCAGCCCAAACCACCGGTGAAGCAATAAACCCGGTCCGCCGTCAGCAGACTTGCCGACAATCGATCTTTCATGACACCCAGCTTCATCGTGTTGGACCGGGGTTCCAGCACCGCCAGGATGCGCCGCCCGGGTCCAATCCTTGATCGCAGGCCTTCGAGGGTCGTTTCGATTGCGGTTGGATGATGAGCAAAATCGTCATATACCGTCACACCGGCAATTTGACCGCGAATCTCCATGCGCCGCTTCACGTTTGTGAATGTCGCCAACGCGCTGATTGCGTCATGCGGGTCTATACCAATATGTCGGGCTGCAGCAATGGCCGCAATCGCATTCATGCGATTGTGTTCACCCAACAGTTCCCAACGCGCACGGCCGAATGGCTGCCCGGCATATTCAATATCAAACTCCTCTACACCTTGCTCCCGCGCATTCCATCCGGCTGCCACCCCGAACCGTTCCACGCGGGTCCAGCACCCCTTTGCAAGCACCCGTTCCAGGGATTGCTCCTTGCCGTTCGTCACAATCAGGCCAGATTGAGGAATCGTACGTACAAAATGATGAAATTGAGTCTCGATCGCAGCAAGATCAACGAATATGTCAGCATGATCGAACTCAAGATTATTCAGGATGGCGGTTCGCGGCCGATAATGGACAAACTTGGAGCGTTTGTCGAAAAACGCGGTGTCATACTCATCAGCCTCAATGACAAAGTAGGGACTGTCAGTCAGCCTGGCGGAGGTTCCAAAATTCTCCGGTACCCCGCCGATCAGAAATCCGGGGTTCTTCCCACCCGCCTCAAGCAGCCAGGCAAGCAATGAAGAAGTGGTTGTCTTGCCATGCGTCCCGGAGACTGCAAGCACCCACTTACATGGAAGTATATGCTCTGCTAGCCACTGTGGTCCTGAACAATACCGATCTCCGCGATCAAGGATTGCCTCCATCAGCGGATTGCCGCGTGTCACGACATTACCAACCACCCAGACATCCGGAGAAAGCCTCAGCTGATCCTGGCCAAAACCTTGTATTAGCTCAATTCCTGCGCGCTCAAGCTGAGTGCTCATGGGTGGGTATACGTTGGCATCGCAACCCGTGACACGATGGCCAGCAGCGCGGGCAAGCTCCGCCACGCCACCCATGAAAGTACCGCAAATACCGAGAATATGAATATGCATAGGGTCCTTCGCTATCCTTGCCACGAACGAGGGGAGAAGGCGCTAGAATTCGAACAGTCCGCTGCCGTCCGCTCATGCGCTGACTCCAAGGTCATTTCATTCCGATTGATTGATCGAAGCTGCCACATTCTGCCATGCCCAGAGACCGAGAAAACCGCAGAAAACAGCAGAACACCCGCTTGAATATTGCTGCCACGGCCGCCCGTATCATGGCCGAGGACGGAATAGAGGATTTTTCGCTCGCCAAGCGCAAGGCGGCCCGTCAGCTTGGTGGATTGTCCTCATACATGCTTCCGGACAACGCCGAAATTGAAGAAGCTCTACGCACCTATCAGTCCTTGTATCAAGGCGATGAACAACGTGAACGGATTGCTTATCTGCGCCGCTGCGCGATCGATGCAATGCAGACACTGACTGCATTTCGCCCCTATCTTTGCGGGTCGGTACTGAGCGGAACCGCCGGTCGCTACAGCGACATCGATCTGCAGTTGTTCACCGAGGACAGCAAGTCCGTGGAACTTTACCTGCTCAATCGCAACTTTCAGTATGAGGTTGGTTTAGTCAGTTACTTTGTGGGGGATCGCGAAGGCTCCGCCACGATGCTGACGTTGGACTGGCAGGATGTTACGCTCAACCTCATTGTGCATCCAGCCGTCAATGAACGTGTCACCTTAAAGAGTGGAATTGCCGGAAGACCGATCGCGCGGGCAGGAATCGCTGCCGTTCGCCTGCTTCTGACCGGGGATGCCCAATCTGGCGAAGCCGTTCACATAACTGGCAGCAAATGATCAGTGCACGCCGAACTGCCTTGTTCGCTATTGCCGCCCTGGCCGCCGGCGTCGGTGGTTTTGCGTTCAAGCATGCCATGCAGCCGACTCCGGCATCACCGGCTGTTAAATCTGCACTACAACAATTACGCGAACTGAGTCTGCCCGACTTAGCTGGCAAACCACAACGTCTGAGTCAATGGGATGGAAAAATTCTACTTGCCAATTTCTGGGCAACCTGGTGCGAGCCATGCCGAGAAGAGATCCCGCTGCTGATTCGCATGCAAAATAAATATATGGGGAAAAATCTTCAAACTGTAGGCATTTCCATCGATTCAGCAGACAAAATAAGTCTATTTTCAACAAAACACAATATCAACTATCCCCTTGTTGTGGCTGGTTTTGAAGTTATTGAGCTAATGCGAACATTGGGAAATCCTTCGGGCGGCTTACCGTTTACTGTCGTATTAAGTCCATCTGGCGAGCTGGTTGCCACCCATTTGGGTGCTTTTACCGAACTCCAGCTAGAAGAGTTGCTGCGACATATCGTTGGATAGCTTTTAAAAATCTCGAAAACTGGACAATTTGCAGTCATTTGCGGCAAACTACAGAAATGACTGAACGTAAGCGGAGCCAAAAAAGCAGGCCAAATGGGAAGCCGGATGCCATTTCGGTTTTGATATTGCATGGGCCCAACCTGAATATGCTGGGGACCCGTGAACCCGAGATTTACGGCCATGAAACACTGGAGGAAATTAATAAACGATTGGCCGCGTTCGGCAACCGTTGCGGCGCCATCGTAGAAAGCTTTCAGAGCAATCATGAAGGCGCACTGATCGAACGAGTACAAGCTGCCAAAATGCAGCGATTTTCGTTCATCATCATCAATCCTGCAGGTTTTACTCACACCAGTGTAGCCTTGCGCGATGCCTTGGTGGCAGTCGATATTCCATTCATCGAGGTTCATCTATCCAATATCAACAGTCGCGAATCGTTCCGGCATCATTCCTATTTCGGGGATGTTGCGGTTGGCACGATTTGCGGACTCGGCAGCCAGGGTTACGACTTAGCCCTGCAATACGCTGTCCAGCCAAGAACCTAACTACCGACGGTGGCCTCACGGCAGCATTTGCCTGAGTGCCAGCCTGGAACAGGAGGCAAACATGGATTTAAGAAAACTCAAGAAATTAATCGATCTGGTTGAGGAGTCAGGGATAGCCGAGTTGGAGGTGACTGAAGGCGAAGAAAAAGTCCGCATCGTCAAAACCGTAAGGTCAGCTGCAGAAACATCAGTGGTCATACCGGGGAACGTCGCTGTTCCGGCGCCGCCCGCGGCAGCACCTGCTCCTCAGGCAGCACCCGTCGTCATCGCGCCTGCCGCGCCGGAAGGGCATCTGGTCAAATCGCCCATGGTCGGAATGTTCTACCGCGCCGCATCACCCGAGGCAAAGCCCTTTGTCGAGATCGGTGATACCGTCAAGAAAGGGCAACCCATCTGCATCATCGAGGCGATGAAGCTGATGAATGAAATTGAATGCGATGCCGAT
>CANKAJ010000040.1 GCA_947479645.1 Betaproteobacteria bacterium | reverse complement strand
GGCCAGCTTCGCGAGCGCGGTGAAACGCTCTATGAAGCCGTCAGAAAGGGTTCGCTGGATCGCCTGCGCACCGTCCTGATGACGGCCCTGCTGGCCATGCTCGGCTTGCTGCCCATGGCCCTGTCCACCGCCATTGGCTCCGAGACGCAGAAGCCGCTCGCCGTTGTCGTGATAGGCGGGCTCATCTCAGCCACCCTGCTGACCCTGATTTTCTTGCCCACACTGTATTTGTGGGTCAATGAAAAGCGTGCTGTTCGTGAAACCGTAGTTCATCAACCCTGAGGAGGCATCATGAAAGTTTTGGCAACCATCTGGCTGTTTCTTTTGAATTTCTCCGCATACGCCGAAGAGGCCGAGCAACCCATGGAAACCGCTGGCACCACCGGCATAGTGCTGTTCTTTTTGTTTAGCGCGATCGGATTTGGAATATTTGTGTACTACATGCGCAAGAACGACAAGGAAAAAAAGGAACAAAAAAAGCAGTCATCCTGACAACGGCGCAGGAGAGCCTGCCACAATACCAGGACGGTCTCTACGCTGCGGTGCAATCCGTGTTATTGGCAAATGACAGAGGCGTGACCGGGTTGTTGCTCTTTTGAGGCCGCAGGCCGCTTCGTGCTAGGGTGACGACATGAACCGGAGAGTTTCGTGATGCTGCCCTGGGATTTCAGCCAATGAATCTGCTGCTCGTCGAAGACGATCCCATGCTCGCTCGAGGCATTGCAGTCGCCCTGTCGAAGAGCGGGTATGTGGTCACGATAGCGGCTACGGCTGGTGACGCCCTGTGCATGGCACGAAGCAACAGTTTCAATATCGGCATACTCGATCTGGGTCTGCCCGACCGGGATGGCATGGACCTGTTAGGGGACCTGCGCGCAGCCGGCGCGACCTTTCCGATTCTGATCCTCAGCGCCCGTGCCGGATTGAACGACCGCATCCGCGGCCTGGATACGGGAGCGGATGATTACCTGGTCAAACCATTTGCACTGGCTGAACTGGAGGCCCGATTGCGGGCGCTGCTGCGAAGGCAGGAGGACGATTCGGTGTGGCGCCGGCTGGGACGGCTGCAGTTCGACTCCGCCGGGAAACGCGCGCTGGTGGATGACTCGGAGGTCGAACTGACCTCTCGCGAGTGCATTGTCCTCGACATGCTGCTGCGCAATGCCGGCAAGGTCGTCAGCAAGCAGAAACTGTTCGATACGGTCTTTACCTTCGAATCGGATGCCGCCCCCAATGCACTGGAAGTCCAGGTCAGCCGGCTGCGACAGAAGCTCAAGGCGGCCGGTGTAACCATTCGCGCCTTGCGCGGCCTGGGCTATCGCATCGAGTCAGGTAATGAAATCTCACCATAGCATCAGGCGAACGCTGCTCGTGCGCCTGGTGGCGCCCCTGCTGGCGCTGACCCTGCTTGCAGGCTCGGCCGCCTATGCGCTGGCCCAGCATTTTTCAGATTCAGTCCTCGATCAATGGTTGTACGACACGGCCATTTCGCTGGTTAATCGCGTCCGCTGGGAAAATGGCCGCGCATCGGTCGATTTGTCGGAAGCCGCACGCTCGATCCTGGAATGGGACACGGTTGATCACGTGTTCTATGAAGTGCGCACCAGCGCTGACAGGCAAATACTGGGCAACACGATACTTCCAGATCCCGTTGCCACCGCGCTGAAAGCCGGAACGCATATTTACTACGAAGCCAGTGTCAACGGTGAACCGGTGCGCCTGGTGGCGGTGTCGATTTCAAGGCCGGGAGCCGAGACGGTCATTGTCAAAGTGGCGGAAACCCAACGCAAGCGATTGATCCTGTCGCACCAGGTGCTTTGGCTCAGCGTGGCCCTGTCACTACTGCTTGCCACGGCGAGCGCCATGCTCACCTGGTATGGCGTTGGGCGAGGCATTGCATCATTGCAAAGTGCGATATACGACGTGCGCACCCTGCACGCCAGGGCGCCGCTGACACCAATTCCAATGGATAACGATCTGCCGCAGGAAGTCTTCCCGCTGGTAGAAGAGATCAACAACCTGATACTTGATCTTTCCACCGCGCATCGGCTGAATCAGCGTTTCATTGCCGATGCCGCCCATCAACTGCGCACGCCGCTGGCCACCTTGCGTGTGCAGCTCGAACTGGCGCTGCGCGAGCAGGATGTGGAGCGTCACACGCGCGCAATCAATGACGCTGTGGAGGTGCTCAGCCGCATGGGACGCGTATTGCATCAGTTATTGACGCTCGCCAAAGCCGATGAAGACTACGCCAAGGCTGATGCCCACCAGTCGGTCGATATCGACCAGATCGCCAGGGAGGAAATCGAGCGGCGCCTGGATGACGCCGTTGCCGCCGGAATCGACCTGGGCTATGAAGGACCAGACCAGCCGGTGCAGGTCAGCGGTGACGCAGCGCTGCTGGGAGAAGCCGTCGCCAACCTGCTCGACAATGCGCTGCGTTATGGCGCTGCCGGCAAGCACATTACGGTTGGCGTCAAGAGCGCGCCTGCGCCGGAAATCTACGTGGAAGACCGGGGACCTGGCATTCCCGACGCAGAGCAGAGCAAGGTGCGTGACCGCTTTTATCGCATCCCGGCCTCACCCGGCGATGGCTGCGGCCTGGGGCTGTCGATTGTCGAGGAAATAGCCCGTCATCACGCCGCAACGTTGATATTGCATAATCGCGACGGTTCATCCCCCGGCCTGCGGGCACGCCTGGTATTTCCAAACTCCGTTGCATAGGTTTTTCATGCGCACTGTTTCGTTCACGCTGGCCTTTGTTCTGCTCCTGACCGCAACAGCAGCGCATGCCGCCCGCCCCTTTGTCACCGATGATGCACGCATCGTCGATCCCGGTGGCTGCCAGATCGAGACTTTCGCCAGGGTGCAGCAACGGGACAATGAGAATGAATTGTGGTTCCTGCCCGGCTGCACTCCCGCCAAAGGACTCAATAGCACTGAATTCACCCTGGGCGGCAATAAAGTCGACAATGCCGGCACCGGCACTGCAAACACACTGATCGCCCAGGTGAAAACACTGCTCAGACCGCTCCAGACGGACGGCTGGGGCTTTGCCGCCACCGTCGGCGCCCTGCGTCAGCATCCGGCCAACGCCGATGCCTCCTGGAGCCCTTACATCAACCTGGTAAGCAGCAGATCGCTGCTTAGCGATGCCGTCGTGATACATGCCAACGTGGGCCAGTTGCGCGACCGGACGATATTGCGCAATCGCTATACCTGGGGACTGGGCGCAGAGATTGCGCTGGGCGCAAAGCTTTACGGCATCGCCGAAAGCTACAATCAGGCCGCCGAAAAACCGAGCAGCCAGGTCGGACTGCGTTACTGGATCACGCCCAACCGGGTGCAGATCGACAGTACTGTCGGCACTCAGGCGGCGCCGGGCGGCAGGCGCACCTGGACATCGATAGGCATGCGTTTTCTATTCTGACAACGGCCAGGGCAATTCAGGCAATTCGGTAATACTGCCGATACCATTCCACAAAATTTCGCACGCCGGTCTCGACCGTCGTTGCCGGCCGGAAACCGACATCGCGCTCCAGGTCGGCCACGTCGGCCGTGGTGGCCTGCACATCGCCCGGCTGCATGGGCAACATTTCCAGCCTGGCCTTGCGCCCCAGGCAATCTTCCAGCACCTTGATGTAGTGCATCAACTGCACCGGCTGATTGTTGCCGATATTGTAGAGGCGAAACGGCGCCTGGCTGGTCGCCGGCGAAGCATAGGTACCGCCTCCCGCCGGTGGCCGGTCCACCGTGCGCACCACGCCCTCGACGATATCGTCGATGTAGGTAAAGTCCCTCACCATGTCGCCGTTGTTGAAAACCGATATGGCTTCATCGGCCAATATGGCGCGGGTGAACTTGAAGTAGGACATGTCCGGCCTGCCCCAGGGGCCATAGACCGTAAAGAATCGCAAGCCCGTGGTGGGCAAGGCAAACAGATGGCTATAGGTATGCGCCATCAATTCATTGGCTCGCTTGGTCGCCGCATACAGTGACATCGGATGATCCACCGGGTCGTGCTCGGAAAAAGGCACCTTGTGATTGGTACCGTACACCGAACTGGACGACGCATAAACAAAGTGCCCTACCCCGGATTCGCGGCAGCCTTGCACCACATTGCCAAACCCGGTCAGGTTGGAGTCGACGTAGGCCTCCGGATGATCAATGGAATGACGCACGCCGGCCTGCGCGGCGAGGTGCACCACGGCGTCAAGGCGATGCTCATGGAAAAGGGCCTTCACACCGTCTCGATCGACGATGTCAAGGCGCTGAAAACGGAATCTCGGCAACGCCGCGAGTTGCGCCAGCCGCGCTTCTTTCAGCGTCACATCGTAATAAGCGTTGAGGTTGTCAATGCCGACCACCTCGTCGCCGCGCGCCAGCAGGCGCCTGCAGAGATGAAAGCCGATGAATCCCGCCGCACCAGTAACCAGTATCTTCATGTTTCTCCCGTGACGAGCACGCAGTATACAGTGCCGCACTGTGGGGGCGCCGCGCCCATCATGCCTTACCGGTCACTTCACGCACCAGCCAGATCGACAGCACCCCCAGACTGATCAGCACCACCTGCTGAAATGTGGCACGCAATTCGGTGCGCTTGTGCAAGCCCGGGATCAGATCCGCCACTGCCACGTAAATCATGCTGGCGGCCGCCAGCGCCAGCACATTCGGAATCCACACAGTCAGTGATTGCAGCGCTGCATACCCCAGCAAGCCCCCCGCCAGCATCGCAAAACTCGACAGCAGATTGAGTGCAAAAGCCTTCGCCTTGCTATAACCGGAGTGCAGCAGAATCACGAAATCACCGATCTCCTGGGGAATCTCGTGCGCAATCACCGCTGCCGCCGTCACAATGCCGAGCGATGTGCTTTCCAGGAACGCCGCGGCGATCAGGATGCCGTCGACGAAATTATGAAAACTGTCCCCGATCAGAATCAGCATGCCACTGCGGCCGCCATCGCCCGCCGCGCCAACCGCATGCCCGCCGCTGCCGTGGGCATGACCATGGCCGGCATGGGAATGTCCTCCAGCGCTACTCCCATCCCATTGGTCGGGATGGTAGTGCCGCCACAGCACCAGTTTTTCCAGCACGAAGAAGGCGAGTATGCCCCCCAGTATCGTGGCTGCAACCGAACGCACGTCACTGCTGCTCTCGAACGCATGCGGCAGGATGTCCAGAAACACCGCTCCCAACAACGCGCCAATCGCGAAGCTGACCAGGGACGGGATCCACGCGGCACGCGCCGAAAACGCCACCAGCGCGGCCAGTACGATGCTGGCCACGCCGCCCAGCAAGCTCGCGGCAACGATCCATTGAACGGTTGTCATTGTCATCAGTATTATTCTTCAATCCATATTACAGTTGCCATTCGACCTGATTTATTATCACGACGGTAGGAAAAGAAACGCCCCGGATCGCAATAGGTGCAGTAATCCCCGCCGAACACCGAATGCACGCCCAGCCGGGCCAACCGCTGGCGCGCCAGCGCATACAGATCCACCAGATACTTGCTGCCGCCAGACTTGGCCGTACCATCCGCCGAATCGCGCAGCGAAAACGCGAC
This sequence comes from Betaproteobacteria bacterium, assembly GCA_947479645.1. Lineage (GTDB taxonomy): Bacteria > Pseudomonadota > Gammaproteobacteria > Burkholderiales > SG8-39 > CAIYPG01. The sequence continues at coordinate 31,607 of CANKAJ010000040.1, read as the reverse complement.
AGCGGCAGCCGGGTCACGTTCCACAAAGGCATCGAAGACTTCCTGGCCGACCTCATACGCGGTCGGGCCGATCGCAGGGCCCAGCCACGCGACGACCTCGGCCGCCGGAACACCCATGCCCGCCACCGCATTTTCGATAATGCCAGCAGCAAGGCCACGCCAGCCGGCGTGGGCAGCACCGATCACACCGCCACGGCGATCGGCGAGCAACACCGGCATGCAGTCAGCGCTCTGGATCACCAGCACCCGTCCGCCCGCCCGGGTAATACTGCCATCGGCTTGCGGCATTTGCGGTGCGGGCTCTCCGGCCCCGGCATCTGCGACCCCGGCAGCCTGATCGCCGTCGACTGCAATCACATGCGTGCCATGCACCTGCACCAGCCAAAGTGGTTCACTTGGCAACAACCCGCGCAATCTTGCCCGGTTGGCGGCAACCAGAGCAGGATCATCGCCCACCGCAATGCCGACATTCATGCTGGCGCACGACCCGCCGCTGACACCACCATGGCGCGTTGTCGACAGGGCGCGCACCTGTGGCGGCACCGGCCATTGTGGAACGATCCATTCCGGTGGAACGATCCATTCCGGTGGAACAATCCGTTCGGGTAGCATCACGCTGGCTGCCGCAATGCCGTCAGGAGTTCACGAAAATCAGCCGGCAGCGGTGATTCAAACTGCTGCCGCTTGTGTGTCTCCGGATGAATAAAGGCCAGGCGCACCGCGTGCAGCGCCTGGCGCGGGAAGCGCGAAATGACATCCGTCGCGGCGGGGTTGACCTGCGGCCGTCCGGCGCGATAGACCGGATCACCAACCAGCGGATTGCCCAACGCCTGCATGTGCACGCGAATCTGGTGCGTACGCCCCGTATCCAGCGCGCATTCGACCAGTGTCGCTCTGGCAAAACGTTCGAGCACCTGATAGCGCGTGCGCGCCTCCTTGCCTGATTCCACCACGCTCATGCGCAGGCGGTTGCGCGGATCGCGGCCCACCGGCGCATCGATACGACCGTCGGCACGCACGCTGCCATGCACCAGCGCCAGATATTCACGTTTCACCGTACGCGCCTGCAACTGCCTGACCAGATCCGTCTGTGCGGTCAGCGTCTTGGCCACCACCAGCAAGCCGCTGGTGTCCTTGTCCAGCCGATGCACGATGCCGGCACGCGGCACCTCGGCCAGTGGCGGGCTGTGATGCAGCAACGCATTGAGCATGGTTCCCTGCCAGTTGCCGCTGCCGGGGTGCACGACCAGTCCGGCCGGCTTGTCGATAACCAACACCGCCGCGTCTTCGTGCACGATGGTCAGGGCAATCGCCTCGGGCTGCGGCCTGGACTCGGCTGACCCCGGCGCAGGCTGACGATCCAGAAAGGCAATTCGCTCACCTCCCCAGATCTTATGTTTGGGCAGGCCGGCACCGGAATCGACCAATATATGTCCATCGCGAAGCCATGCCGTCAGCCGGCTGCGCGAGTGTTCCGGGAACATGCGCGCCAGCGCCTGGTCCAACCTCAAACCGGCCAGTTCGTCCGGTACCCGTTTCTCCAGCGGCGTCGCGGTATAATCGATGCTCCCGTCGACGCTTTCATTTTGGTGTTCTCCCATGAAACGTAGTTTAGCGTTAATCACCCTGCTTTTCCCGATGTTCGTGCTCTCCGGCTGCAGCAACCTGTTCAGCGACAAGCAGGCTGATGAGACGGCTGGCTGGTCTGCACAGCAGCTCTATAAGGCCGCGAAGGACTATCTTGATGACGGCGCCTACGAGAATGCCATCAAGAACTACGAGAAGCTGGAGGCGCGTTTTCCTTACGGGCGCTTCGCGCAGCAGGCGCAGATTGAAATTACCTACGCCTACTTCAAGCAAAATGACGTCGAAGCCACCGTCGCTTCGGCCGAACGGTTCGTCAAACTGCACCCCAACCATCCCAATGTCGACTATGCCCATTACCTGAAGGGACTGACTTACTTCAATCAGGACATCGGCTTCATGGGCAAACTCGCCGAACAGGATCAGAGCGAGCGCGACCCCAAGGCGCTGCGCAACTCGTTCGATGCATTCAAGGAACTGACCACCCGCTTCCCGCAAAGCAAGTACACGCCGGATGCGCTAGACCGCATGAAATACCTGGTCAATGCGCTGTCATCCCACGAAGTGCACGTCGCTCGTTACTACTACCGGCGTGGCGCCTATGTTGCGGCCGGCAATCGCGTCCGCTTCGCATTGCAGACCTATCCGCAGACGCCGGCGCTGGAGGAAGGCCTGTTCATTCTGGTCAAGAGTTACGACGCGCTTGGCCTGAATGACCTGCGCGACGATGCCAATCAGGTCATGCTGAAGAATTTTCCGAACAGCGCCTACTTCAAGGGCGCCACCAAGGTGGATGAACCCTGGTGGAAGCTGTGGAATATATTGAAGTAGCGTCCTGACCCCGGCCGCCACCGTTGGGTCGGCGAAGCGCGTGCCGCCCTTGCCTGCCAGCCTGAACGCAGCCACGGTCGTGCTCGAATGCTGCGATCCCTAGTGAATCAAACCGAGGATTTGCAATGTCAGCCAATCGCCGAGGCGTATACCGTTACGAAGAACAGAAACACATCTTCAATCCCCGCAGCATCGCCATCTACGGCATGTCGCCGACGGCCGGATCCCCCGGACAGCGCGCCATCGGGCAGTTAAAGGCCTACAGCGGCAAAATTCTGCTCGTCAATCCGAAGTACGACAAGATTGGCGAGAGTCCGTGCTACTCCAGCATCGCGGCATTGCCCGAGACGCCCGACTGCGTGCTGTTCGCGGTGCCGCGCGAAGCAATTGAAAAAGCCGTGCTCGAATGCGCGGATCGCGGCGTAAAAAGCGTGGTCGTCTTCGCTGCCGGCTATGCCGAAACCGGCAAACCCGATCGCATCGCCGCCCAGGAACGCCTTGCCGCGATCGGACGCGAAAGCGGCATGAAGATCATCGGCCCCAATTGCATGGGTTTCGCCAATTTCTCCACCATGGCCGTGGTGTCATTCACCCAGACCAGCGTCAAGGGCGGCATGGCCCATCCGTCCGGCATCGGCATCGTCAGTCAGTCGGGTGCGCTGGGATTCGGCATGGTGCAGGCATCTGAAAACGGCGTCGTCATCAGCCATGCCATTGCCACGGGAAATTCCTGCGACGTCAACATCGCCGACAACATCGCCTACCTCGCGGAAGACCCGACCTGCAATGCCATCGCCTGCATATTCGAAGGCATGTCCGACCCATCCATGCTGCTTGAAGCGGCGGATATCGCCTGGAAAGCCAACAAGCCGTTGGTCGTGGCCAAACTGGGTACGGGAGAAAAAGGTGCGGCAGCCGCAATGTCGCATACCGGCTCGCTGGCCGGATCCAACGCTGCATACCGCGCGGCTTTCGAGCGCGCCGGCATCGTCGTCATTGAAGGCATGTCCGGGCTGATGGAGATGTGTTCATTTCTGTCAAAAGCAGGCCGTCCCAAGTCACGTGGAATCGGAATTATTGCCAGTTCGGGTGGCGGCGGCATCGCCACTGCCGACATGGCAGAAGCCTGCGGCATCGATTTGCCGCAGCCGGCAGGCAGGACGCTGGAAGTCCTGCAAGCGCACGTGCCCGAGTATGGCTCGACGAAGAATCCCTGCGACGTCACCACCACCATCAACGCCAAGCCCGAGATCCTCACGCATGCCGTGGAAGCCATGCTGAGCGACGAGCAGTACGGCGCGCTGATCTATCCACAGGTCACGGTCAGCAACCGCACCAGCGAGCGCCGAAAATATCTCGGAGAGCTGGCCAAAAAGCATGGCAAACCCTTCTGCCTGCCGTTTGTGGGCGGTTGGGTGGGCGGACCGGGCACCGCCGAGGTTGAACGCGACCGCAATCTGGCCTGGTTCTTCAACCTGGATAATTGCTTCAGGGCGATCACCGCGTGGCACTGGCGCGAAGACAAGTTGATCGCAGAAGAAAGCAATGGCCCGCGCAAGCTGCAGCGCCTGTCTTCACCGGATGCCAGGGACAAGGCAGCAAAGCTCATCGCTGCCTCAGAAAACAAAACGCTGACCGAGCGCGAAGCCAAGGCAGTGCTGGCAGCCTACGGGGTGCCGGTGGTTGGAGAGACGCTGGTGCGGTCGTCCGCAGAAGCAGCCACTACAGCCCAGGCACTTGGCTTCCCGGTTGCCATCAAGGTCGAATCAGCCGATCTGCCGCACAAGACCGAGGCTGGCGTGATTCGCTTGAACTTGAAGACAACTGATGAAGTAAAAGCGGCTTACGAGGCCGTGATGGCCAACGCTGACAGCATCACTCCAAAACCACGCATCAACGGCGTGCTGGTGCAACCCATGGTGCCCTCAGGCACCGAGATCATGGTCGGTGCCAGGATAGACCCCTCGTTTGGTCCGCTTGTTGTGACCGGACTGGGCGGCATCCTGGTGGAATTGCTCAAGGACACGGCTGTGGAACTGGCACCGGTTACGCTGCACGAGGCGAAAGCCATGCTGAACCGGCTCAAGGGCAAGGCCGCGCTGAGTGGCTTTCGCGGCGCCGAACCCGTCGATCTGGACAGACTGGCGGAAATCATCGTGCGGCTGGCCGAGCTCGCTGATGATCAGAAGGACAACATCGCGGAACTGGACGTCAATCCGCTGATTTGCGCGGGCCGCAGTGTCGTCGGGGGCATCATTGCGGTGGATGCACTGATCGTGCGCAAATAAAACTCAACAAAGTGTTCGGGGAAGATACCCCGAACACTTTGATGGTTCTGTCTCAGTGCAATCCCAGCACGCGCTTCGCGAGCACGTTGCGCTGGATGTCGTTGGTGCCTGAAGCAATGACGCCCGGGAACAGCAGGCAGTAGGAGAAGTGAATATCGACCTTGGCCCCGCCAAAGTCCACCTCATTGCTCAGCGCACCCGCCGCGCCCGCGGCTTCGACCATCAGGCCGTTCAGGCGCATATTCGACTCCGACGCCCAGATCTTCAGCATCGAGATTCCCGGTCCCGGATTGGCGCCGCTGGACACGATGTCGGCGTACTGCGCGAACACCATGCCCAGGTCGTGCACGTCCATTTCCAGCTTGGTGAACTTGGAGCGGAATTCGGGGTCATCCCACAGGCCACGCGCCTGGGCAATTTCCTTCAGTTTGTTGAGCGGATATTGGGCGCGGCGCGGGGTGCCGCTGTTCAGCCGCTCAAAACCGAGCAGGCCCTTGGCAATGGTCCAGCCATGATTGACCTGACCCACCATGTTCTTCGCCGGTACCCGCACATTGTCAAAGAAGGTCTGACAGAAAGGCTCTTCGCCAGGCAGCGTGCGGATGGGGCGCAACGTCAGGCCGGGGGTCTTCATGTCCACCAGGAAGAAGCTGATGCCGCTTTGCTTTTTGGCGTCCTTGTCGGTGCGGGCCAGCACATAGATATGGTTGGCTTCGGTCGATCCCGAAGTCCATATCTTGGAGCCGTTGATCACCCAGTGGTCGCCATCGAGCACCGCGTGCGTCTGCAGGCTGGCCAGGTCGGAACCGGCGTTGGGCTCGGAATAACCCTGGCACCAGATATGCTCGGCCGACATGACCTTGGGTATGTACTCGTTCTGCTGTTCCTCGCTGCCGTATTTCATCAGCATGGGGCCGACCATGGTGATGCCCTGTTCCAGCACGCGCGCGCCACCGATGCGTTCACGCTCTTCCAGGTAGATCACCTGCTTGGACGGTGCCAGTGCCATACCCCCCCAATGGCGCGGCCAGGCCGGCGCCAGCCAGCCCGTTTCCGACAGCTTTTTCATGTAGGGCAATATCTCCGCCTTTTTGAACTTGCGCTGCTGAAAGCGCAGTTCCCTGGGGAAGTGCTTGTCGAAAAAAGCCGCGGCCTCGACGCGGAACTGGTCATCGGTGAGCGCATTCCAGTCCGTATCGCGCGGCCGCTCGCCAGGCGCACCCGGCAGGTCGGCCGGCTTGATGCGTTTCAGGCGCGCGGCGGCATCGGCGTCCATATTGGTGTGCGTGGCACGCGAGGCGTCGAAGCGGCGGCGGTGCTCGGTGCCATTGCCCATCCAGGCCGACAGCACCATGGCACGTTTCAGATAAAGACCAGCATCGTAATCGTCGGTGAAGCCGATGGCGCCGTGCAGGCGTATGCACTCGCGCCCCAGGTCGATGCCTCCATCGGCGCAGCGTGATTTCACGCGGCTGGCCAGTTCCCCCAGCCGTTCCGCGCTGATGCCTGTGTCCATCTCGTCCATGGCATGGGCAACCAGCGCGCCGGACAACTCCTTCTGTATCCACAAATCGACGACACGGTGCTGCAACGCCTGAAAACTGCCGATGGGCACGCCGAACTGCACCCGGGTTTTCATGTAAGTCAGGGTCAGTTCAAGCACATTGGTCATGCAGCCAAATAACTCAGCACCGGCCACCACGGTCGCTTCATCAATGGCACGCCGCAGCGCCGCGTCCGCAGTTGCGCCCGAAGCCACCACAGCGTCGGATGGAACTTGCGCATCCGTGAATGTAAGCAAGCCGCAGAAAGTGCCATCAGCACGGCGCTCCAGTTTGGTCTCGATACCCTTGGCATTCGCCGCCAGATAGTAGAGGCCGGTCTTGCCATCGCAGGTCGCCGACACGATGTAGCCGTCAGCACCAGCAACCGGTGTAACGAAGCGCTTGCTGCCATTGAGCGCATAACCCTGGGCATTCTTGCCAGCCTTGAGGCCGGCCTTGAGGTCGGTGCTGACCAGGCTTTCCTGCCAGGCCAGCGAAACGATAAGCTTGCCTGCCGCCATCTGCGGCAGCAATGTCTTCTTCAGCGCTTCATTGTCGCCATACAGCAGCGCGCCGGTCGCGAGCACGCCGCAAGCCGTCACCGGCTCGGGAATCAGGGCCCCGCCCAGTCCTTCGGCGACAATGCGCAATTCACTGAAACCCAGGCCTTGTCCGCCATATTGCTCGGGCACCTGTATGCCCAGCCAACCCTGTTCGGCAATACTTTGCCAGAGATTTCGGTCAAAGCCCGGCTGGGTGTCGCGCAGGCCGCGCACGCGCTTGAGGCTGGTTGCACGGCTCACGAACGTGGTGACCGCATCGGCCAGCATGCGCTGCGCGTCGCTGCGCCCGGAATCGTCGTTCAGGACTGCACTCATGGTCTCTCCTCTTGAATACATGCGCGCCCTTGTCGCCCCGGGCGCCGTTCAGGGTCGTGGTTGCCAGACGCGCGGGCGCATGGATCCACTGTGGGTAGGGTAGCGGCACGCTTCGCCGCTCCGCCGCCATTCTAAAACCTATTCATCAAGCTTGATATTGTTGTCTTTGGCCACTTTTTTCCAGCGTTCGATTTCAGTTGCCAACAGCTTGTGAAATGCCTCTGGCGTACTGCCAACCAGCTCGGTGTCATCGATTGCCGCCCGCTTCAGCATATCGGGCGTCCTGGCGATCTTCGCCAGTTCCGCGCTCAGCTTGTTGACGATGAACACCGGGGTTCCGCCGGTCGTGATGATGCCCCCCCAGCCCGAATAGTCCATTGCGGTCAGTCCCTGCTCCGCAACCGTCCTGACATCGGGCAACAGTGTCGAGCGCGTATTGCTGAGAATGGCGATCACGCGCAACTTTCCCGATTTCACCATCGGCAGGCCGTTATAGACGGTCGACGGCATGGCGTCGACACGGCCCGCCACGGTATCGAGCTGGGCCGGACCGGCCCCCTTGTAATGGACGAACGTGACCTTGCCACCGAGTTCGTCATGCAACCAGGCACCGATGATGTGGTAAATCCCGCCAGCACCCGATGTGCCGAAATTGACCTTGCCCGGATTGGCCTTCACATAGGCCACGTATTCAGGCCACGTCCTGGCCGGGAACGACGGATGCACCAGCAGCATCGTCGGACGCCGGTGCATCAGTGAAACCGGCGCGATGTCCTTCAGCGTATCAAACGGCAAATTGGCGTAGAGCGCAGGATTGACACTCAAACCCGAAGTCACGCTGCCCAGCACATAACCGTCGGGCTTTGACTTGGCAATGAAAGCCGTGCCCAGCGTCGAACCGGCCCCCGGCTTGTAGTCGATGACGAAAGGCTTTCCCAGGCTGTCTGTCAATTTCTGGGCATACAACCGGGTGTCTCCGTCGGTCGGACCTCCCGCCGGATAGGGAATGATGATGGTCACGACCTTCGACGGATAGGCACTCGCGCTTTCCTGGCCAGCCGCGCCCCCCGCAAGCAACGCGGCAACCAGGAAACTGAAACACGGCAATAAATGCCGCAGAGTCATCGCTGGCTGACGTATTTCTGCGCGTCGGCCTTTTTCACCGGCGGAACGATCGGCTTGACGTCCTTCAGCATCGTCGGGACTTTCTGCAGCAATTCGTCCACGGTAAACATGCCACCGCTGTCGGTCGATTGGATCTTCTTCATCTCTTCGCCATAGTAATAATTGAAGATCTCACCCCGTTCCACGTGGAAGGTCTGTCCGTTGATGAAGTCGGCCTCATCAGTGCAGAGATAGCCAATCATGGGCGCGACGAACTCCGGACCGCGAGCGATGTTCTGCTTGTCGTATTCTTCCTGCGTGATCAAACCGGCAGCCAGCTTGCGCTTGCGATTGGCTTTCACCTCTTCGGTCAGCGTCATGCGCGTGTCGGCCGACGGGCAGATGGCATTGCAGGTAATACCGTACTTGGCCGCTTCCTTGGCGATCGAGCGCGACAGGCTGATGATGCCGCCCTTAGCTGCCGAGTAGTTGCACTGCCCCACCGAGCCCTTGAAGGCGCTGGACGAAAAATTGATGATGCGACCGAAACCGGCGGCACGCATATGCTTGATGGCGTGATGCGACATGCTCCACATGCCCTTCAGGTGCACATTGATGACCAGATCGAAGTCCTCTTCGGTCATGTTCCAGATCATGCGCTCGCGCAGAATACCGGCAACGTTGATCATCAGGTCGATACTGCCGAATTCCTTGACGCAACGCTCAACCATGTCGCGATCGGTCTTGAAGTTGCCCACGGCCTCGTAGGCGGCGATGGCGGTGCCGCCGGCCTTCTTGATCTCGGCCACGACCTCATCGGCCGGACGCTCATTGGTGACTTCACCGCTACGACCCAGTCCCGGATCGTTCACCACGACCTTGGCACCCTCTTTGGCCAGCAACAGCGCGATATCACGCCCGATTCCCCGGCCCGCGCCGGTAACGATGGCTGCTCTTCCCTTCAAATGCATGGTGTCCTCCGTTTCGTTGATCGACAATATCCGCTGATCGCATAACCAGCGCATGACAGGTAGTGTATGCCTCGAATGAGGTTGGGTTAATTTACCACCATTGCCAGAAACCATATTTCACCGATTTCAAAACCTATTGTCGGATACTCCGCGCCCACACCGCAGCACATTCGTCATGACCACCAAATTCAAAATCCACCTGCGCAGGGTCATCAACTGGATTTTTGCTGGATTTTTGCTTGGCTCCCCCCGCGCCTTGGTCAATAATGCTGCTTTCGGCTGGAATGACTTGCGCGAAAAATCTTTGAGAAAGACATCCAATGAAGAATCTACTGAAGGTCTGTGGCCTGCTTTTGCCCCTGCTGCTGCCGGGCATGACCAGCGCACAGAATTACCCGACCAAACCCATCCGCATCATTACGGCCTTCCCGCCCGGCGGGCCGACTGACCTGCTGGCACGCCCGGTAGGGCAAAAACTGCTGGAAGCATTGGGCCAGCCCGTCATCGTTGACTACAAGCCGGGCGGCAACGCCATCATCGGCACCGACTACGTGGCAAAAGCAGCGCCGGACGGCTACACGCTGCTGCTCATCCCGCCCTCGCACACCACCAATCCCAGCACACAGAAGTCATTGCCCTACGATACGCTGAAGGACTTTACCGGGGTAAGCATGTTGGCCCACGGGGAAGTCGTTCTGGTGGCGAACCCGAAGTTCCCGGCCAACAGCGTCAAGGAACTCGTGGCCCTGGCAAAATCGCAGCCGGGCAAATTGAACTATGCCTCCTCCGGAACCGGCGGCTCGCTGCACCTGGGTGCGGAACTGCTGAAAATGGTCGCCGGGATCGACATGGTGCATATCGCATACAAGGGCGCAGGACCGGCATTGATGGACGTCGTTGCCGGCACCGCCGACCTGATGTTCATTTCGGCCGCACCGGCCGTCGCCCAGATCAAGGCCGGCAAGGTACGCCTGTTGGCGGTGGCGAGCGTCAAGCGCTCGACGACCTACCCGGATGTGCCGACCGTGGCCGAAGCCGGTTACACAAAATTCGAAGTCGGTTCAGACTACGGACTGATCGCACCTGCCGCAACGCCACGTCCGGTCATCAACCGGTTGAACGGCGCATTGGAAAAAATACTGACGACGCCGGACATCAAACAGGTGTTCAATGGATTGGGCGTTGAACCCTGGTGGACAACGCCAGAACAGCATTCGGCATGGATACGCGATGAAGTGGCCAAATGGGCCAGCGTCGCGAAGGCGATAAAATACCAGCCCGAATAGTTTCGCTTCGCACAACACAACAACAGCAATTCATCCCCACTAAAGGAGGGACACCATGGGAGAGTCTCAGCAGCACGCCGCACCTGTGCCACACGCCTTTGGCTATCTGACGCAGCCTGAAGTCCGGTTTCTGGATGCGGCGGTCGCACGCCTGATACCCGCTGATGAACTGGGTCCCGGGGCCAAGGAAGCCGATGTCACCTACTTCATCGACCAGCAGCTTTGCAGCCCCTGGGGAACGCTGAGCCGCGCCTACCGCATGGGCCCCTGGCCCGTAGGCACGCCGCAGCAAGGTTTCCAGTGCCCGCTGACGCCGCAGGAAATCTATCGTGAGGCGATCCGCGAAACCAATGCCTATTGCAACAAGCAGCATGGCAAGGTATTCAGTTTTCTCACTGGCGAACAACAGGATGCCCTATTGCGCGAACTGGAAGCAGGCCGCATCGAATTGCAGTCACTGGACGCCAAGGTTTTTTTCGAAACACTTCTGAAAAACACCATGGAAGGTTTTTTCAGCGATCCGATCCACGGCGGCAACCGCGACAAGATCGGCTGGCGGCTGATCGGCTTTCCCGGGGTTGCCTCAGCCTCGTATGTCGATCACGCCGAAGAGCACAACGTCCCCTACCAGGTTGAGCCGGTCAGCATCCTCGACATCCAGCAGCAACGCGCCGAGGTCGATGCACAGGGCTATCCGAAGCACGTCGTCTTGCACAGAAAGGCTTGAGAGAACATGACTGCCATTAAACTCAAACCCGTCGATGCCGTTGTGGTCGGCGTCGGTGTCGCCGGATCGATCATTTGCAAGGAACTGGCCGCCGCAGGCATGCGCGTGGTCGGCATCGAGCGCGGGCGCATGCTCGAATCGCAGAACGATTTCGCCATGCCCTATGCACACGATGAACTCAAGTTCGAAGGCCATCGCAGCGACATCCTGCAGAACCTGTCGCGAGAAACACTCACTTTCCGCAACAACATGGGAGAGACCGCGCTGCCCATGCGTCTGCACGGCTCATTCAAGGTCGGTGAAGTCGTCGGTGGCACCGGCGTGCACTGGGGCGGCGTGTCGATCCGCTTCCTGCCCTGGGACTTCGAAACCTACAGCCGCACGGTCGAGCGTTACGGCAAGGACGCACTTCCGGAAGACTGCACCAGCCAGGACTGGGGACTCAGCTTCGACGAACTGGAACCGTATTATGATCAATTTGAATATGTGTATGGTATCGGAGGAAAGGCTGGCAATCTGAATGGTGTCATTCAGCCTGGCGGCAATCCCTTTGAAGGTCCACGCTCACGTCAATATCCCAATCCGCCTTGCGGCACGCCCTATTCCGCGTCCATGTTCAAGAAGGCTGCCGAATCACTCGGCTACCACCCCTATCCGACTCCGACAGCGGGAATGACCGAGGCCTATACCAACCCCTACCGCCTGATGCTGGGCAAATGCGTCAACGGCGGTTTTTGCTCCAACTATGGCTGCGCCATGGATGCCAAGGCAACGCCGCTGACCACGGTAGTGCCTTCGCTGTCCAAGCACGACAACTTCGAGTTGCGCACGCTGTGCAATGTGATCCGCGTGAACAAGGACTCCACGGGCAAGCGCGCCACCGGCGTGACCTACATTGATGCCCGCGGCCGCGAGATCGAGCAGCCCGCCGACATCGTGATCCTGACCTCTTATGCATTCAATAACGCGCGCCTGCTGATGCTCTCGGGCATCGGCAAGCCCTATGATCCGGTCAGCAATACCGGCGCTGTGGGCAAAAACTATGCTTATCAGGTGACCAGCCACGTGCGATTGTTCTTCGAGGACAAGGAATTCAATCCTTTCATCGGCGGACCGGGACTGGGCGCCTCCATTGATGAATTCAATGGCGACAACTTTGACCACACCGGCCTGGGGTTCATCGGCGGCGCCTACATCAACGCATCCGCCGGCGGCGCACCGCCCATTCGGGTCCGGCCGGTGCCTGACGGCACCCCGGCCTGGGGCTCGGAGTGGAAGAAGACCGTGGCGCACTACTACAAACGCTCATTCACCATGAGCGCCCATGGCGGCTGCCAGAGCTATCGCAGTCATTATCTTGACCTGGACCCGACCTATCGCGATGCCTACGGCCTGCCGCTCATGCGCCTGACCTTCGACTGGCACGACAACGAAAAGAAAATGTCCGACTACGTGACGCGCAAGGCCGTCGAGATCGCCAAGCTCATTGGCCCCTCCAAGATCAGCGCACATGCGGTCAAGGGCAAGTACAGCATCGTCCCCTACCAGAGCACGCATAACACCGGCGGTGCCATCATGGGCGCCGATCCGTCCACCAGCGTGGTCAACAAGTACCTGCAGTCCTGGGATGTGTCCAACGTGTTCGTGGTCGGCGGCAGCGCCTTCCCGCAGAACAGTTCCAACAACCCCACTTGCACCATCGGCGCGCTGGCCTGCTGGGCCGCCGATGCCATCAAGGAGCACTATCGCAAGCGGCCCGGACCGCTGGTATAAGCATTGAGGCAAATGATGCTGACGTATGATTTCGGCTGCAGTGACTGCCAGCATGTTTTCGAGATCATCCGCAGCATCAGGGATGATGCTGCGGTCCTTTGCCCGCAATGCGGAAGTGGGAAAACGAATCGACTGTTCCTGCGTGCCCCCGCGATCATCACTCGGCATTCAGGCCGCGCTGATTCACCGCTCCAGAGCCTGCCCAACGCTGAAAAAATGACCCGGGCTGCCGATCAAACCGTCAGCAAGGTCATGAAGGACATGGGGATGTCGTAGTCAGGCGCGGCAGGACCCGTTTTGGCACACTTCACCGCGCCATTGCATTCATGTCTGACAACGCGTTTCAAAATGAACACCCCGTGAGTTTGTCATTCCGAGCGCAGCGAGGAATCTGCTGTTAATTCAATCCATAAAGCAGATTCCTCGCCCTACGGGTTCGGAATGACAAGTCGTTTTGAGACTCGCACTAACTTGCGTACAACTTCAACGCATTCTCCCGCAGCACCATGCGTGCAATAGCGGGATCGACTCCCTTGAAATTTTCGTTCACCGTTTCGTGCGAGTGCGGCCATACCCCGTCGACGTGCGGGTAATCCGATCCCCACATGGCTGTCTGCGGTCCCATGAGATCGAGCAGTCGCACCCCCACCGGGTCATTCTGGAAAGTCGCGTAACACTGACGCTTCCAGTAGAAGCTCGGGAGTTCCTCCAGGGAGGCGTCATAGCGCGAATGGCGACCGCCGGAATTTTCCTGGTACTTGCGGTCCATGCGATCGAGAACAAACGGAATCCATCCGATGGAAGACTCGCCAAGCACGATGCGTAAATTGGGGTACCGCATCAGCGCGCCACAAAGCACCATCGCGGTCAGCACCTCATCGAGCTGATTGGGCAGGACGGTGGCTGCGCTGGCATAGGCGCCGCGATTCTTCGGAACGTCCGGGGCAAATGTCTTTTCCAGCGGCATGGTCCAGTTGCCTGCACCCACATGAAATGAAACGGCAATGCCCGTTTCGGCTGCCGCCGCCCACAGCGGATCCCACACCGGATGCCAGACGGGCTGATAGGAATCGAACGGCTGAAACTGAACACCCCGAAGTTTCAGCTTGGCACAACGATGGATTTCCGCAACAGCGGCCCCGGCATCATGGACTGGCAGGAATCCCAGACCAATAAGGCGTTTCGGTGCCGCCTGACAAAATTCAGCGACCCAGTCATTGTAGGCCTGCATGCAGACCGCATTGAGCTCGGGATCGCGCTGTTGAAAGCCCGATATCAGCCCGCCGTAAAGCACTTGCGACTCGACGCCATCACGATCCATATCCTCCAGTCGCAACTCCGGCGTGGTCGGCCGCCAGCGCCCGGGTTCATGCTTCACCGGCGTAAACCGGGCGCCTATCGTGTCCACCTGGAACTTGGTCGGCACGGCACTGAAAATTTTCCCGTCCGCCACCCAATTCTGGCCCTGCGGGGAGTCCACCACTCTGGGTGCGCGCTCGCGATAGGCAGCGGGCACTCTTTTTTCCCACAGATCCGGCGGCAGGAATCGCAAATCGACATGATCATCGGCCGAGCACAATTTGTAGTCCATGACATCCTTTCAGAATTCGTGGATTCGGTAACTCAGGGATACGCGAAAACCTTGGAGGCAGGAATTGCGTCGCAACAATCATACGTGATTAATTTCACTCATGATTGCTGCGCTGCACGATGTTGCTTCAATGGGACTGATATACGATTCGCCGGCACCAGTAGGCGAATCCGCGAATGGTTGGCGCACCAATGTCAGTGCGTCAGTGCAAATTCTCGGCGTACCGCTCACCCTCATCACAAGAACGCAACTGGGCTGCAACACTGAAACTCATTATTGACCTTGCCATTTCTCCAACCACGGGAGCCGCTGATGCATTACCTCGACGAGGCAGCACAGTTTGTATATGCACTGCAATTCAAGGACATTCCGCCTCAGGTCGTGGATCGCGCGCGCATGATCGTACTGGATAGCGTGGGCGTGATGATCGCCGGCTCGCGCGAAGCGCACGTCGGCGCCATGGCAAAGGCCTTGCGCATACGCGGCTCCAACGGCCGCAGCCTGTTCCTGACCGATGGTCGTCGCGGCGATGCGGGTGATGCGGCACTCATCAATGGCGTATCCATCTGTGCGCATGTTGCCGAGGAAGGTCACAAATATGCGCGCGGCCACGTTGCAGCTTATGTGGTGCCAGCCGTATTGGCCGTCGCCGAGGAGCGCAATCTCAGCGGTGCTGAATTCCTCACCGCGCTGGTCGCCGCCTATGAACTGGTCGCCCGCCTGGGCATGGCCTGCCGCGTACGCGAAGGCATGCATCCCAGCGGCACCTGGGGAACCGTCGGTTGTTCAGCAGTGGTGGCAAAGATGATGGGCCTGCAACCGGGACAGATTCGCGAAACCATGAACGTCGCAGCGCCGCTGACGCTGGCGACTTCGTGGAACGCTGCCGAGGAAGGCGCATTGGTACGCGATCTGTATTCTGGCAGTGGCGGCACAGGTGCTGTCTGGGCGCCACGCTGGGTCGAAGCCGGCATCACCGGCAGTGCCGACGACGTCGTGGAAATATTCGGGAAGGTCTCCTCGGAAACTTTTGATTCCGGCATCGTCAGCGATGGTCTGGGCTCCCGCTGGGAGATACTGCGAAACTATTTCAAGGTGCATGCCTGTTGCCGCAACTTCCAGAGCGGCATTGATGTGGCGGTTGACCTGCGCAAATCCCCGCAATTGCCCGATACCGCAGCCATCAGCGCGATAAACGTGGATACGTTCTCCGCACCGGCGCTGCACAACACCAACCCCATGCCTGGAAACCTGCTGGCCGCCCGTGAGTCGCTGCCGGTCAGCCTCGCATTGACGCTCATTCACGGCAAATGCGATCAATCGGTCTATACCCAGGAACATGTCTCAAATCCGGAAGTGAAGCGACTGGCATCGCTGGTGCGCATCAATCTGGATCCGGATCTGGACAAGCTATACCCCGATTGCCGGCCCACGCGTGTCACCGTGACGCTGGCCTCCGGAAAGACGCTGTCCGGCTACGAAGATGTCGCGCTGGGTGATCCCGCCCGGCCGGTATCAGAAGCCATGCTGCGTTCCAAATTCCATGCCAATGCCAGTCCTGTCGGCCTCAATACGGTGGCCAAACTGGAGCAGATCATTGCAGAAGTCGAATCGCTGAAATCCATCTCGATGCTGACCGAATGCCTTGCCACAACCAATGCAGTTGCGCATGCCTGAAGCCGTTCCTCAGACACTGACAATCTCATAATCCCGATCGGAGTCTCCTATGGCGGTCAATGCGAT
This sequence comes from Betaproteobacteria bacterium, assembly GCA_947479645.1. Classification (GTDB taxonomy): domain Bacteria; phylum Pseudomonadota; class Gammaproteobacteria; order Burkholderiales; family SG8-39; genus CAIYPG01. The sequence goes on along the minus strand of CANKAJ010000040.1, from coordinate 15,287 downwards.
ATTCAAGGTATTTGTCAAGTTGATAGCGCTACTGTGCGCAAGCAGCATCGCCCATGCGCAATCGGCCGACACCTATCCATCGAGGGCAATCAAGCTGTTGGTTGGCTATGCCACGGGCGGTCCCAATGACCTCATTGCCCGTTCAGTCGCAACGAAACTGGGAGACATCTGGACCCAGGCGGTTGTCGTGGACAATCGTCCTGGCGCCAGCGGGATCGTGGCAGGACAAGCCGTGGCCCGGTCGGATCCGGACGGTTACACGCTGATACTGGACGGGGTCACTCATTCAATCGTACCCGCATTGTTCGACAATCTGCCATTCGATCCGCTGAACGACTTCACCTCCGTCGGACAGGTGGCTTATGCGCCGACCATTCTGCTGCTGAACCAGAATGTGGCTGCCCGGACCGTGCCGGAACTGATTGCATTGGCGAAAGCCCGCCCGGGCAGCCTCAACTATTCCTCGTCCGGAAAAGGAACATCGACCCATATTGGCATGGAACTGTTCAAGCAGGAGGCCAATATCGATGTCGTTCACATTGCCTACAAAGGCAGTGCTCCGGCCATGACAGACCTGATCGGAGGGCAGATTCAGATCGCCATGACTTCCCTGCCCGGCGCCCTCCCATCGGTTCGCAGCGGAAAGATCCGGGCACTGGCCGTCGCAGGGGCAAAGCGCGAAAAGGACCTGCCCGGCGTTCCCACCATCGCCGAATCGGGCTTTCCCGGCTTTGACGTCGGCACCTGGTGGGGCGTGTTCGGACCGCCGAGACTGCCCCGCAACATTGTTGAAAAACTCAATGGCGGAATCAACCGCACGCTGCAGGACACCGAAGTACAGCAACGCATGACCGCAATCGGCGGCGAGGCACGCGGATCAACTCCGGAACGATTTGACGAACTGGTCAGAAAGGATGCCGCGCGCTTTGGCGTGATTATCAGGAAGCTGGGCATACGACCTGATTGACATTGCAATCGATTCGCATGCACGCGGTATGCGTGAAACAGCATCCATTCAAATTGACCTCTTAGAGAACAACAATGACAGCCATCAGACTCAAACCCGTCGACGCCGTTGTGGTCGGCGTCGGTGTCGCCGGATCCATCATCTGCAAGGAACTGGCCGCCGCAGGCATGCGCGTGGTCGGCATCGAGCGCGGGCGCATGCTCGAATCGCGGCATGATTTCGCCATGCCCTATGCCCATGACGAACTCAAATACGAAGGCCATCGCAGCGACATTCTGCAAAACCTGTCGCGTGAGACGCTCACCTTCCGCAACAACATGGGCGAGACCGCGCTGCCCATGCGCCTGCACGGCTCGTTCAAGGTCGGTGAAGTGGTCGGCGGCACCGGTGTGCACTGGGGAGGTGTGTCCCTGCGCTTCCTGCCCTGGGACTTCGAAACCTACAGTCGTACGGTCGAGCGCTATGGCAAGAAAGCCTTTCCCGAGGACTGCACCAGCCAGGACTGGGGCATCAGCTTCGACGAACTGGAACCCTATTACGACCAGTTTGAAAACATCTATGGCATCGGCGGCAAGGCTGGCAATCTGAACGGTGAATTACAAGCCGGCGGCAATCCCTTCGAAGGCGCGCGCTCACGCGAGTATCCCAATCCACCCAGCCAGCAAACCTTCAATGGCGCCCTGCTGTCCAAGGCGGCCGAGTCGCTGGGATACCACCCTTATCCGACGCCGACCGCAGGCATGACCGAGGCCTATACCAATCCTTACCGGCTCACGCTCGGCAAATGCGTGCATGGCGGCTTCTGTTCCAACTTCGGCTGTGCCATGGATGCCAAAGGTACGCCGCTGACCACGGTGATGCCGTCACTGGCAAAGCACGACAACTTCGAATTGCGCACGCTGTGCAATGTCATCCGCGTAAACAAGGACTCCGAGGGCAAGCGCGCCACCGGCGTGACCTACATCGACGCCCGCGGCCGCGAGATCGAGCAACCCGCCGACATCGTGATCCTGACCTCCTATGCCTTCAACAACTCGCGATTGCTCATGCTCTCGGGCATCGGCAAGCCCTACGATCCGGTCAGCAACACCGGCACGGTGGGCAAGAACTACGCCTATCAGGTCTCCAGCCATATCCGGCTGTTCTTCGAAGACAAGATATTCAACCCCTTCATGGGTGGAGCTGGCCTGGGCATCTCAATCGATGACTTCAGCGCCGACCACTTCGACCACAGCGGCCTGGGTTTCGTTGGCGGCGGACTGATCAACACCTTCAGCGGCGGTGGCGCCCCCATCAAGGTTCGCCCGGTTCCTGACGGAACGCCGGCCTGGGGTTCCGAATGGAAGAAGACCGTGGCGCACTACTACAACCGCTCATTCACCATGAGCGCCCATGGCGGCTGCCAGAGTTATCGCAGCCACTACCTCGACCTGGACCCGACCTACCGCGATGCCTACGGCCTGCCGCTCATGCGCCTGACCTTCGACTGGCACGACAACGAAAAGAAAATGTCCGACTACGTCACGCGCAAGGCCGTCGAGATCGCCAAGCTCATTGGCCCCTCCAAAATCAGCGCGCATGCGGTCAAGGGCAAGTACAGCATCGTCCCCTACCAGAGCACGCACAACACCGGCGGTGCCATCATGGGTGCCGATCCCTCCACCAGCGTGGTCAACAAGTACCTGCAGTCCTGGGATGTGTCCAACGTGTTCGTGGTCGGCGGCAGCGCCTTCCCGCAGAACAGCTCCAACAACCCCACCTGCACCATCGGCGCGCTGGCCTGCTGGGCCGCCGATGCCATCAAGGAGCAATATCGCAAACGGCCCGGGCCGCTGGTTTGATGACCGGCCACAGAGGAACTCCTTGAATCACACCATCAGGCCACCGACTGCACATGTGATAGCGTATGGTACACATGTGAAAGTTCGCAGCATTGAAAGCGTCCGGCGCCTTGGCGCAGATCGCAAACCCATCACCGACTTGTAGATGCCTGTCTGGCAAGGGTTTACACGCAGCCTCCACTTTCGAAATACTGTCTAGAGGAAGAACTCATGATGAAAACCTTTGCTCACGCTGCAGCCACGGATTGCGGACAAATCGGCCGGACACGTCTGCCGCTGCTCAACTGGCTGGGCGGTCTTGCATTGATGGCACTGAGCGCGGTCTGTCTCGCCCAGGGTTACCCCAGCAAGACAATGCGCCTCGTCGTGCCTTTTCCACCCGCCGGGCCAACCGACATCACCGGCCGCCTGATCGCACAGAAATTTTCCGAGAGTTCCGGGCAGACTGTCATCGTCGACAATCGCGTTGGCGGCGCCACCATCATCGGCACCGAATTCGTGGTCAAGTCCGCCCCTGACGGCCACACCATGTTGCTGATGCCGGTGCAGGTTGCCATCAATCCTTCCATGTTTGCCAAGCTGCCCTACGACACGCTGACCGACCTCACCGGCGTCACCCAACTGACCAATCAGCCCTACATTCTGATCGCTCATCCGTCGGTGCCATTCCGCACTGTGCAGGAACTGATTGCCGCCGCCAAAGCCAATCCGGGCAGCGTGCGCTGCGGGTCTTCCGGCGTCGGCGGAGGCAATCACCTTGCCTGCGAGATGTTCAACAAGATGGCGGGAACCCAGATTACCCACGTGCCCTACAAGGGCGCCGCCCCAGCCATGAACGACACCATCGGTGGTCAGGTGGAGATTTACATGCCCAATCCCATCATGGCGATGCAACACGTCAAATCCGGGCGCGTGCGCGCCATTGCCATTACGGGCAGCAAGCGCATCAGCCTGCTGCCCGACCTGCCCACCATCGCCGAGGGCGGGATAGTGGGCTATGACGCTGGCGTCTGGATGGGATTATTCGTTCCATCGGCGACCCCACGCGACCTCGTTCGGCGCATTCATCAGGAGACGCTGAAAATTCTGCAACTGCCGGACGTTCGCAAGAACCTCACCGCCGAAGGTGGCGAGATTGTCGGCAGCACACCGGAACAATTCGCGCAATTCATGAAAGCCGAAGTGCAGAAGTGGGGCGAGATCGTGAAATTCTCCGGCGCCAAGGCGGAGTAGAAGGCCTATCGCAGCAGGCCGGACGACCAACGGCTGCTGCCAACCTGCAATACAAACAAGGGTTCTGCCTCTGCGTTGCGACCGAAGACGTACTTTGAGCGTCCCGACTTCCTAGCGCGCCACCAATCCGCGCTGCACGGCGCGCATGATGTCAAACCGGGTAATCGCCCCCACCAGTTGCCCGTCTTCCACCACCGGGAAACGGCGAAAATGGACTTTCATGAATAGGCCGGCAACGTAATAGATATCCATGTCCGGCGGTATGGTCTGCACCGCCGTGCTCATGAAATCCTTCACCTGCCCTTTGGGTGGCTCATGATCCGCATTACCCAGCGTAAGGAGCTTGAGGCAATCAAACTCCGTCAGCATGCCCACCAGTTCACCTTTGGCGCCAATGACCGGCGCGCCGGTAACCCGCTTGTGCAGCAGAAAACTCACCCCTTTGAAAATGTCCGTTTCTGGCGACAATATCGGCACATTGGTATCCATGCATTCACGAACAGTAGGCAGGCGGCGAATCGTCATGACGTCCTCTTCGGTGCGCACTAGCGAAAATGCATTCTGCACCGCAATCGTGAAATTGCCAATGCTGCAACCAGAGCCTCAACCGCATCTGGATGCAATGCGACTGACAAGATATTGTCTAAGCCTGTATTCCAGACAATTTTGTCCTTTCCACGCCAGTTGTCACTCAATGAGATCCAATCTCAATTGCGACAACTTCCCGCTTCATTCATCGCGTCATAGGCGGGTGCGTGACGATGGATTTCAGCGCCGGCACCGGATCCAGCAACTTGCCCGGATCCGGCCTCGGACGGCGCAGCGCTGCAATTGCGCTGAATGACTGCTCGATCGCGTGCGCGGCGGCGAGCAGCCTGCGATCGCCACGAAATGACCCGATCACCTGCAAACCGAAGGGCATGCCCATGTGATCCACGCCGCACGGCAGCGCGATGGCCGGGTTGGTGGTGAGCGTGACCACATAGGTCAGCCCCAGCCAGTGGTAATAGTTTTTCATCGGCTTGCCATCCATCTGGGCCAGATACGGCTGAGTCCATGGGAATGGCGAGACCGGCGTGGTTGGCGCAAGCACCAAATCGTAGTCACGGAACTTTTGCTGGAAGCGGCGAAAGAGGCGGGTTTGTTCCAGATGCGCCCATACCATGTCCGCCAGAGACAATTTCGCGCCCATTTCATAGTTGGTGCGCACGTTCGGACCCAGCGCCCCCGGATCCTGTTCATACTTGTCGCGGTAAGTGGCCACATAATTCGCGGCGCGTATCACATCGAAACAGCGATCGGCCTGCGCGAAATCGAAAGTCACCTCGTCGCAGGACCGGAACAAATGCCGCATGGCGCCAATCTTGTCGCGAAATACGCTGCGGATGGACTGGTCAACCCGGCAGATGCCAAAGTCTTCGGTGTAAGCGACGCGCAGCGACCCCAGGTCGCACAAATCGGGCACGGCAAATGTTCGCGGATCGACGGGATAAGACAAGGGATCGCAGTCGTCCAGCGCCGCCTGCGCAGCCATCAGCAGACAGGCGTCGGCCACGCTTCTTCCCATCGGACCGACGACCGAGATCGGCGTCCAGCCCAGTGCGCGCCGCTCTGCGGGCACCAGCCCAGGCGATGGACGAAATCCGACCACGCCGCAAATGGCCGCGGGAATGCGCAGGGAACCGCCAGTATCCGAGCCCGTGCACACGGGCAGCATATTGCACGCCAGTGCCGCAGCCGATCCACCCGAGGAACCACCGGCATTGAGTGTCGGATTGAAAGGATTGCCCGTGGCACCCCACACGACGTTGCGACTGTTGGCGCCGGCGCCAAACTCCGGCACATTGGTCTTGCCGACCACGATGGCGCCGGCCGCGCGCACGCGCGCCACCATGGAGTTATCTGCATTCGGCACGAAGTCGCGATACAAGGGCGAACCGAAGGTGGTCAGCAGGCCTTCTGTTTCCTCCAGGTCCTTGATCCCGGTCGGCAGTCCATGCAGCAGGCCCAGCGGTTCGCCACGCCGCACCGCCTGTTCCGCCGCCCTGGCCTCCGTACGGGCACGCTCATAGCAAGTGGCGGTGACCGCATTGACGGCGGGATTGATGCGCTCGATACGTTCGATGCAGGCTTCCAGCAATTCGACAGGCGAAATTTCCCTGGAGCCGATCCGCCGGCGCAGTTCAACGGCCGAAGCAGCGAGTAATTCTTCATTAGCGGATATGATGTTGCACTCCCCTTCAGGATTCGGTATCCAAAGAACTTGTCATTCCGAAGCCCGAGGCTGAGGAATCTGCTGCTGTACTTGGCGTAAAAACAGATTCCTCACTGCGTTCGGAATGACAAATTTGACTGTTTTCAAGATGAAAGCGGGCTTTCAAGTACCCGCACGACGTCCGATGCGTTGCAGGGCGATTACCCTATTCATCAAGCTTGAGCCCGGCGTCATCCACCACCTTTTTCCAGCGCGGCAGTTCCGTGGCGATCAACTGCCGGAACTGGGCGGGCGTGCTGCCAACCGGAATGCTGCCCTGCTTGTCGAGCTCGGCCACAATATCCGGCAACCTCACCACGCGGGCCAGGGTATCGCTCAGCTTGTTCACAATCGGCACCGGCGTGCCAGCGGCCGACAGAAAGCCCATCCAGCTCGTGTAGTTGTAACCCGTGACGCCCTGCTCGGCGGCCGTTGCCAGATCAGGCAACTGACTGGAACGCTGATCACCGAGCACGCTCAGTGCCTTCACCTTGCCCGCCTTGATCAGGGGCATGGCGGCGACAATCAGTGCCGTGCCCACATCCACGCGGCCCGCCTGCAATTCCACCAGCAATGGCCCGGTGCTCTTGTGATGGACAAACGTCACCTTCGTCCCGCTCAGGGAATGCAGCCAGGCGCCGGCCAGATGGCTGATGGCGCCCGCGCCGCCGGTTCCGTAATTGATTTTCTCCGGATTGGCTCTGGCGTAGGCGAGATATTCGACAAGGTTCTTCGCCGGAAACGACGGATGCGCCTGCAGCACGGAATGCTGCCGGCTCATCAGCGAGATCGGCACCAGATCCTTGCTGGTGTCATAGGTCATATCCTTGTGAAAAGCCGGAATGACCGTCAACCCGGTGGACACCGCGACGAAGGTATAACCATCGGGTTTGGACTTGGCCACATAGCCGATGCCGACCATCGATCCGCCGCCGGGTTTGAAATCGATGATGACCTGCTGCCCCAGCAACGTGCTCATCTTCGGCGTGTACATGCGGCACTCCAGTTCGACCGCGCCGCCGGGTGCGAACGGGACAACCATGACCACCGGTTTGGACGGATAGGCATCCGTCTGCGCCCGTGTCACACCCGCGGTCATGCCAAGCGGCACAAGCACAGCACACGTCAGTTGTTTCAAGCACCTGGTCCTCATGCCTGCCCCTTGGCCGGATGAGGCAACCCGATTGTTGGATGACACGCAGTCATACCAGTCGCTGCCCATTGAAAAACGACTTCCGCCACCGCATCACGGTCACCTTGGCAAATATCCCGGCCTTGTGAAATGGATCATCGGCAGCAAAGCGCTCCGCCTCCTTTCGATCATCGGTATCGACAATGTACATGCTGCCGCTGGCAATGGCGCCGGCGTCGTCAAGTACCGCACCCGCGGCGAGCAGCCTGGATTTGTTGGCATCAAGATAGTCGAGGTGGGCATTGCGCGTTTCGGCGCGCTGCTTGCCCTGCTCTGGCTTGTCCTGCATCAGGATCATGTAAGGCATGGATAGTCTCCTCGCGTTCTGGAAAAGCCGCATCCTAAAATAAAAAGCCGCGACAAGCGCGGCTTTGTTCAGGCAAGCGACGATCCTTATTTCATCATCTTGCTCTGGATGTTCAGGGCACGCAGGGCCTTGCGGCGTTCGTCGCGGGATTTCTTGTTACGCGTGACTTGGGCGGGGGTGTAGCGCGAGAACGGTTCAACGACGGCAACGATCTTTTCGGCTTTGGCTTCGGTCATGACAATCTCCTGAGAAGGGGGCGACTATACAGGCTGCTCGCGGCCGCGTCTGTTCGGTCAGACACATGCCCCGCGCAAACGCAGGACCTGACCGGCATGTGGACTGCATGCTGGCGCCAGGCAAGCGCGGGCAGAACATTCATTTTTTTAAAATGATTACAATGAATTTATTTTTTGTTATTTATGTTCATTGAATTAAATAATATGATAATAATATACCGAATTTATCGCGATTTCCCCGTAGCCACCGTCTCCGCCAGCACGCTTGCGCACGAACTTCCCCGCGGCGCCCCGGCTCGATCAGCGGCAGAAACGGGCTAACCGGCCGCAATGCGGTAATCTGTATACCTTTCCTCCATTCCCACACACTCCATGTTCGCCCTCCCCCCCATCACGCAGGCTCTTATCCTCACCAACGTCATCGTATTCTTCACCGCGAACATGGGCGGCGGGTTCAATGTCGGATCACTGGTGCTGTGGCCGATCGGGCCGGATTTCAGGCCGTGGCAGCTACTGACCTATGCCTTCCTGCACGGCAGCCTGACGCACCTGCTATTCAACATGTTCGGGCTGTATATGTTCGGCGGCGACATCGAGCGCGTGTGGGGCTCGAAGCGCTTCCTGAACTATTACCTTATCTGCGCGCTGTCGGGCGCAGTAGCGCAGCTCACGTTCTCGGCGCTGACCGGTGCGAGCTCACCCATGGTGGGGGCATCGGGCTCGATATTCGGCCTGCTGATCGCCTTCGCCATGGTCTATCCGAACCGCACGATCATCCCGCTGTTTCCGCCCATTCCGATGCGCGCGCCGGTGTTCGTCGGTCTGTATGGCGGACTGGAATTGTTTCTGGGCGTGACCGGCACGCAGGCCGGCGTGGCGCACTTTGCCCACTTGGGTGGACTGGTGGGCGGTTATCTGTTCCTGAAGTTCTGGCGCAGGCCGCGCTAGTGATAAAAGCGGTGGCAAACGCGATGGCAAAATCCCCGTTGATTCTCAATTCCCCACTTTCAGGAAATACGAAGGCAACAATCATGCAAACCCGACTCAATATCATTCTGCTGGCGAGTTGCACCTTCTCCCTGAACAATGTCTGGGGCCAGGCAGCGCCCTATCCCTCGAAACCGGTCACCATGGTGGTCTCCACCGGCCCTGGCGCCTCCAACGACGTGGAAGCGCGCATGTACGGGCAGAAGCTGTCGGAAGCCTATGGCCAGCCCTTCGTGGTCGATTACAAGCCGGGCGCGGGCACCACGCTGGCCGCCATTTATGTCGCGAAGGCCGCGCCGGACGGCTACACGCTGCTGGGGGTATCCAGCAGCTTTCCCGCGGCGGCCGCGCTCTACCGGCCCCTGCCCTACGATCCCGTCAAGGACTTCACGCCGCTGGTATTGATGAGCAAGCGTTCCACCGTGCTGATGGCACACCCCTCGGCACCGTTCAAGACCATCCCCGAGTACATTGCCTACACCAAGGCCAATCCCGGGATCGTCAATATTGCAACGGTGGGCGCCGGCAGTGGTCCGCATATCAACGCGGCGTGGTTTCACATGCTGGTCAACACCAAAGCCACCTATATCCACTACAAATCGGCTGCGGCCATGCAGGGCGACCTGCTGTCGGGGCGGGTGCACATGACCTATGCCTCGCTGCTGACCGGACTGCCGCATATCAAGTCGGGCAAGCTGCGCCTGATCGCCCTGGGCAATGCCGAGCGCAGCCCCTTGCTCCCGGACGTGCTGACCGTGGCCGAACAGGGCGTACCGGGCTACGACTATGCCAGCATGTTCGGTTATATGGCGCCGGCCGGCCTGCCGGCCGCGATCGTCAACAAGCTGAGCGTGGACATGGCCAAGGCCGCCAGGTCTCCTGACATCGTCAAACGCCTGGAAACCGAAGGCGGCATTCCGATCGGGAATACCCCGGCCCAGTTCGCGCAATTGCTGTCCGTGGAAATCAACCGCTATCGCAAGCTGGTCGACGAACTGGGCATCAAGCCCGAGGAATAAACGTTATCGTTAATTCACGCAAGTCGTTTCAAAATGAAAAACCAGAAAAGTGTCATTCCGAGCGTAGTGAGGAATCTGCTGTTAAATCAGATCCCAAAACAGATTCCTCAGCCTGAGGCTTCGGAATGACAAGTTTTTCTGTAACACTCTCAACCACCGGCCCGGATCTGACCCCGGCGCACCCAGGCACTGACGGCATCGACCACCACCACCAGCGCCAGCATGGCCATGATCACGCTGCTCGCCTGGGCTTCATGCAGTAGCGACAATTCGTAATAGAGCATCTGGCCGAGTCCGCCGGCACCGACAAAACCCAGAATGGTGGCCATGCGGATATTCATCTCCCAGCGATACAGGCTGTAGGCAATGAGCTGCGGCGTGACAAGGGGCAGCGTGCCATACACGAACACCAGCGTCGCAGGCGCGCCACTTTCGACCAGCGCCAGCGCCGGCTCGCGTGGTGCATTCTCAAGGGATTCGGCGAACAGGCGGCCCAGCACCCCCGTCGTATGCAAGGCCAGCGCCAGCGTCCCGGCAAACGGGCCAAGCCCGGCGGCAAGCACCATCAGCGCAGCCCACACCAGTTCCGGCACCGAACGCAGGAAGTTCAAGAGAAACCGCGTGAGCGACTTGGCCACACCGCCAAAACGGCCCGAAGCCGGCAGCGCCAACAGCAGCCCCGCGGCGGCCGCGATCAGCGTCCCGATCGCAGAAATGGCCAGCGTCTCCAGCGCACCCTTGCCAATGCGCTGCAAGTAGTCAGCACTGAAGTCGGGCGGAAAAAACCGCCTGACAAAATCGCCCATGTAGCCGCGCGACTCCGCCGTGAACAAACGCATGGGATCCAGCGACAAATAAGCGAAGCTCGCCCAAACCACAACCACGAGCGAGGCCAGACCCAGCCAGCAGTAAATGCAAAAGCCCATTGCCTGACGCCGCTCCGCCAGCGAAATCGAGCTCATGCCAGCAGCCTCCGGATCGCGACACTGATGGCATCCGCGAGCAGCACCAGCAGCAGAAAAATGATCAGGATGCTGGAGACTTCGCCGCCGTTGAGCATTTTCATCGACTGATCCATCAACTGGCCCAGGCCGCCCGCGCCGACGAAGCCCATGATCACCGAGGCGCGCACCGCGCATTCCCAGCGATAAACGGTGTAGGAGGCCAGTTCCTGCGCTGAGCCCGGCAGCAGCCCGTAGAAAAACGCCATCAGCCGGCCGCTGCCCGATTCGAGCAGCGCACGCGCCGGGCGTGTATCGCCCGACTCCAGGATTTCCGAATAGACCTTGCCCAGCATGCCGCCGTAGGTCACAGCAACGGCCAGCACACCGGCGGCCGGCCCCAATCCGAAAGCACGCACCAGCAGCAGCGCCCAGACGATTTCCGGAATGCCGCGCAACACCAGCAGCACGAAGCGTGTAGCGGCGCGAATGACCTCGCCCAGGCCACGGCCGGGACCCGGCCCAATGCGTGATATGGACAGGCTGTGCGACAGCGCCAGGCCCAGCGGCACGGCCAGCAGCATGGCCAGCGCGATGCCCGCCGTCGCCATGGCCAGTGTTTCCAGGGTGGCCTTGAACGCAAAACCGAGAAATTCAGGCGACGTATTTGGCGGAAAAAACTGCCCGACAAAATTGCCCATCACCTTGAGATTGCGCGCATCGAACAAATCGCCAGGACGGAATTGCGCGATGTGCAACAGCGGCCACAGCACCAGCAGCGCGGCCAGCGTCCAGCCGGCGCGACTCAGCGCAGCCGGATCACGCAGCGGTGCTGTCGGTGGCAAGGCAGATGGCAAAGCTGACATCATGGCCCGATCAGATGACGCGCGGTGGCACCACCACCTTGAGGCCGTTGACTGCGGCTTCTTCAGCCGGTAACACCGTCAAGGGCTGATTGTCCTGGGTGGGCAAAATGCCGGTCTCGGAAGCATACAAGTCGCGCAACACGCCGTCGCTGACCTTGACCGCAGGCAGATCAAAAACAATTTCACCCGCACGCAGGCCGATCACACGCGGAAACCAGCGCAGCGCCACATCCACGGCGTGCAGGCTCGCCACCAGCGTGACACCCCGCGTCGCCGCCTCACTGTGCAACTGATTGACGGTGAGATCGGCCAGCGCCGGGTCCATGGCCGACACCGGTTCATCGGCGAGCAGCAGATCAGGCCGCTGATAGAGTACGCGCGCAACGCCGATCCGCTGCAATTGCCCCCCAGAGAGGCGGTCACAGCGCTCGAACAGACGATCGGCCAGATCGAGGCGCGCCAATTGCTCGCGCGGCCCGGCGATATCGGCCGGATAGATCAGTGACAAGGCGGACTTCCACCACGGCCATTGCCCCAGCCGTCCGGCCAGCACGGCCGTGATGGCGCGCTGGCGTGGCGGAATGGGCGGGAACTGATGGACGACGCCGATGCGCGCGCGCAGGCGCTTGAGTTCATGCCCGGATAACTGCCAGGGATTGCTTTGCAATACGGAGACGCGACCTTCGCTGGGACGGATCGACGTGGCAAGTATGCGCAGCAGCGATGTCTTGCCCGCACCGGAAGGACCGATGATGGCGATGCGTTCGCCGCCAGTAACAGACAAGGTGATGGCGCGTAATGCACGCTGCCCATTGGCGTGCACCAGACCGATCTGGCTCAGCTCGAAACTCATGATTCGCGCTGATCAAGCAGGTGACGCGGGCGCCACGCGCCCGGTAGATTCATCGGAATTGCCGGCTATTTGAGCAGGCCGGCCGACTTGGCAGCGTTCTCGATACCGTCGTAATTGGACGCCTTGGTCGCAATGAACTTGGAAGCGCGCTGCAGGTCCATGATGGCTTTTTGCGCAGGATTCTTGGCATCGAGTTTCAGGAATGCCGCGGTGAGTTTCTTCACCACTGCCGGATCGAGATCGCCGCGCACCGTCCAGTTGTAATCATAGTAAGGCGGCGTGGTCGCCAGCACCTTGACCTTCATCGCATTGGGATCCTTCGTCTCCAGCAGCTTGTCCCACACCGAGGCGTTCAGCACGCCCGCTTCGGCCTTGCCACCGGCCACGAAGGCCACTGTGGCGTCGTGCGCACCGGAGAACGCAACATTCTTGAAATCCTTGTCGGGGTTGATGCCCGCCTGCAGCAGGAAGTAACGCGGCATCAAATGTCCGGACGTCGATGACGGCGAACCGAAGGCGAAAGTCTTGCCCTTGAGATCAGCCAGCGTCTTCGCCGTGCTGTCGGCCGGCACGATGAAGCGGCTGATGAACTTTTCATCTTCAGCGCGCTGCACGATGGGAATGGCCGTGCCATTGGTGCGCTGCTTGGCCTGAATGAAAGTAAACCCGCCCAGCCAGACCAGATCGAGTTTGCGCGTGGCCAGGGACTCGACCACTGCCGCATAGTCGGTCACCGGCGTGAATTCCACCTTCATGCCGATTTCCTTGGCCAGATACTCGCCCAGCGGCGCGAACTTGCGCTGCAACTCCGTCGGCGCCTCATCGGGAATGGCGGAGACCTTGAGCACGGCCTGGGCCAGCGCGCCACTGGTCGCCAACAGTGACAAGGCTGCAGCAGCGAGGCTGCCGGCAACAATACGGGACAAAATTTTCATGACATCTCCTTGAGGAATACTTCAATAGTTCGGCGAGAAGTCGCCACAAACAACTCATTTCAAAATGAACACCCGGTGAGTTTGTCATTCCGAGTACCCCTACGGGCATAAACTTCGCGAGGAATCTGCTGTAAATTCAAACCATAAAGCAGATTTCTCACCCTACGGGTTCGGAATGACAAGTCTTTTTGAAACTAAGCCGGTTCTAATTCAAACCACCGACAGACCGGAACCTGCCTTGAACGAACCGATCCTGCGCGCATCGGCAAATCCCTGGCGCGCAAACAGCGCCAGCACTTCCGCTTCGATTTCCGGAGCGCACGCCACCAGCAGTCCACCACTGGTTTGCGGATCGGTCAGCAACTGCTTTTGCCACTCGGCAATGCCAGCACCCAGTTGTACTTCGGCACCGTATCCGGTCCAGTTGCGTGTCGAGGCGCCGGTATAGATGCCGGCCTTGACGTAATCCACGGCCTGGGGAATCACTGGAATATCACTCCAGCGAAGCTCGGCGGCGAGTTTAGCACCCCGACTCATCTCCAGCAGGTGCCCGGCCAGGCCAAAGCCGGTGACATCGGTGAGCGCATGCACGCCGGACATGCCCGACAGCTCAACACCAGGCCGGTTGAGTTTGGTCGTGTACTCGAGCATGCGCTGGTAACCTTCGTCGGAGAGCTTGCCCTGCTTGAGCGCGGCGCTCAGTATGCCCACGCCCAGCGGTTTGCCCAGGATCAAGCTGTCATCGGCGCGCGCGCCGCTGTTGAGTTTCAGTTTGTCCGGATGGACGATGCCCAGCACCACCAGACCGTAGATCGGCTCTACGGTATCGATTGAATGCCCGCCCGCGATGGGTATACCCGCCTCGGCACACACCGACTCGCCACCGGCCGTAATGCGCTGGATCACGTCCATGGGCAGCGTGTTCACCGGCATGCCGAGCAGCGCCAGCGCGAATATCGGCTGGGCTCCCATGGCATACACATCGGAAATGGCATTGGTCGCGGCAATACGGCCGAAATCGAAAGGATCGTCGACGATGGGCGTGAAAAAATCGGTGGTCGCGACAATCGCCTGGCTGTCATTGAGCTTGTAGACGGCCGCGTCTTCGTTGTTGGTGGTACCCGCCAGCAAGGCCGCGGGCAGCGCGCGCAGGGGCGAAGACTTGAGTATCTCGGTCAGCACGCCGGGCGCGATCTTGCAACCGCAGCCGCCACCATGGGCAAGAGAAGTCAGTCGCAGCGGGGTCGCCATGTCATTCATTTTCAGTCTCCATCATGGGTGCGGTGCAGGTTCGAGACTATACGCGCCTCGACCACAATTTTCTGTTACAGGACCATTAAATTGGGCAAGTGCGAAAACCACAAAACAGGTCGGCCCGCACCGGTTTGTAGAAATTGCGCCAGGTCGGACGCATCAAGCGCCTCGGCGTGACGAAACTGCCGCCGCGCAACACGCGGTGCTCCTCGGCGAACCAGGGCTCGGAATATTCCTTGTACGGATCGGCGCGGAACCCCGGATAGGGCGCAAACCGGCTGGCCGTCCATTCCCAGACCTGGCCGTACCGGAAGTCCTCGGGACTGCCGCAGGCCGCCCGTTCCCACTCGGCTTCGGATGGCAGGCGCCGCTTGGCCCAGCGGCAATAGGCATCGGCCTCGT
>CANKAJ010000039.1 GCA_947479645.1 Betaproteobacteria bacterium | reverse complement strand
TTTCAGCGCCATCCACAGCACGCGCTTCAAATATGACGGCACCCTGACGCTGTTCAACCCGCCCGACCGCCTCGACCGCATCGAGATTTCCCAGATCAACACCAGCGAAAGCGCCATGGGCAGATGGGCGCAGAAGCACGGTGACTCCATGTACATGTGTTACCTCGAGTCGCACAACCTTCCCGACGTGATCGCGCGGCTCAACGAGGCGCGCGTGCGCTGGACGCCCAGGGGTGGCAATCAAGCCGCCGAGCATGATGGCCTTTGGGTTCACCCCAGCGCGCTGCATGGTCTCCTGCTTGGGGTATCTCGCAGCAC
Organism: Betaproteobacteria bacterium; assembly: GCA_947479645.1. Taxonomy (GTDB): domain Bacteria; phylum Pseudomonadota; class Gammaproteobacteria; order Burkholderiales; family SG8-39; genus CAIYPG01. Next base: position 37,490 of record CANKAJ010000039.1, on the reverse strand, counting down.
GCTGGCATGGCATTGGTCCGGGCGCCCCGAACTGGTGATTGGCGAGGCGGTGCCGCCCCACCCCAATCCAAAACCGTCCTATCCGACGGGAAGTTAGCTACCGGCAAACGGCACGCGCAAGAGGGCGCCATGACTCAGCTGCCTGCTATTCGGCAATGGCGCCGGATGCCTTCACCACGCGGGTCCACTTCTCAAGCTCGCGCCTGCCGAATGCACCGAACTCGGCCGGCGTACTGGTGGACGCTGTCAGTGAAAAATCATCAAACTGCTTCTTCACTTCCGGCATTGCAACAATCCGGACAACATCCGCATTGACCCTGGCAATGATGTCCGTTGGCGTGCGTGCAGGCGCATACATGCCGAACCACGAAGTTGCCTCAAAATCCGGCACACCCGCTTCACTCACAGTCGGCACATCGGGCAGCGTCGCTTCGCGTTTGGCGCCAGTGACACCCAGCAGTTTCAATTTCCCGCTCTTGACCTGAGGCAACGCGACCGCTGCATTCGAGAAATACACGTCAATGCGCCCGCCAAGCACATCAATCAGAATCTGCGGGCTACCCTTGTAGGGCACATGCAAAAAATCGATGCCGGCCATGGTCTTGAACAACTCGGCGGCCAGATGCGGCGAAGACCCACTGCCCGCAGATCCGTAGGTCATTTTTCCCGGTTTGGCTTTTGCCATGGCCACCAGTTCGCGCACCGTGTTCGCCGGGACACCGGCATTCACAACCAGCAGCAGATAACTGGTGGCGACCAGCGTGATCGGCGCAAAATCGCGCACCGGATCATACGAAAGATTCTTGAAAAGCCCTGGATTGATGGCATGGGTGGCATTGGTCCCCATCAACAAGGTATGGCCATCGGGTGCGGCTTTGGCCACCAACTCGGTTCCGAGCATACCCGCCGTGCCGCTGCGATTATCGACGATCACCGTCTGCCCCCAGGCTTCAGTCAATTTCGCCGCGATGGGGCGTGCCAGTACATCGGTCACGCTATTGGTGGGAAATGGTGTGACGATGCGCACCGGCTTTTCCGGATATCCGGCAGCAAGACAACTCATCGATGTCAGCAGCATTGCCGGGAGCAACGCTGACCTTCCCCGTCTGGAAAAAAGATTTAGCGAGAATGGCATGACGCGTCTCTAGTATTGACAGTATTCTCGAAGAATATCACGGCGATCCAAGACCATGGATTGACCGTATGTGACAAGCAACTATATAGTCACCGCGCGATATTCAACGTTAGCTTCAGGTCCCATCCGCGTTTGGCGCGATAACCTGCACGCTACCCACCAGGAGGAAACATGCAGAAACTCACACTCAAGCAGGCCAATGACATTATTGAACATGCGCTGGCCAAATCCCATGAGCTGAAAACAAAGCCGCTGGGAGTCGTCGTCATCGACGATGGCGGCAACATCATTTCCGCGCAGCGCGACGATGGCGCGAGCATGTTCCGCATCGATGTCGGGCGCGGCAAGGCATGGGCGGCGGTGGCCATTGGCATGTCCAGCCGTGCCGTCGGCGCCAAAGCAAAAGGCAATCCCAATTTCTTTGTCAGCCTCGCCTCAACCGGCGGCGGCAAGTTCGTGCCGCAAACCGGCGCCGTGCTCATTCGGGATGCGCAAGGCAATATTCTCGGTGCAGCCGGATCCAGCGGCGGTTCTGCGGATGAAGACGAAGCTTGCTGCATTCACGGCGTGACAAAAACCGGATTCCGCGCCGACGACCCTGAGTAACGCCTGCCTCGACTCAAGAAGTGATGGGCGCTGTCAGGATCAGCAGTCCGACACACAAGACAATGGAATCCTCACGTGCATGCTGCCTCTGCTTGCGCCCGCTTGATGCCTGTAACTGCTAACGGCCATTACAGGCTAACATGCGCCCTCGGAACAAACGCGACGGGGAGCCAGCGTTGAATGCCGTTAGGGATATCGCATCGGAACTGATCGGTTCGGCTGCAGCATCTGGCGCATGCCGATTCGTGTGGCTTGGCCAAAGCTGACCACGCATGCGCGCACCCGCACTCATCGTGGAGAACCTGCGACTGAAACTGTGCGCTGATCGCGGCGACACCACATTGTTGTCGGACGTCTCCTTTGAAATCCAGAGTGGCGAGATATTCGGCCTGGTCGGGGAAAGCGGCAGCGGCAAGACCCTGACGGCGCTGGCCATCATGCGCTTGTTGCCACCCACCATCAAAGCGACCGGCAAGGTCATTTTCGACGGCGTGGATCTTCTTGCGCTGCCGGAATACCAGATGCGGTCACTGCGAGGCAACCGTATCGGCATGGTGTTTCAGGAACCGGTTGCGGCCCTCAATCCCACATTCACGATTGGCACCCAGCTGATCTGTGCGGTCAGGGCGCATCACAAACTCTCCGGACACAAGGCGCGCGAGCGCGCCATCGAGTTGCTCGACATGGTCGGCATTCCCGAGCCACGCAGCCGACTTGGCTTCTATCCGCACCAGTTCTCCGGCGGCATGTGCCAGCGCGTCATGATCGCAATGGCACTGGCGGGAGACGCCCGGCTGCTGCTGGCGGATGAGCCCACGACGTCGCTCGACGTCACCACTCAGGATGAGATCGTTCGATTGCTTGAGAGGCTGAGCAAGGATCATGGCATCTCGGTGTTGTTCATCAGTCACGATCTGGGACTGGTTGCACGCCTGTGCCATCGCATCGCGGTTGCCTACGCTGGAGAATTGGTTGAGGTAGGCCACACGGATGCACTGCTGCAGACGCCATTGCATCCCTATACACGCGGCCTGGTTCGTTGTGTACCGGACCTCACGCAGATTGGCGTGTTGCGCGGCGGCATTCCAGGCACGCCGCCCATGCCCGGTCACTGGCCTGGCGGCTGCCGCTTTCAGCAGCGTTGCCCCCTGGCAGGCAATGGCTGCGATGACGCCCAGGTCACATCCTCATTGGCGGATCGCACTGTTCGCTGCTGGAAATCTGCGGCCAGTGTCGATACGGCGAGCATTGAAAACACCACGAGCCCCACAAATGGCCCGAAGAATTTGGCCCGGAACACGACATCGTGAACAGGCGTGTGGAGATGACCGATCAAAGTAATGCAGCACTGGCGAAAGACACGCTTCTCGACATCGAGCAGCTCTGTGTTGTCTATAGAGGATTGACGCGCCGCCCGGTGCAAGCGGTAGCCGACGTTTCTTTTTCCATTGCGCGAGGCAGCACGCTCGCACTGATTGGTGAATCCGGCTCGGGCAAGTCCACGATCGCCCGCGCCATCGCCGGACTCGGCCCGGTCGAATCGGGCTCCATCCGCATTGACGGCATGGAACTGACAACAGCGCGGGACCGTGCGGCTGCAGCCGGCGCCCACGGCATACAGATCGTGTTTCAGGACCCGACCTCGGCATTGAACCCGCGCTGGCCGGTGTGGCAGAGCATCGTCGAGCCGCGGCTACGCGAACGCCTCGACCGCGCCACGCAACGCGATATCGCCGCCGACTACCTCGGCCGCGTCGGGCTCAATACACGACACATGGACAGGCTGCCGCAGCAATTGTCGGGCGGCCAGCGTCAACGGGTCACCATCGCACGCGCGCTGGTTTCGCGACCCAAGCTCATCATTCTGGACGAGGCTGTCTCCGCGCTTGACGTGTCGGTCAGGAACGAAGTGCTGGTGCTGCTGGATGCGTTAAAAAAATCCGAGCAACTGACCTATCTGCTGATTTCCCACGACATGAGCGCGGTCGCACAATTGGCGACCACGGTTGCCGTGCTCTACCTTGGCAAACTGGTTGAATTGGGTCCCGCCACGCGAGTCATCGGCCAGCCTGCGCATCCGTACTCCAGAGCCCTGATTGATGCCGTACCTGCACTGAATAGGACAGCACGCCAGGAATTGCCTCATTTGGGCGGAGAAATCGGCGATCCGGCACAGCCACCGTCAGGCTGTCGTTTTCACCCGCGCTGCCCTTTTGTCATGGATGTATGCCGACGCGATGAACCACTACTGCAATCGCACCACGGCGGTGACGTCGCCTGTCACCGCGCCATTGAAATCAATACTGCATCGTCAAATTCATAATCGACACAACATGAAGCACCCATAAAGGAGGAAACAATGAGACAAGCACAATGGTTGGTTCGCAGCTTCTTCAGTGCCACCCTGGCGCTGTGCGCAGGCCAATCCGTCGTCCAGGCCGCTGCGGGCACCAACGTGGTGAATCTTGGTGTGCTGTCCGAGCCCTACACACTGGACCCTGCCGTCGGCACTTCCGGATTCGACTACCCGATGCTCTACAGCATTTTTGACCGGCTGATCGATTTTGATCCGAAGACGCTGGACCCGCGCCCGGGCCTGGCCATTGCGTGGAAATTCACCGGCGCCGACAAGCGCACCTTCGAACTCAAGCTGCGCCGCGGCGTCAAGTTCCATGACGGCACCCCTTTCGATGCCGAAGCCGTGAAGTTCAACCTGCTGCGGTTGCAGGAATCCAAGGTCCTGAATGACCTTGAAGACGTGGAACGAATCGACATCGTGGATCCGTTCACCATTACGCTCAGGCTCAAACATGAAAACTCGTCCATGCCCATCCTGCTCGCGGACCGCGCCGGCATGATGGCCTCGCCGACGGCAATTCAGAAGCTGGGCAAGGACTTCGCGCGCAACCCGGTCGGAACCGGCGCCTTCATGTTCAAGAACTGGATCTCCGGACAGGCGCTCATCCTCGAAAAGAATCCGGAATACTGGAATGCCAAGGCTGTGCGGTTATCCGGCATCCAGTTCCGCTTCATTCCCAATGCAACCTCGCTTGCCAGCGCCATCCTGTCGGGTCAGCTCGACTTTGCCTACCAGATCGATCCGAAGAACCTCGGGGTGATCAGGGACAACCCGCGATTGCGCGTCTCCAAGGAGGCGTCCACCCGCTACTACCAGATCTCCTGGAACACCAGCTTTGCACCGCTGGACAATGTCAAGGTGCGCCAGGCCATCAATATGTCACTCGACCGCCAGGTGCTGGCGGATGCCATCCTCGGGCCGGGCAACAGCGGTGGCGTGGCGCTCATGCCGCTGCCGCCGGAGAGCTGGGCCTATACGAAGAAGCTCGAGGGCAGCGTGAAATACGATCCGGCCCGCGCGAAGAAGCTGCTGGCCGAGGCCGGCTTCCCCAACGGCGTCACACTGAAGCTGTGCGCGACCAACAGCGTGCTCGGCTATGGCAGCGACATCACCGACATCGAGCGCGAGCAGTTGCGCCCGGCCGGCATCACGCTGGAAGTTGAACTGAGGCAGGGCAGCGCCTGCAACAAGGCCTTCAACGTTGACAAGAATGTGATGTCTTACCAGGTGGGATTCTCCGGTCGTCCTGATCCCTTCCTGACATTTGAGGGCAATTTCGCCTCCACCGGCCTCTTCAACGCTGGCAAGACCAAGTTTCCCGGCGTAGATGAAGTATTGGCCAAGCTCGCAAAGACCTATGACAAGAAGGCGCAAAAACCGCTTTACGACGAACTGAATCGCCTGTGGATTCAGCAGGTGCCCAAGCTGTCGCTGTTCTACGCGCCGAACTATTCCATCTACACCAGGGACCTGGCCGGAGAGCAGCCCAATCTGATGGGCAAGATCAATCCGGTCACCTGGTATTTCACCAAGTGATCCTTCTGAATCAGGCTCGAGGTCAATAACGGTGGCAGCAGCTTCTGTCTCATCGATATGGAGCGTGGTCCTTCACCGCCTCATGGCTGTGATACCCACAGTATTGTTTGGCACCATTCTGATTTTCGGCCTTGTTCAGATCATTCCCGGCGGCGCCGCGGAAGAGGCGGCCGGCCCCGAGGCCTCGGCCGAAGCGATCGCAGTGCTTCGCGAAGAGATGGGACTGAACCGCCCTTTGCACGTGCAGTATTTGAGCTGGTTGGGCAACGCCATCCGCGGCGACCTGGGCCGGTCGCTGACTGACCGTCGCAATATCGCCAAGGCCATTACCGAACGCCTGCCGCTGACCATCGAACTCACAGTGATCGCATTGATACTGTCTCTGCTGATCGGTATCCCGTTGGGAGTGTTGTCTGCGATCAATCGCCACAATCGCATTGATGCTGCGGTAACCAGTGTCTCCGGACTGGGTTTGGCGCTGCCGGAATTCTGGCTGGCCATGCTTGCGGTAAACCTGTTCGCACTCAAGCTCGGCTGGTTTCCGGCCACCGGCGTGCCGTCGGTTGAACTGGGCTGGCATGAGCATATCCAGTCACTGGTACTGCCCTCCCTGACACTGGCGTCGGGTGCCGCCGCAGCGATAACCCGTTTCACGCGCAGCGGCATGCTGGAGGCGCTGTCATCAAGCTACATACGCACCGCCTGGGCATTGGGATTGAGTCCTGCACAGATATTCTTCCGGTTTGCACTGAAGAATGCCCTGATCCCGTTGGTGACAGTCATCGGCATCATTACTTCGAGTTTGTTTGGCGGCGCAGTGCTGGTCGAATCCGTCTTCGTCATCCCCGGCCTGGGCACCATGCTGGTCACTGCAGTATTGCAAAAGGACTACCCGACGGTACAAAGCGTGGCCCTGGTACTGACCGTGGTATTTGTGATGATCAGTCTGGTCGTGGATATCGGCTGTGCCGTGCTTGATCCCCGGACACGTCGCTGAAGGAAAAGCAGATGACCGACACAACCGCAGCGCGCAGCACGCACAATGTGGACACCAGTGAGGACACACCGAGCGCCAGCATCCACGGGTGGAAACACCTATTCGATGGCTCACCGGGTCTCTGGCTGGCCGCTGTATATCTGCTTTTTCTGGCCGTCGTCGCCCTGTTCGGACCGGCGCTCGCGCCCTATGATCCCATATCGCAGAATATTCCCAATCGTCACGCCCCTTTTTCCATGTCCCACCTCCTTGGCACCGACGAGATCGGCCGCGATGTGGCGAGCCGCCTGATGTGGGGCGCGCGGCCCGCCTTGCTGGGAGTGGTCATTTGCATTGTCACGGCTTGTGCCGCTGGCATCCCCTGGGGCCTGGCTGCCGGCTATCTCGGCGGGCGCATTGACCAACTGCTGATGCGCATTGTCGATGCATTGCTGGTATTCCCCGGCATCATTCTTTGCCTGGTGCTGACCACGGTGCTTGGCGCCAGCCTCACCAACAGCATGCTGGCGCTGGGTTGCGTGTATGCCCCGTCGCTGGCGCGCGTGGTCCGCTCAGGCGTGCTGGTGGTTCGCGATCGTGAATTCGTGATCATCACACGCCTCTACGGTGCGACTGCAGCGTATCGCATGTGGCGCCATGTGCTGCCCAACGCCGCTGGTCCGGCATTGGTGAAAATTACGTTTCTTTGTGGCAGCGCAATGCTGGCCCAGACCGGCTTGAGTTTCCTCGGGATCGGTATACAACCCCCCAATCCCAGTTGGGGCCAATCACTGGCGGAAAGCTTCCGCTACATCCTGGTCAACCCCGGTGCCGGAATTGCGCCGGGTGTGGTCGTGGTGCTGACGGTGCTGTCCTTCTATCGCGTCGGCGACGCGCTGCGGGACTATCTGGCGGTCGAAGCCTAAGTCACGCAGACCGATTCGTAATCAGGCTGGAACCGGTCTTGTCCCAATGTACAGCGTACGCAATCACTCCGCCTTGATGTGCGCATCGCGAATCAGCTTTCCCATGCGCGCGAGTTCAGTCTTGATGTGCGCCGCAAACTCTTCCGGCGTGCTGCCGACAGGATCGGCCCCCTCACCTGCCAGCCGTTCGCGCAATTCAGGCTGCTTCACCGCACGCACAATTTCGGCATTCAGCCGCATGACGATGTCGCGCGGCGTTCCCGCGGGAACGAGTATGCCGTACCAGGACCCCGCCTCGTAACCGGTCAGGCCGGATTCAGCCAGCGTCGGCACATCCGGCAGCAACGATGAGCGATTGCGACTGGTGACCGCAAGCGCTCTCACCTTGCCCGCCTTGATTTGCGGAACCAACGCGACAATGCTGTTGAACATCAGCTGCACCTGCCCGCTCAGGATATCGGTCAGCGCCGGACCGAAGCCCTTGTAGGGGACATGCACCATCTGCACACCAGCCATGGTTTCGTACAGCACGGTCGCCAGATGCGACGAACTGCCGTTGCCGTTGGTCGCGTAATTGAGCTTGCCAGGGCTTGCCTTTGCCATTGCGGTGAGTTCTGCCAGCGATCTTGCATTCAACCCCTGATTCACCACCAGCACCGAAGGCGCGGAGGCGATCAAGGAGACCGGCGCAAAATCCTTGATGGGGTCATACGACAGCTTCGGATTGAGGCTGGGATTCACGGCATGGCTGCCTACTCCGCCCAGGAACAGCGTGTAACCGTCCGGCGCCGCTTTCGCCGCCGCATCCGCTCCCAGCACACCCCCCGCACCGGCACGATTGTCCACCACCACCGGCTGCCCGAGACCGCCGCTGATCTGCTGCGCTATCGACCTCGCCACTGTGTCATTACCACCACCCGGCGCGAACGGCACGATCAACCGCAGCGCCCTGGTCGGGTAAGACTGCGCCAGCGTGCAGGTAGCAAGCAGCCCACCAAACACACATAAAACAATCCGCGCTACAACATTCCACTTATTGCCCAAATACGTATTCGACATGAACAGACTCGCTTTCAATTTCAATCGTGGGATCTAGGTAGCCAGCCGCCTTTGTTGCGCGCGCGCACGCCTCGCAACAACCAGCTGCAACAGCACCGGCACCTCGTTCAGACTGGCACCGCTGGCATGCATGAACTCCTGCAGATCAGGATGCAGTTCTGCATGCGTTCTCAGCTCGCGCGGTTTATTCTGCGCTTCCAGATGCGCACCGATCCAGCGCGCGCGCGCGACCACACCCTCGCCGAATTCGCGCTGTTGCGTGTCATAACCCGCCAATGCCGACTCAATGCTGGCACCGGATGCGGACAGTTCATCAACCAGACACTCGGCATCCAGCGCAGCCTTGGTAACGCCCATGCCGACGTGGGGGCGCGCGACGAAGGCGGCGTCCCCCATCAACACTGCCCGTCCGACCACCAGCGTTGGCGACTGCAGGTCGTAGATGGCCTGAAAAAACGGCTTGGGGATCTGCTCGATGAAGCTGGCGCAATACGGGGCGAGCACCCGGCGTGCCAGCGCGCGCATGTCGGCAATGAGTTCCGGCCGGATCAACTGCGGCGCGATGCTGTTGCCGTGGCAATGCCCGGTCGCATCGGTGCATAGATCACGCAGATTCGCCTCGGTGACCGGGTGATACCAGACCAGGTTGTAGGAGCGAAAACCCGGGCGCACATCATTGCTAGGCCCCGGCACCGGATACCCGCTCATCATCTCGCCTTCGGGAAGGCAGATGATATTGCGCTCGAATATTGCCGCGTGCAATTCCGGCGACATCGCCGACTCATCGATGATGCCCCGCCAGGCAATGTAGCCGGCATAGCGGGGTTGCACCGCGGGAAGAATGTGGCTGCGCACCGTTGAGCGAATGCCATCAGCGCCAACGAGCAAATCACCTTCGGCCCGGCTGCCATCGGCAAATCGTGCAAGAACACGCCCGCCGCTCTGGCTGAAATCGCTCAGCGTCTTGCCGAAATGGTAGTTTTCCCGAGGCAGGGTATCCTTGAGCGAACGATAGACGCGCCCCCAGGAACTGAGCACCTTGCCGCGTTTGTACTCGACCAGGACCTTGCCCAGGGGATCAAAGCAGGTTCTCGATTTGGGGACCACGCCCAACGAATCATCGACGGTGACGCCAACCCGCTTGAACACATCGAAGAGTTGATCATTCAAGCCGATGCCGGCGCCACGGCTCTCCAGATCATCACTGGCGCGCTCGAAGACCTGCACATCCCAACCAATAGCCCTGAACAAATTGGCGGCCAACAGGCCGCCGAGTGAACCGCCCACAATCAACGCGCGCTGCTTTTGCATGATGTTTTCCCTGATTCGCCTTACTTGGCGGCCAGCCCGCGGTCCTGCACCACGCGACGCCATTTTTCATCTTCGGATTTCAGCAGGGCCGCGAACTGGGCAGGCGTCCCACCCACCGGCAGCATGCCATCCGCGGCCAGTTTGTCGCGCGTGTCCTGCAGGCGCACGATCCTGACCAACTCACGATTCAATTTATCAACGATGGCCACCGGCATCCCCTGGGGACCGGCGATACCGTACCAACCATCCACTTCAAATCCCGGGATGCCGGACTCCTGCATGGTCGGCAGGGCGGGCAAGGCCGCCAGACGCTTGGCCGAGGTTACAGCAATAGAACGGATCAGACCTTGGCTCGCGAGGGGCGCCGACAGCGTGACTGAGGAGAACATCATCTCGATATGCCCTCCCGCAACGTCAGCGATCGCCGGTGCGTTTCCCTTGTATGGGACGTGCGTCATGTTCACCTTGGAGAGCAAGGCCAGCCATTCGCCTGCAAGATGAATGACGCCACCAGTGCCAGAGGAACCATAGCGCACGCCCGCGGGATTCGCCCGCGCATAGGCGACGAGATCGCTGACTGAGCGTACGGGCAATTTCGCATTGACCGAGAGCACGTAGGCATTGCTGGTCAGCTGCGTGATGGGCGACAGATCGCGCACGATGTCGTAAGGCATTTTCGATCCTTCCAGCGCCGAGTTCACCGCATGACTGATGATCAGAATGCCGAAGGTGTGCCCATCAGGCGCCGACTTCGCCACGAAATCCATGCCGATGGTGCCAGTCGCTCCAGGTTTGTTGTCCACCAGAACCGGGACACCCCAGGTTTCATTCATCTTCGGAGCGAGCAGTCTGGCCACCACGTCGAGCACGGAGCCTGGCGCGAACGGATTGACCAGGCGCATGGGCTTGGATGGAAAACCTGGCGCGGGGTCCTGCTGCGCCGCGGCCGGCAACAGCCACATCAATGCCAACACTGCCAAAAGCACGCGACCGGCCATACAGCCGATCAAAACTGCGGGAAATCCACTGCGCATGGTGACTCCACTGGAATGAAGGATTTGAAACGATACTCGCACACTTCAAGACCCACACCATGGGCAATGTGCGGGCGTCGAAGTTGGCTCGATGAATCCGACCTATCAGCACGCTCGACCAATCGGCAAGGCCGATATTGCCACATTGAGCCGCAAGTCGCGTGGCGCCCGAACACCCGCGGATCAGGCGCGGCGGCGCTTGGCGAAAAGCTGGCCCCGCGCTTCCTCGGTGATGGCAATAACGCAAGGATGGCGCACACGCCGTTCGACTGAAATGGCGAAGAATTCATCGACAATTTCCGATGTCCTGCCCACGATTTTCACGCCATACTGCTTTTCAATCTCCCGCTCTAGCACGGTCGGCCCCATGAACACACCGGCGCCATGCTGCCCAAACACCTTCATGAGCGCGCTGTCGTCAAACTCCCCGACCACCTGTGGATGCAACTCATGGGCGTGACACCACTGATCCAGCCGCGATCTGACCGCGGCATCCTCCCCCGGAAACATCATGGGGGCTCCATTCAGGCAGGCGGGAAACTTGCCCTTCAGTCCCTTGATGATCTGGGCAACGGCAAAAAAACTCGTGCCGGACTCTCCCAGGCGATGGTTGTAGGCACGCACGCTGATCGAGGGGGGAATCGGCGCGCCTGCGATGACCAGGTCCAGCCGATGCGCTGCCAGTTCCGCCAACAGGCTGTCCAGCTTCCATTCCCGGCAGACGATGCGCACGGGCATGGGCAACCGGGCCGCCGGTTCGATCAGCCGATAGGCGATCGACTTCGGCACTGCATCGGCGATGCCCACCCGGAAGTCAATGGGACGACCGCCTTCAGCCGGATTGCGCATCGCCTCCTGCAGCTCGGAGCCCAGCGCAAAGATGTCGTCTGCATAACCCAGTGCGACCCGCCCGGCATCCGTCAGCTCAAGATTGCGGCCACGCTTGACGAATAAAGCAGTCTTCAGATCGTCCTCCAGCAGCGTGATCTGGCCGCTGATGGTCTGCGGCGTCAAATGCAGCTTCTCGCTCGCGCGCATGACCCCGCCAGCCTTGGCCACCTGCCAGAAATAATAAAGATGTTTGTAGTTCATGGTCTCGGCACCCGTCCTGAATACTTCGTTTTTATCGATCTATTTCCAAATAATAAACGATTTTACACGAATAGATTACGACCCTAAACTGGCTTCGCGATTGAATAAAAGTCGCCCATCGGAGAACTGAAGGAGTTCAACATGCAAGAGACAGGCACATTGGTCCTCACCCGTAACGCCGACGCCACTGCGGCCACACCGCTGTCGGCCAACCGCGTGCTGAAGAACACCTACTGGCTGCTGGCATTGACGCTGCTGTTCAGCGCAGCGACGGCCGCGACCAGCGCCAGCATGAAGCTGCCGTATCCGGGAATCATGCTGACGCTGATCGGCTATTTCGGACTGCTGTTCCTGACCTTCCGTCTGCGCAACAGCGCCTGGGGCCTGGCCTCCATTTTCGCACTGACGGGCTTCATGGGCTACACGCTGGGGCCGATCGTCAGCCGCTACCTGGCCATGCCCAATGGCCATCAGGTGGTGATGATGGCGATGGGCAGCACGGCAGCCATATTCCTCGGCCTGTCCGCCTATGCGACTTCAAGCCGCCGGGACTTCAGCTTCATGGGCGGGTTCCTGACGGCCGGCATCATCGTTGCATTCCTCGCCGGGTTGGGCGCGATCTTTTTCGAAATACCGGCGCTTTCACTGGTCGTATCCGCGGCATTCGTGCTGCTGATGGCTGGCCTGATTCTCTACGAGACAAGCCAGATCATTCACGGCGGGGAGACCAACTACATCCTGGCCACGATTTCGCTTTACGTCGCGATCTTCAACCTGTTCACCAGTTTGCTGCAATTGCTGGGAATCCTCGAAAGCAACGATTAAATCAAAACCAAGGGAGCCTGAAAAATGGACATTCTATCCATCGAATTCCTCACCGCACTTCTCGCAATTGTTGTCATCGATCTCGTGCTTGCGGGAGACAATGCGATCGTCATCGCGCTGGCATCACGCAGCCTGCCCAAACATCTGCAAAAACGGGCCATCGTATTTGGCGCCGTCGGCGCCATCATCGTGCGCAGCGCCATGACGCTGGTGGTTGTCTGGCTACTCAAGATCCCCGGACTGCTCGCTCTGGGCGGCGCGCTGCTGCTATGGATTGCGTACCGCCTTCTGACACCGGAAGATGGCGAGGAAGAAGACGGCAAGATCAAACCCTCCATCACATTGCGCGGCGCCATCCAGACCATCATCGTGGCCGATCTGGTCATGGGACTGGACAACGTTCTTGCGGTAGCCGGTGCAGCCCAGGGCAGCTATGTGCTGGTAGTGCTGGGCCTGCTGATCAGCGTGCCCATCGTGGTCTGGGGCAGCACCATACTGCTGCACTGGGTGGAGCGGTTTCCCGTCATTATTTATTTGGGCGCCGCCGTGCTCGCCTGGACCTCAGCCAAGATGATCATGAGCGAACCTTTTCTGAAGGATACCTTCAACACCAATGGCGCTGCAGTCGCGCTCTTCTACATCGCGGCTATCGGCGGTGTGCTGTGGTCAGGGTTTGTCAGAAATCACCGCAGGCTCGAGTCCCGAATTTCCTCGAACCTCGCAGTGCTTGCCCGCCCGTTTGAGGCGGAAATAACCGATGTTGTCCCAACCGAAGGAGAAAATGCCATGCTGAAAGTCCTAGTTCCGGTCGACGGTTCACGCAATTCCGAATACGCGTTGAGACACGTCGTCAATGAGTTCATGAAAACCCCTGAAATGGAGATCCATCTGATCAACGTTCAACCGCGCCTGTCACGACACATCGGGCGCTTCCTGAGCAAAAAAACGCAGGAGTCCTATCATCGCGATGAGGCGGAAAAGCGGCTGGGTCTGGCGAAGAGGGTCATGGACAGCTATGCCGTGCCCTATTCCACCCACATTCGCACCGGCGACAAGGCAGCCATGATCGTTGAAGAGGCACGCCGCTTGAATTGCCAGAAAATCGTCATGGGCACCGCTCGCAAGAATTCCCTGACGCGAATGCTGGAAGACTCGACAACCAACAATGTGCTGGAACAAACTTCTGTTCCGGTCGAGGTCATCGCTGGTGATTCGGTATCGAAAATGGAAAGCTATGGCATCCCCACGGCGTTCGGCACCACCTTTCTGTTGATGATTGCTGCCGTGCTCGATTAGGCCGGGCAAATCAGATTCCGATTCAGGTTGCAGCGAATCGGTAAAAAAAAACGGGCCTGGCTGAAATTTCAGCCAGGCCCGTTTTTTTATGCCCAATCGCGCTCGTCGAGACGAATTTATTTCTCGCGAGGCGCGTTGCGATTCGGTTGCTGTCAAACCACCCCGGTCGCTCGCAGCCTGCCGATCTCCTCATTGCTGTATCCAAGTCCCCCAAGAATCTCCTCCGTGTGCCGCCCGAGAAACGGCGGCGGCGAATCAATGCGTGCCGCCCCCTTGGACAGCTTGTACGGCGCCAGTGGAACCCTGACATCCTGACCCAGGCCGGAGCTTGCCTTGTCGATCGTGTGAAACAGTTTGCGATGCTGGATCTGGGGATGCTCCGTGATTTCAGCGATTGTGCGAACCTGCATGGCAGGCACGCCTGTCTGGCTCAGGATGTCCTCCCATTCGGCCGCCGTCTTCGTTTTCAGAGTCCGCCCTATTTCGGCGTACATGGCATCCAGATTCTGCTGGATAGCCGTCAGATTCCTGAAACGCGGATCGGCCGGAATATCGGGCCTGCCCATCGCCTCCCACAGTTTCTGTCGCAGATTCTCCCGCGTAGCACCGATAAAGATGGGTGCATCGCTGCAGGCAAACGTGTCGCACAGGTGGTTGTTGTTCTGCAATTTGTTGCCCATCAGGCGCGTGGGCATGCCGGTGTTCATCACATCGCTGACCGTATTGCTCATGAAGACAATAGCCGTCTCCAGCATGGAGACATCCACGCGCTGCCCCTCACCCGTGCGTTCGCGCTGGAACAGAGCCATCATGATGCCCAGCGTCAGCGAGAAGCCCGAAGCATAGTCGGCAATCTGCGCACCCACCTTGAGCGGCCCGGATTGCGGCGTTCCGGTCAGGCTCATCATGCCGCTGGCGGCCTGAATGATTGGATCGATCGCCGGATCGCGCCGTTTCGGTCCGGTCTGCCCGAAACCGGACAGTGAGCAATAGACGATGCGTGGATTCAGTTCCCGCATCGCTTCGTAGCCCAGTCCATAACGATCCATGGTGCCTGCGCGGAAATTCTCCAGAATCACGTCCGACTGCATGGCCAGCTTTCTGAATATTTCCTGAGCTGCAGGCTCCCGCAAATTCAGCGTCAGGGACTTCTTGTTGGCAGCATGCGCAATGAACCCCGCGGCCATGCCCTGCTCACTCAGATTCCTGCCCTCGATACTGCCGGCGCGACGCGTGGTGTTGCCGGTACCGGGATCTTCAATGCTGATCACCTCGGCGCCATGCAATGCCAACTGATAAGCAGCAAACGGCGCCGCCAGCGCACTCGTAACCGCCAACACCTTGATTCCATCGCAAGGCCTACTGTTCTGCATACTGTTTCCTGCCCTCTCAGTTTACGAAAATATGCTGCTGATGCCTGTACCAGCCCCCGTCCAACCTTTGCCAAGCCGCTATTCCTCGAGTTTGATTCCGGTGTCCTGGACCACTTTCTGCCAGCGCGCCGTCTCGGTCACGATCAGCTGACGAAACTGTGCAGGCGTGCTGCCCACCGCAATACTGCCTTCGGCTTCGAGCGCCGACACAATGTCGGGCATCCTGGCGACGCGCGCAAAACCTTCGCTCAGCTTGTTGACGATCGCAAGGTGCGTTGCCCCCGGCGCCACGAACCCCAGCCAGTTCGAATAGTTATATCCGGGCACGCCTTGCTCTGCCACTGTCAAAACGCCCGGCAGCAAATTGGAGCGTTTGTCGTTCAGGATCGCAATCGGTCGCACCTTGCCGGTCTTCATCAGCGGCAGGGCAGACACCAGCGTGCCGGAGGCCACATCCACACGCGCGGCCAGCAATTCCTGCAGCAACGGCCCGGTGCCCTTGTAGGGAATGAATGTCACCTTCGTATTGGTAACGCCATGCATCCACGCCCCGGCAAGGTGTGTGATGCTGCCCACCCCGGTCGTTCCATAATTGATCTTCCCCGGATTGGCTCTGGCATAGGCGATGTAGTCGGGAAATGTTTTTGCCGGAAACGAAACCGGCACCTGCAAAACGGAAGTCCGTTCGCTCATCAGGGACACATGAGCAAAATCCTTGACCACATCAAAGGTCAGATCCTTGTAAAACGCCGGGAACACGGTAAAGCCGGCCGATATCACCAGCAGCGTGTAACCATCAGGCCTGGCCTTGGCCACGTAGCCCGCGCCGATGGTGCCAGCAGCACCCGGCCTGAAATCGAATACGAATGACTGCCCCATCATCGCACTGATTTTTGCCAGGTAGGGTCGCGCCTCAAGGTCGATCGGACCGCCGGCGGCGATCGCAGCAACAACCGTCACCGGCTTGGACGGATAGGCGTCAGACGTACCTTGTGCAAAGGCGACCGAACAACTCAGCATTGAAATTCCGGCACCGTACCGCGACAAGAATGGCCAGCGTCTCATGTTCCAGCTCCTTTGCGAATGTAAAACGATGGATTCAAACGGTTCCTCTTTAATCAACATAGTACAAGAACTCGCTTTCCGCGCATCGATGCATTGCCTTTGATTTCAATCCTCATCTAATCCAGAATACGATGATTGCAATTCAAGACTGAGTCAGGAGCACCATGCCGAAGCGATTAGCCGCCATCGCATTTTTTTTCGCGCTATCGACGCTACATGCGGGCATGCCTGGCGCCCAGGCCTATCCGTCCAAACCCCTGCGCATGATCGCAGCCGAAGCCGGCGGCGCCAATGACATTCCGGCACGCCTGGTGGCACAGGCGCTCGCCGCGAAGATGGGGCAACCGGTGATCGTGGTCAATCGCGCCGGCGGCTTGCTGGCGGGCGAGATGCTGGCCAAGGCGGCACCGGATGGTTACACCCTGATGTTCTACGGCAGCAGCATCTGGCTGCTGCCCTTCCTGCAGGACGCCGTGTCCTGGGACCCGGTAAAGGATTTCGCCCCCATCACGTTGTCATCGAGTTCGCCGAACATCCTGGTCGTGAACACGTCACTGACAGCCAGTTCAGTCAAGGAATTCATTGCCATGGCCAGGGCCAATCCGGGTCAACTCAACTATGGCACGGCATCCACCGGCTCGGGCAACCATCTCGCCGCGGAACTGTTCAAGGTCATGGCCGGCGTGGATGCGGTCGGCATCAAGTACAAAGGTGCCGCTTTGGCGCTGAATGACCTGATGGCGGGCCGCATACAGTTCATGTTTCCCGCCGCCGCATCGGTAACATCACACATCAAGGCCGGCAAGGTGCGCGCATTGGCCGTGACCAGTCTGCAACCGTCATTGCTTGCTCCGAACCTGCCGACCGTGGCTGCATCGGGCCTGCCTGGCTATGAATCAAAGCAGGTACACGGCGTGTTTGCCACCGCGGGCACACCGCCGGCGGTCATCAACAAGCTGAATCAGGAAATTCTGGCCTATCTCAATCTGGCCGACACCAAGGAGCGTTTCCGCAGCATCGGGCTGGAGACGGTTGGCAGCACGCCAGAAGAACTTGCGGCAACGGTAAAGTCTGATATGGCGGTGCTGGGAAAGCTCATTCGGGATCTGGCCATCAAGGCCGAATGAGGCCGTGCTCATCTACTCAACACGGCCACGCTCGATGCGAACCCTTAGCGCGCCTTGAACGGCTTGGGCGGACGCTTCTCGACAAACGCCTTGGTGGCTTCGGCAAAATCCTCGGTCAGATAGAGTTTGGTCAGTCCGGCGTAACGGTTGGCTTCGCGGGCGAGGTCCTCGATATGCCAGCGACGCACCATGACACTCGCGCGCACGGCCAGCGGCGGATTGCGGTTGATGGCCACTGCCAGTTCGCGCGCCACGTCCATGTATTTTCCCTTTGGCGCGACGCGATCAATCACGCCGGCGGCATGGGCTTCCTCCGAAGTGAAGAAACGCCCGGTCAGCGTAACTTCGGTGGCAAAGCTACCCTGACCCCGGTAAGCCATCAACACCATCAGCTTGCCTGAACCGGCCAGCCCGCGTGGCGTTTCGGTAATCTGAAATTTCGCTCCGGTTTCGGCAACCACCAGGTCGCAGCCCAGCGCCAGGCCGGTACCCAGGCCAACTGCATAGCCCTGCACGGCCGCAATCACCGGCTTCCAATTAATGGAGCGCGTCATGATGTCGGAACTCTTGGCGTTCTGTGCCGAGGGCCCACCGCCCTTCCTGAGATCTTCGCTGCTGCGCAACTGACGCGCGCGCACATCGGCACCGCTGGAGAATGCGCGCCCGGAGCCGCACAGGATGGCGCAATTGGCTTCATCATCCAGGTCAAAGCGATTGAACACCGCCATCAGTTCCCTGACCATGTCGTCATTGAAGGCGTTCAATTTTTCAGGCCGATTCAAGGTGATGGTCGCAATGCCATCCTTGCATTCGTAGTTGACAACGGATTTTGCGGGTTCACTCATTTTGCAGGCATCCTTTGAAAAAGTAGTGGGACAAACAGATGGGCATCTCTAATAATTCCAATATTGTCATTTCGAGCAAAGCGAGAAATCTGCTTTTCGTAGTGCGCAAGAAGCAGATTCTTCGGCCTACGGCCTCAGAATGACAATTTTTAGAGGTACCCAGATGATAACGCCGGCGGTTCAGATCAACATTGCCGGTGGCACGGAAAATCATTGCATCGCTATTTTCGGTTTAATCCGCGTTTTACGCCAATGCCGTCTTCAACATCACCAGCGCATCGGCCGCCACGACGCCCTGCCCGCGCCGCCGGACCATCAACGGATTGATATCAAGTTCAGAAATGAGTTCTTTCTGGTCAAACGCCAATCTTGCAATTGTTACCAAAGCCTGGGCCAAGGCTGCGACATCGCAGGCAGGCCTGCCGCGCAAACCATCGAAGATGCTGCGCGCGCGCAACTCCCCGATCATCGCATGCGCCTCGTCAAGAGCAAATGGCGCCACGCGATAGGACACATCACGCACGGCCTCCGCGAGCACGCCGCCCATGCCCAGCATGACAACCGGACCGAATACGGAATCATTGACCACGCCGACAATCACTTCAACTGCGTCAGCGATCATCTCCGATACCAGCACGCCGTCAATCCGCGCTGAAGGATGAGCGCGGCGCGCATTGCCAACAACAGTCCCTATGGCGCTGCGCAAGGCCGGTTCATCCGCGACATTGAGCACAACGCCACCGATATCGGTCTTATGTGCAATGTCCGGCGACAGAATCTTTACCGCCAGCGGAAAACTCAGCCCGAGCCGGTCAATTTTTTCTCCCGCATCAGCGGGCACGATGACATCGCGCGTGACGCGAATTCCCACGGCGCTGAGGATTGCCTTGCTGCGCGCCTCATCCAGGGCGCCTGCCGCGTCACCCGAGATGACGGCCGCATTGCCAGGCACAGACACTGAGGCCGTGCCAGCAGCAGCCTGTCGTGCCAGCAACGCATTGCGCGCCTCGGCGTAGGTTGCCAGCATGCCTGCCGCGCGCGCCACCCTGACCGGCGACAGCAATACGGGGATGGCGGCACGATCATACCGATCCAGCGTATCTCCGATGATGTCGTGCAGCAGCGTCGAGAAAACGAATATGGGCTTGTCCGAGCGCCGCACCGCCTCGATCATGACATCCGCTCCCGCGACGGCACGATCTCCCAGCGACGTGGGTGTCATCATGCATAGCTGATGAATGTCCGGATCGGCGAGCAGCGCATCGACGGCGACCTGAAAGTTCGCCTTGTTGGCGCCACTGATGCCCCCCCCACCCAGATCGATCGGATTGTCGTGGGAATGCGCCTTGGGCACTGCTGCCACCAACCGCTCCATGGTCTCGCCTTTGGGGGTGGGCAAATTCAGTCCATACTTGTCGGCCGCATCCGAAAACACCACGGCGGAACCGCCCGAGGGACTCAACACCACCACATTACGCCCTTTCGGGAAGCGCTTGCCCCGCAGTGCCCGTATGTAGTCAGTCACCTCTTCCATTTCGGTGACATCGATGATGCCGCATTGCCTGAATGCCGCCCGCCAGACGTCATAGGAACCGGTCATGTTGGCCGTATGCGTCGCCGCCACCCGTATGCCCTGGCGCGTCTTGCCTGCCTTCCACACCAGAATCGGCTTGCCGGCAGCCAACGCCCGCTCACCTGCCGCCATCAGCGCGCGGCCGTCAACGACGCCTTCGAGATAGGCCAGTATCACCTCGGTCTTGTCATCGTCGATGAGCGCATCAATCAGTTCGGGCGCAGTCAAGTCAGCTTCGTTGCCACTGGCGATCAGCATGCGAAACCCGATGCCGGCATTGCGACAACTCAGCGCCAGTCCGTAGCCGAATCCGCCGCTCTGCATCACCATGGACACCGGGCCTGGCTGCAGCAGTGGTGGCCGCGAAATGCTGCCGAACGCGGCGTACATGCGTGAATGAATATTCGCAATGCCGTTGCAATTGGGTCCGATGATGCGCATGCCGTGAGCATGCGCATTGGTCACCATCTGATTCTGGCGAGCCAGCCCCTCCGGACCGACCTCGCGAAATCCGCTGCCGAGCACCACCGCATACGGAATCCCGATCTCGCCGCAGGTCTTGACCATTTCAACAGCACCTGCCGCCGGCAGGGCAATGACGGCCACATCCACGGGCTCCTTGATATCTGCCGGGGACGCATAGCACTTGAAGCCACTGATCGACTGATAACGCGGATTGACCGGATAGATGCCGCCCTGGAAACCCGTGCTTTTCAGCGCGGCGATGGGCTGACTCCCAGAACGTGACGGATCTTCGGAGGCACCAATGATGGCGATGCCACGCGCATTGAACAAGCGGTCGAATTTACCCATTGTTGCCTATCGTTGACGCATCGGAATTGCGATCCTGGCAGGAACGCCTGCAGTACGGTGTGAAATTGCGTGTGACATTACTCATCAAGCTTGATCCCGTTTTCGAGAACGACTTTTTGCCAGCGGGATGTCTCAAGTGCAATCAATTGCCGGAATTGCGCTGGCGTACTGCCAACCGGAATGCTGCCCTCGGACTCCAGCACATTGACCACTTCCTGTGATCGGGCTGTTCTGGCGAACTCATCACTCAGCTTGTTCACCAGCGGCGCCGGCGTCGCCCCGGGAGCAAGGAATCCCATCCAGTTTGCGTAGTTGTATCCCGTGACCCCGTGTTCGGCCACGGTTTGCAAACCGGCAAAAAGCTTCGAGCGCTTGTCGTTCAGAACGGCCAGTGCCCGCGACTTGCCCGCCTTGACCAGCGGCAGCGACGACGTGAGGATGCCGCATGAAACGTCCACGCGTCCGGCAATCAACTCCTGCATCAGCGGCCCGTTGCCCTTGTAGGGGATGAAGGTCACCGACGTATTGGTCGCACCATGCAGCCAGGCACCAGCAAGATGGGTGATGCTGCCCACGCCCGTGGTCCCGAAGTTCACCTTGCCGGGGTTGGCCTTGACGTAGGCGATGTACTCGGGAAACGTTTTCGCGGGGAACGACTGGGACACCTGCAATACCGAGAAGCGCTCGCTCATGAGGGAAATCGGCGCGAAGTCCCGCATAACATCGAAGGATAGATCCTTGTAGAAAGCAGGGAACACGGTAAAGCCCCCCGTCGTTGCAAGCAGCGTGTAACCGTCAGGCCTGGCCTTGGCGACATAACCGGCACCGATCGTGCCCGCCGCACCTGGCTTGAAATCGAGGATGAATGGCTGCCCGAGAAACTCGGTCATTTTCTTCAGATACAGGCGACCCTCGATATCGATACCACCCCCGGTGGCGATTCCGGCAATCACCACGACCGGCTTTGACGGGTAGGAGCCAACCGACTCTTGCGCCACGCAATAGGTGGACAGAAGCACCGCAGACAATGCGCAAATCCGGATCAGGCATTTCATATTCGCTCCTCCTGTATCAATATTGATCATGCACACAACTCGGAAAAATCAGCGGGGCAGCCAGCGGAGCAGTCAGTCTGCCAATACCACATACGGCCACATGCGGGTTGCGCGGACCGGGCATGCACCTGCCTATTGGAGTGCATGCCCGTTGTTACATCGGATAGATGTTGCCGCTAGATACCTTTCAACCGCTCCAGCAGATCCGCACTTTCCGGAATCGTACCCTTCGGATACTCATGCGAGTACCTGATGACGCCTTGCGCATCAACGAGGAATGCCGAGCGCATGTCCAGGCCGCGCTCATCGCTGAAGATGCCATAGGCCTGCCCGACCGCGCCATGCGGCCAGTAGTCAGACAAGAGTGGAAACGAAATGCCGCCGAGTTTTTCGCCCCACTCCTTGAGACTGGGGACAGTGTCGGTGCTCAGTTGCAGGATTTCGACATTGAGTTGCTTGAATTGATCGTAGTTCGCACGGAACCCGCTCACTTGATTGGTTCAGCCGCCTGTAAATGCCAGCGGAAGAAAGGACACCACGACGCGGCGGCCGCGATAACTCCTGAGCGACACGGTTTCGCCGGCATGCGAGGCCAGCGTAAAGTCCGGTGCCGGAGTTCCTGCCTGAAGTGCAGCCATACAGTTCTCCTTGAAAGAAATTGAAATGCCGGCCGCTTGGGCCGACGCCGCAATACTCCACTACTCGTCACTCCGACGCAAGGCGACCGCGCAGTTTATCGAGGCCGTAGAAAGCCTGCACCTGGTCCACTCTCCCCATGTCCGGCTGGACATGCCCCCAGCCCGAGCGGCTGGCCATCATTCCGGTGGTGCGCTTGAGATCCACCATCAGTTCAGCCATCTTGAAGGAGAGCGCCAGGCCGTCAATCACGGTGGCACCGGCAATGCTGGACACATTCTCGTTGGCCAGCAGCAGATTGAGCGGCATTTCTCCGGGAACAATGACGTTGACACCCATTTCCTTCACCATGCGCTCGCCGCTTGCCTTGACGCGCCTGATCACATCTGCGCGCAGCTTTTCGTCGGCATGCGCGCCCACCACATCCTGGAATGAAACACCGGCATGCATGATGCCGCTGAAGGAGTCGGCCAGTCCCATACTGCGGATATTGTCGCGCCAGAATCCTTCCCTGACGGTATTGAAGAACATCAACCCGAAGCGGTGGCCGTACATCGAGGCCATGCGAAAGGACACGTCGCCGAATCCCACGGCCGGAATGTCGATGAGGGAACGAATTTCGCGCAACATCGGATTGCCCAGCGTGGCCAGCACCATGGCATCGAACCCTTGAGCCTGGGCATCCATACCCGCGGCGATCCACTGGTTACCATGCACGAACATCAGGTAGGCTGAACTCAGGTCCTCCTTGGGGTAATTGGCATTGTCCATGGTTCCGACCGCCAGCCCATGCATCACCACTTCAGTATCCGGCCTGACAATAGTCGGCAAACGCTTGCGCAGTGCCGCCGTGTATTCCGGAACATCCTTCAGTACCGCCATGCTTTGATGCCAGATTCGCATTCCCATATTGCCTCCCGTTATTAAAATCGTCTTTTCCGTCCGAACTTGTCACTCAGGCTTTATGCCTGTTTCCTTGATGATCCGCCCGACCAGCGCAATATCCGATTGCACGGTCGCCGCCAGTTGTTCAGGTGAACTGCGCTGCGGCTCGACGCCCGTGCTCAACAGCCGATCCCTCACGTCGGCGGCGTGGACGATGTTCTGCACTTCCTGGCTGAGCCGGCTGATGATGGTAGTCGGTGTTTTTGCCGGCGTGAACATGCCCACTATCGATACCGACTCGAATCCCGGGACACCCGTTGCAGCCACCGTAGGCAACCCGGGAACCAGGGCCGAGGGCCCTGCGCTGGACACGGCCAGCGCACGCAGGCGTCCCGCTTTCAGGTGCGGCGTCATGCCGCCGGCAATGGGGAACATCATTTCAACCTGGCCACCGATCAAGTCATTGAGCGCCTGCCCCACCCCCTTGTACGGCACGCGCACAATATTGATGCCGGCCATCACCTTGAACATTTCGCCGGCCAGATGATTGGCCGTTCCCAACGGGCCGGAGGCCCAATGCACTTTTCCCGGCCGTGCTTTCGCATACGCAATCAGTTCCTTGACGGAATTGGCCGGCACCGACGGGTGCACCACCAGAACGTTCGGAGATGCCGTCAACAGACTGACGGGCGCAAAGTCTTTCACCGGATCCCAGGACAAGTCCGCCTGGAAGTATGGCAGCAGCCAGAACGAATTCCCGGTCACCAGCAGCGTGTAACCATCGGGCGCTGCCTTGGCCACCAATCCCCCGAGAATGGGGCCACTGGGTCGATTTTCCACCAGCACCTGTTGCCCCAGACTTTCGCCAAGCTTGGGGGCGAGCAGTCTGGAAATAAGGTCACCAACACTGCCGGTACCACCGGTATTGATATGGATCGGGCGGCTGGGATAAGCCTGCGCCAACGCGCGCTGCGTGCCCAAAGCCAATTGGCTTGCCAGCACGATCAAAGCAACGAGATGAAAAAGACGCACGAATCCTCCTCTATCCAATCGGGCAATGGAAATCCCCTCTTTTTTTATTGAGTTTAACCTACCTGGCAAACTCGACCTGCGCACGCGGCGTTGGCTCTATTCAGTCGCAATTACTGGATTCTTGAATTGCCGATACCACGCTATCGAACCGGCTACGTTACGATTGGCTTATCCTCTCATCCTCAATGTACAGCCGGAGGCAGCATGAACATGAAGCGATTCGCCCACTCAACCCTGTGCGCAATCTTGTTGGGAACCGCATTCCCGATATTTGCCCAGAGCAATGCAGGCACAACCACCACCGCTTTTCCGAATCGGCCGTTGCGCTTCGTGGTGGGATATCCACCGGGTGGCGCCACCGACATCATCGCGCGCATACTCGGGCAGAAGCTCACCGACACGCTGGGCCAGCAGGTGCTGATCGACAATCGCCCGGGCGCTGGTGGCATCATCGGTAGTGAAATCATCGCCAAGGGAACACCGGATGGACACTCCTTTGTGCTGGTAACCACCTCGCATGGCGTCAATCCCAGTCTCTATCCCAAGCTGCCCTACGACTCCATCAGGAGTTTTTCCCCCATTACCCAGGTCGCCACGCTCCAGCTAGTGCTGGCGGTCAATCCATCACTGTCGGCAAAAAACGTCAGGGAGTTGATCGCACTGGCCAAGGCTCAGCCAGGAAAATTCAACTTCGCCTCTTCAGGCAGCGGCCAGTCCCTGCACCTCGCCGGTGAATTGTTCAAGAGCATGGCAGGTATCAACATCGTGCACATTCCCTACAAGGGCAGTGCGCCGGCGCGTACCGACCTTCTGGGAGGTCAGGTGCAGATGATGTTCGAGTCCATGATCGGCATCCTGCCCTTTGTCACCAATGGCAAGCTGAGGGCGCTGGCCGTCAGCGGCGCACAGCGATCTGCGGCAGCCCCGGATATTCCGACCATGGCCGAAGCCGGTGTTGCCGGTTACGAGGCGAGTGGCTGGGTGGGCATACTGGCGCCGGCAGGCACACCCAAACCGATTGTCGGGCGCCTCAATGCAGACACCGTCAAGATACTGCAGATGCCGGACGTAAAAGAACTGTTGTCACGAAACGGCGCTGAACCAGTGGGCAGCACACCGGACCAGTTCACTGCCTTCATCCGCACCGAGATCACCAAGTGGGCCAGGGTCGTCAAGGAGTCCGGCGCACGCCTGGATTAATACTGGAGTTCAAATATCAAGTGGGACTTCGACTCAATACACGCCGCGCAGCAAGCCGCCATCAACCTGGATGGCGGTGCCGGTAATAAACGAACCTCGCGGAGAGACCAGCAAGGCCACCATGCCGGCAACATCGTCGGGCGTGCCCAGGCGTCCCACCGGAACCTCGTCCAATATTTCGCGCATCATCTTGTCCGGGTCATGCCCTTCCTGCTCAGCCCGCTTGCGTACCACCACTTCCAGGCGGCCGGTATCAACACGACCTGGACAAATCGTGTTGACTGTAATGCCCGCCGAGCCCAGTTCCAGCGACAGTGTCTTGGCATAGGCGAGCACACCTGCCCAGGTCGCCACTGACAGTCCCAGACCGACCAGCGGCTGGCGCGTGGAGACGGAAGTGACATTGATGATGCGCCCGTAGCCGCCTGCCCTCATGTGTGGCACGACCTTTCGCACCATGCGAATGACGCTGAACATGTTCTGCTCAATCGCCTTCTGCCAGGCGACATCGTCAAAGTCCTCGATCTTTCCCAGCGGCGGCGCGCCATCGTTATTGACGAGAATATCGATGCGGCCAAACGCCTTTAGCGTGCTCTCGACCACCCGCTCACAGTCCTCGGCTTTGCGGACGTCCGACGGAATCGACAGCACCTGGGCACCGGTCTGCTTGCGAATTCTTTCCGCTGCCGCGGTGAGTGCGGCCTCGCGACGCGCCGTAATAACGACTTTCACTCCCTCTTCAGCAAGGGTACGTGCAACACCGAAACCGATTCCCTGGCTGGCCCCGCCGATGATGGCCACCTTGTCGCGCAAATGCAGATCCACGCCATACCTCCTGTCAATTATCCGAAATACGCTCAATTATTGTCATCATGAGCACCCCTGCGGGCATAAACTTCGCGAAGGATCTGCTGTTGCATTGAATCAACAATGAAAAAACAGATTCTTCGTCGCTACGCGCGTCAGAAAGACTTTTCTGTAAATTCCAACAAACCGCTATTTCTGTATCCCTGCAAAAAACGCCTCGGCGTTCTTGTACATCACTTTCTCCAGAATTTCCTGGCTGTAGCCATCCGCTTCCCAATCGGCAAACAAGCGCTCGTACTTGAACAACGGGTAATCGCCACCGAACATCACCTTATGCTTGAGTCGTCGGGGAATTTCACGTTTCAGGCTTTCGGTGAAATGCTTGGGCGACCATCCGTGCAATTCGTACCAGACGTTGGGCTTGTGCAGCAGCACGGCAATCATGTCCTCCTGCCAGGGCCAGGCCGGCCGACCAGCAATGATCTTCAGTTCCGGATAACGGATCGCGACATCATCAACATAACGCGGATGACACAAATCCAGCCGCACGCCGCCACCGCCAGGCAGGCCGGCGCCCGACCCGGTGTATCCCACCAGAATCAAGACCGGAAGTCCCTTTTCCTGACACAGCTTGTAGAAGGGATCAAACACCGGGTCGCTCGCCGGCACGCCCAGCGACCCGCTGGATATCATGAAACCGACAAACCCGGCGCTGGCTGCCATGCAACGCCTGACCTCATCGAGCGCGGCCTGCTGATCACGCGGATCGATATTCAGCCAGTTGCCGGCAATCACGTCCGGATACTTCTGCTGTGTTTCGAGAGCGTAATCATGGAACGCGCGCACATCCGCAATGGACATGGACTTGGTGAAGCCCAGGTCCAGAATCACCCTGGCACGATGCTTCCTGAAGTAATCGGCCATTTCCTGTTCCGTGACATAACTGGCCGTGGACTTCCAGGTATTCGGTTGCTGTTCGAGTTCGGCATCCGTTCTCAGCCGATAGCCTCGTTTCGTTCCCCAGTGGGAATGCAGGTCAAAGACGCGCATCTGCGTCCAGTCAATCATGTTGCAACCTCCGGTTGTGTATTGGTGCAGTTGCATCTGCTGCAGACTGCATTAGGGATGCGGCGAGCCTAGCAGCAAGCCTCCTACGCTGCAATATTGCCTGCTTGCTTGACGGCAACATAAATGGTGTTGGTCGCGTCACGATTCTGCAGGGGATTGGGGAAGGTCACGACGCGAGCCTGCGCCGTCGCAAACACCGACGCAAGAACAGCACAGAATTCCTCATCCGGCGGGTCATTGGACCACAGCGCGAACACACCGCCGGGATGCAGGTGTCCGGCAAGTCGGTGCAACCCGTCAGGATTGTAGAACCCCGCGTGACTGTCATTCAGCACATGCCGAGGTGAGTGATCGATATCCACGAGAATGACGTGAAAGCGCCTGTCCGGATGACGTGAATCAAGGGCCGGCGTATTTGCCAGCCCGAAAAAATCACCATTGAGAAACTCGCAGCGCGGATCCGAACTCAGTCCCTTGCCCAGCGGCACCAGACCACGGCGATGCCAGTCAATGACATCGGGCAGGGCTTCGATTACGAGCAACGAGCGCACCGCTGAATTATCCAGAACGGCACGGGCGGTATAGCCCAGACCGAGCCCACCCACCACCACATCCAGAGAGGCTGCCCCATGGTCTGGCTGCAGCCCATCCAGGCCCAGTTCGGCCAGCGCGATTTCCCCGGCCGTGAACAAGCTGGACATCAGGAACTCGTCGTTGAGCTTGACCTCAAACACCTCGACCCCGAGGGCAACATGCAGGCGGCGCCGCAAACTCAACTCGCCAAATGGCGTATCGCGGTAGGCCAGTTCTTCAAAATCGATGCTCATGGGATAGTCTGCTTTGGCGTTAAAATGAGAGGAGCAATTACAACAAGCTTGGCCAACTGTAACGCCGTATCGGGGTATCGTGGGTATTTTTCGATGCCTTTTCCGGCTGTACACGTCTATCAGCCATGCGTGCCTGCAAAGGAGTCGACCGTGGCCGTGAGCTTTCGCAAGCTGCATCCGCATTTTGTTGCCGAGGTCAGCGCCATTGATCTGCGCCAGGTCAGTGACCGTCAGACCCTGGAAACCCTGCGTGGCGGCATGGACCAATACGGTGTGCTGGTATTTCGCAATCAACCCTTCACCGACCCGGAACAGCTGGCCTTCGCGCAGCGCTTCGATGGCACGGTACAGGCGGTGATTGGATCACAGGCCATCGGCAGGACACGGCTGGGAACGGCCGAAGTCGCCGATATCTCGAATGTCGGCCATGACGGCAAGCTGCTGCCTGCGGATGACCGGCGTCGCATCTATGCCCTGTCCAACCGGCTGTGGCATACCGACTCCTCTTTCCGGGAGCCGGCCGGACGTTACTCGATGCTGTCGGCCCGCGTCATTCCCGCAGTGCGCGCCGATACCGAATTTGCCGACATGCGCGCCGCCTATGAGGCACTGGATGAAGCGACCAAGGCACAGATCGAAAGCCTGAGCGCACACCATTCCATCGCCTATTCACGGCAGGTGCTGGGATTTGAATTCTCGCAGGAGGAACTGGATCTGCTCAAAGGCGCCGTGCAGCCGCTGATCCGTACCAACCCGCGCACGCAGCGACGCTCGCTGTACATTGCCGCGCACGCCAACCGCATCATCGACTGGCCGGTCCCCGAGGGGCGCCTGCTGCTGGGCGACCTGATTGCCCATGCGACCCAACCGCAGTTCGTCTATTGTCACGTGTGGCGCGATGGCGACCTTGTCATCTGGGACAATCTGGCAACCATGCACCGCGGCCGCCCCTACGATGACACCCGGCACCATCGCGAGTTGCGCCGCGTCACTACGCTGGATATTGCCTTGCCCGCATCACCCTGAATCGGTTGCGGACTGGGCCGGCAACAAATTGGAATAAAATTCGGCAACCCTTATCCGCCCAGCCGCGCATCCTTGCCTATTGCACGAAGTCTGGCGGCCAATCAGCCCGAAGGAACTCGACCATGCCTGTCACTTTCCGGAAACTTCATCCCCTCTTTGCCGCGGAAGTCAGCCCGATTGACCTCAGAAAGGTCAACGATCGCGCCACGCTGCTGCAATTGCGCGACGGCATGGACGAGTACGGTGTGCTGGTGTTTCGCAATCAGCCCTTTACCGACGCCGAACAACTGGACTTTGCCCAACGCTGGGATGGCGAACTGCACGCCAAGCTGGGATCGGGCTCGGTCGCCAAGAATCGGCTGGGCAACCCTGCGCTGGGAGACACCTCCAATCTGAATCCGGCCGGCAAAATTCGCGACCGCGAAGACCGGCACCGCCTCTACTCGCTGGCCAATCGCCTCTGGCACACCGATGCGTCCTTCCGCGAGCCGGCCGGACGCTATTCGATGCTGTCGACACGGATAGTCCCGCCCGTGCGCGCCGACACCCAGTTCGCCGACATGCGAGTCGCCTACGACACTTTGGATGCGGAAACAAAGGCGCTGATCGAAAATCTGAAGGCCCACCACTCGATTGCTTATTCACGACAAACGCTGGGTTTCGAATTTTCGGAGAAGGAACTGGATGAACTGCGCGGCGCCATTCATCCACTGGTGCTCACCAATCCGCGCACCCGGCGCCGCGCGCTTTACATCGCATCGCACATCTCGCGCATCATCGATTGGCCATTGCCCGAAGGGCGGCTGTTGAAGAATGACCTGATGGCGCATGCCACCCAGCCACAGTTCGTGTACAGCCATGAATGGCAGGATGGCGACCTGGTGGTGTGGGACAACCTTGCCACCATGCACCGCGCCACCCCGTTTGAAGACACCAAGTATGTGCGCGAACTGGTGCGTGTCACCACGCTCGACATCGACTACACGCCAACCGACGGCAGCGGCGTGCTGCCCAACTCGGTCACGGTGTAATTGGAGAATCTCTCGTGAAACTGAAAGCAGCATGTGTCGCAACACTCGCCGTCGGTTCAATACTGACCACCGGAGCAGTCGTCGCGCAAAACTACCCGACCAGGCCCGTGCGCGTCATCGTGCCCTTTGTGCCCGGTGGCAGCACCGACATCATCGGCCGCACCGTTTCGCAGAAATTGAGCGAGGCCTGGGGCCAGCCGGTGGTAGTCGACAATCGCGGCGGCGGCGCCACCATCATGGGAACGGAAATCGTCGCAAAGGCTGCGCCCGATGGCTACACGCTGCTGATTGCCTCGGCTTCATTCACCACCAAGTTGAATCTGGTTGAAAACCTTCCCTATGACACGCTGGCTGATTTCACGCCGATCACCCTGATCAATACCACGCCGCTGGTGCTGGTGGTGCCGCCGGACAGCCCGGTGAAATCGGTGAAGGATCTGATCGCGCTGGCCAAGAGTAAGCCCGGCAAGATGAATTTCGGCTCATCCGGCATGGGCGGCTCCAATCACCTGTCAGGCGAACTCTTCAATGCCCTGGCTGGCACAAAGATCGTGCACGTGCCCTACAAAGGCAATACGCCGGCATTGACCGATCTGATGGGCGGCCGGCTGGATCTCATATTCAATGGCGCCACTGCGGTGCTGCCGATGGTCAAGGCCGGCAAGTTGCGCGCGCTGGCCGTGACCAGCAAACACCGCGCGGGGGCTGCACCGGACCTGCCAACGCTGGACGAGTCAGGACTGAAGGGTTTTGAATCCGTGGCTTTCAATGGCATGGTCGCACCGGCCAAAACACCGCGCGACATCATTGCCAAAATCAACGCCGATGCCGTCAAGGGAATCAACTCGGCGGAAACACGCGAACGCCTGAAGGTGGATGGCTCCGATCCGGTGGGCAGCACGCCGGAGCAATTCGCCAGCTTCATCAAGGAAGAGATCACCAAATGGGCCAGAATCATCAAACTGGCCGACATCAAGGCGGAATGACCGCCTTGATGTCAAGGCATTCCAGGCTACGGCAACGTCACCCGTCAGACTGATTTGGCCTGCGCCTCGGGATTGACGACGTTATAGGGCTTGCCAGAGGCGAATGCATTGATCTGGTCGAACACGCCGCCAAACAGGTGTTCGTAGGAATCAAATTCAACGTAACCCAGATGCGGCGTGCACACCACGTTGTCCAGAGTGAGCAGCGGGTCCTGCGTGTTCCTGAGCGGCTCTTCGTCGAACACATCCACGGCCGCCATTCCCGGTCGGCCGGCGCGCAAAGCCTCCACCAATGCGTCTGGCGCGATCAGGCCGGCGCGGCTGGTGTTGACCATCAATGCAGTGGGCTTCATGCGCGCCAGGTCCGCAGCCGTCACGATTCCGCGCGTGCCTTCGCGCAGGCGCATCTGCAGCGTGATGATGTCGCTGTCCTCGAAAAAAGCCTCCTTGCTGCGCGCTGCGGAATAGCCATCGGCGCGCGCCTGCGCCAGCGACCCCTCGCGGCTCCAGACCAGTACTTTCATGCCGAAGGCCTTGCCGTATCCGGCAACGACGCTGCCGATCTTCCCGTAGCCATACACACCCAGCGTCTTCCCGCGCATTCCGAATCCCACCTGCGTCTGCCAGTTGCCGGCCTTGAGTTGCGCCATCTGCTGCGGAATTCTGCGCATGGCGGCAATGATGATGCCCCAGCACAATTCCGCGGTGGCATGGCTGGGCAAGCCCGGACTCTGGTTCGAGCACAACAGGATGCCGCGCCGGGTCAGCGCATCGACATCGATATGCGGATAGTCCCCGCGCACGCTCAGCAGCTTCATGTTCGGCAGTCGCTCGATCAGCGCGGCTCGTATCGGCGTGCGCTCGCGTATCAGCACCAGTGCCTCGGTGTCCTTCAGACGCTCGGCCAGAGCGTCGACGTCCTTGGTATGGTCGTTCCAGATCGTCACTTTGTGTGATGCCGTCTTGGCAAAGCAGGCCAGCGTGCGCGCCGTGTCGGTATAGTCATCGAGTATCGTGATATTCATCATTCATTCCCTTGATGTTCAGAAAAAAGCGTTCAGCAAAAACAGACTCAACCCGCACAGATTCACCCCGGCCATTATCACCGCTGTAATCAGCGCAATTTCAAGGATGACTGCTCCGGCGCATACGGCGCAGCCACAGCAACAGACCACCCAGCGTCAGCAGTACGGTCAGCCCGAAGTAGGCGCGCAGTCCCAACGCCGGACCAACCAATCCGGCACAGAACGGAGCCAGGCCCATGGCAATGTACTGGAAAGACGTGGCATAGGACAAGGCGCGTGCATCCATTCCCACCGGAGCATTTTTCCTGAGCAGCATGATGATGGCCGGCTGCATCGCCACCGCAGTGAGGCCGAACGCCACCCGCGTCAGCACCAGTTGCAGGGGCGAGTCGAGGAACAGCAAGGGCAGGTGCGTGAGTACCGCAGCCGCCGTCGCAAACACCACCACGCGCGCCGGATCGAAGCGGTCCAGCACGCGTCCCCACAAGGGCAGCACCAGCAGACTGGAAACCGACAAGCCCATGGCGGCCGCCCCCACCCACAAGGCCTCGGTATCGGTGCCCGCGAACCCGGGGCCGAGCAACTGCAGCACATAGATGCTGATGATGGTGACGTTGCCGCTCCACAGCATGGAAAACAGAAAGCTCAGGCAATACAGCGATCCCATGCCGGGCAGTGCCAGCAACTCGCGCAGGCTGCCCAGCCAGTGCGGACGCCACGGCCCTTGCGCGCGATGCTTCACCTCGCGCACAAAGAGTGCCACCAGCCCTCCGCCACACAGCAATAACCCGCCGCTGATCCAGAACAGCCAGTGCTGCCGGGAGAGCATGGCGGCCAGCATGGCACCCGCTGCCGGACCCATGGTCTGGCCCACCAGGGACCCGCTTTGCGCCAGCGACAGCGCGCGCCCGTGCCGCTGCGGTGGCGTGTTGGCCACCAACAATGACATGCTCGATGGCACAAATCCATTGAAGAAACCCACCAGCATGAACAAGCCGGCAAACCACAGTGGCGTCGGTGCAAACGGCACCAGCGACATGAAGAATCCCATGCCGAGTGACGCTCGCAACGCCATGACCTTGCGGCCGTAGTGATCGGCGATGCTGCCCCAGATGGGCGAAATGATGAAGCCGATGACGTAGAACACCAGCATCATGTAGCCAACCCAGGTCTCCAGGTGCTCATGCACGCCGAGGCTGCGCACCATCAGTGGCAGGAAAGGCCATGCAATCCCGAAGCCGAGACTGCACAACAGGTTGGCAAACGGCAGCACTTTCAGATTGCGTCGCCAGTAAGGGTACTGCCGCAGTTCCTCTGCGTCCGACAGTAGAACTGCTTTATTGGCAGTCATAGCCAGCGCTGCGCCTGATTCATCATTGCCGCCCCTTGCGCAACCACAGCACCAGTCCGGCAAGCGTCAGCACAACGGTCAGTGCAAAGTAGGTGCGCAGCCCCAGCGCCGGGCCGATCAGGCCCGCACAAAACGGAGCGACACCCATTGCCATCAGCTGAAACGAAGACGAATAGGAGATGGCCCGCGCATCCATTCCCGGTGGTGCGTATTCCTTGAGGAGCCGCACGACGACCGGCACCATCACCGACGCACCCAGGCCGAATGCCACTCGCGTCATCACCAATTGCAACGGCGTATCCAGAAACAGCAGCGGCACATGCGCAAGCGCCGCAATGCCGGTGACGACGGCCAGCACACGCGCCGGATTGAATCGGTCAACCACACGGCTCCACAGCGGCAATGCAATCACACTGGAAACGGACAGGCCCATGGCCACGCAACCCGCCCAGAATGCCTCCGAACCCGCGCCCTCGGGTTGAGCGGCCAGCAATTGCAGCACATATATCGTCATGATGGTGACGTTGGCGTTGGCCAGGACCGAGAAAATGAAACTGAGAAAAAACAAGGGACCGATGCCCGGCACCGCCAGCAATTCGCCCAGATTGCTGAACCATTGCGGCCGCCACGGGCCTGGTGCCAAATGCTTTACCTCCCGGGCGAACACCGCCACCAGCGTACCCCCGGACAACAGCAAGCCTCCGCTGATCCAGAATACCCAGTGCTGCTTGTCAATGAATGCAGCCAGCAGCGACCCCAGTGCAGGCCCCATGGTCTGGCCCACCAGCGCTCCGGTCTGCGCCAGCGACAGCACGCGGCCGATATGCCGGCGCGGGGTGTTGGCCACCAGCAGCGACATGCCGGCCGGATTGAATCCGTTGAAGAAGCCCACCAGCATCAACAGCCCGGCAAACCACATGGGCGACGGCGCGAACGGAATCAGCGTCATGAAAAAACCCATGCCGAGCATGGCGCGCAACACCATGAGTTTTCGGCCATAGTGGTCAGCCAGCCCACCCCATATCGGCGCGAACGTGAATCCGATGACGTAGAAGACGAGCATCATGTAGCCCATCCAGGTTTCCAGATGCTCCTGCACCCCCAGGCTGCGCACCATCAGCGGCAAGAAGGGCCACGACACGGAAAAGCCCAGGCTGCACAACAGATTGGCCAACGGCACAACCCGCAGGTTGCGACGCCAAAAGGGAAATTTCCGCAACTCCTCTTCGTCGGTGGCAGCACTCACGGCAGGGGTGATCGTCATGGACTTTCTTGCTGGAAATCGGGGCATTTCTTCCCGCGATGCGGGTACCCTCTCCATCCCAATTTAACACGGACCACGCCGCGGACACTCTGCAGGCATTCTGCAGACATTCGGCCATATCCGGCACAGGTTAGAATTCAGCAACAAATCAAAGGAGCTCCGGCATGAAAATCACCCGCGTAGAACCCATTCTCATCAACAAGAAGCTGAAGTTCACCGGCGCCGTGCCGATGACAGGCGGAGCACCCAAGCGCGACATGCAGGCGCTGCTGGTGCGCGTGGAGACCGATGCCGGGATCACTGGATGGGGCGAGGCTTTCGCGATCTCCGCCGGCATTGCCACGCATACGATGATCGATCAGGTCATCGCGCCCAAAATCATCGGACGCGATGCCACGCAGATCGCACCGCTGATGCGCGAGTTGTTTCGCACCACCTACAACGCCGGCCGCAGCGGACCGCTGGTGTACGCGCTGTCGGCCATCGACATCGCACTATGGGACATCGCCGGCAAGAAAGCCGGCGTGCCGGTACATCAACTGCTGGGCGGCACCGCGCGCAAATCCCTGCCCGCCTACGCCAGCCTGATGCGTTACGGCGATCCCAAGGCAGTGGCCCACTACACCGCCGAAGCCGTGAAGCAGAGCTACAAGGTCATCAAGCTGCATGAAAACACCTATGACAACATCAAGGCGGCGCGCGATGCCGCGCCGGGTGTTCCCATCATGGTGGACTGCACCTGCCCGTGGACCGTCAACGAAGCGCTGGCCATGTCACGACGCCTCGACGCACTTGACCTGATGTGGCTGGAAGAACCGATCTACCCGCCCGATGACCATGCCGGCCTGGCGCGTCTGCGCGCGGCCAGCAGCATACCGATCGCCGCCGGCGAAAACGTCTCCAACCTGTTCGAGTTCAAGCGGCTGTTCGAAGCGGGCGCCTTGAGCTATGCGCAGCCGAGCATCACCAAGATCGGCGGCATCACCGAAATGCGCAAGATCTTCGCGCTGGCCGAAAGCTTCGGCGTCACCGTCGTGCCGCATTCACCCTACTTCGGCCCCGGCCTGCTGGCATCCATCCATGTCTGCGCTGCCTCGACACAGGACACCTGGATAGAACGCTACTACACCGGATTTGAGATGCATCCGTTCGGCGATTCCATCGACGTCAAGGACGGCAACATCGCCGTGCCGCAGGGACCGGGGCTGGGACATGATCCGGATGCGGAGATCGTTGCGAAGCTGCGGGTGGCTTAGCGGCGCCACCGGCACAACAAATAATCCACCCCTTAAGGTGATAATAATTTTTCATTATTTCCATATAGGGATAGGATGTCAATACATTATTGATAATAATAATGATTCCGCGTCACGAACCATTCGGAAAGTGTCATCACAGCAAGCGAGCCTTGCCCTGAGTAATTACGCGCCTCCATCGAGCCAGTTCTCTCTTGTTCAGCTTAGAGAGTCCGTCGATAGGTTACGTGACGTTCCCCGACGAGGAATAATCCGGGTGCCAATGGCTATTGATGGCTAGGCTGTAGCTTTCGATTTCGGAAGTAGCCTGAAGTACCACCATGGACTTGATTTCGACGGTTGCGAAGCCGTATTCGACGGACCTGTCGTTTCGTGGGACGATGACCGTACATCCTATCGCGAGCAAAGAATCAATTTGCTCGGCTGGTTGAATGGCATCGTCGTGCACATGACCTACACTGAGCGAGGCGATGAACCGCACGTCATTAGCCTTCGCAGAGCAGAGAAACATGAAATCAGGCGCTACGCAAAAGAAATTTCCCGCTAATTCCGCGCAATGGGAAGCCGTCATCGCGGCGGCACCCGGCAAGGACCGACCGCTTACTGCGCGCGAAGAGGCAAGGATGGCGGGCGCGGTGGTCGTCAAGAAAGGTGGCTATGCCGCGGTGAAGACGGCCCTCGCGCGGAAGCGAAAGCAAGGGCAGCGCGGGCCACAAGTCGCGGCAACCAAACAGTTGGTGAGTGTTCGATTCAGCCCCGAGGTTCTTGAGTATTTCAAAGGCACGGGCACAGGCTGGCAAACGCGAATGAATGAAGTGTTGCGCGAGTGGGTTACCGGTCGCACCTCAAGAAGAGGCAAGGCGACATCAGCATGAGGTGGAAGAACTTTAGTTGTCATGGACTAGCCGGCAGCACCGTGCCACAATTTTGACCATCCTGGTGGCCCGCCGCCAACACGACGCAGGGCATCGCTGGTTGCCTATCGCAGAGCGTAGAACGATAATCTGCTTTTCCATGTGATTTCGGAGCCTGCCATGAAAGTCTATTCGGCAGTAATTGAGCGGTGCCCGCAAACTGGCTTGTTCGTTGG
>CANKAJ010000038.1 GCA_947479645.1 Betaproteobacteria bacterium | reverse complement strand
GGTCAGGGGCTTGAGCCTGCGAGCAGCACACCCGAGGAATTCGGCAGGCAGATGCAGGAAGGCCGCCAGAAATGGGAGCGCCTGATCCGGCAGCTTGGGATCAAGCCGCAGGACTAAAGTGCATCTCTCATAATTTCAATATTGTCATTTCGAGCAAAGCGAGAAATCCGCTTTTCGTGGTGCGCAAGAAGCAGATTCTTCGGCCTGCGCCCCGAAGGAAGTCCTCCTGGGGGACGGCCTCAGAATGACAATTTTTAGAGGTCCCCTAAAGTAACGTTGCGGCCCACCTGCAGGGCATACTCCGGAAAGCAGAGCAGTCTGCGTGCTAAAATCGGCCCACCAGTCTGATTCTTTTCACCGGGGCGCCAACACTCCCCACAGCGCAGTCGATCCATCACCATGAGCGCTCCTCGCCGCATCGTTATTGCCTCCCGCGAAAGCCGTCTTGCCCTATGGCAGTCGGAGCACGTGCGCGATGCCTTGCGCCAGCTGTATCCGAGTTGCGAGGTGCAAATCCTCGGCATGACGACCCAGGGCGATCGCATACTCGATGTGTCCTTGTCGAAGATCGGCGGCAAAGGCCTGTTCGTCAAGGAGCTGGAAGCGGCGCTGGCTGACGGTCGGGCTGATATCGCCGTGCACTCGGCCAAGGATGTGCCGATGGAACTGCCCGAGGGCTTCGTGCTGGCTGCCATCGGATCGCGCGAGGATCCGCGCGACGCGCTGGTTTCCACGGACTTTGACAGCCTCGCGGCTTTGCCCGCGGGCAGCGTGGTGGGCACCTCCAGCCTGCGGCGCGAAGCGCAGATCCGTGAGCGATTTGCGCATCTCGTGGTTGCGCCGTTGCGCGGCAATCTGGATACGCGTCTGGCCAAGCTGGATCGCGGCGAGTACCAGGCCATCGTGCTTGCCGCGGCCGGGCTGAAGCGCCTGAAACTGGACCAGCGCATTCGTTCTCTGCTGTCCATCGACGACAGTCTGCCGGCGCCCGGCCAGGGCGCGCTTGCCATCGAATGCTGTTCCGGCCGCGATGATCTGGTGGAGTGGCTGGCACCCTTGCATGATGCTGCCACGGCCGCCTGTGTGCGTGCCGAGCGCGCGCTCAGTCGCGCGCTGTCCGGCAGTTGCCAGTTGCCCCTGGCGGCGCACGCGCAGTGTGTTGGCTCGCAACTACACTTGCGCGGACTGGTGGCGCAACCGGATGGGCGCCGTGTCGTGCGTGCCGCCGACAGCGGTACCCGTGACGCGCCGGAAGCCCTCGGGTCGGCGTTGGCGCAGACGCTGCGTCTGCAGGGGGCCGGCGACATCATTGCCGCCCTGTCATGACGACCGCGGCATGACTGTGGCGGGCCCAGGCTCGCCATCCCCGCTTGGCGGCCACGGCATTCTGGTGACGCGGCCGGCCGCGCGAGCCGTGCAACTGGCTGCGTTGATTCGTGCTGCGGGCGGTGAGCCGGTCTTGTTTCCGACTCTGGAAATAATATCAATTACAGAAAAAAATTCAGCATCTATAGGTGTTATAAAAAGCAATATTATCAATTGTGACCTGCTCATATTTGTCAGTCCGACGGCAGTAGAGCACGGTCTGGCGCCGTTCAGGGAGAACTGGCCAGCCACCGTCAGCGTGGCCGCGGTGGGGGCCGGCACGGCGCGCCTGCTGCGTGAACGCGGCGTCGACAAGGTCTTGGCACCGGACCGCGGTGGTGACAGCGAGGCGCTGGTGGCGTTGCCGCAATTGCAGGATGTGGCAGGCAAGCACGTCATGATTTTTCGCGGTGAGGGCGGCCGTGAATGGCTTGCCGACACCTTGCGCTCGCGTGGTGCGCAAGTCGAATACGCGGAGTGCTATCGGCGCGTTTGTCCCGACACCGATGCTGGTCCGCTGCTGTCGCGCTGGCGTGCCGGCGGTGTCGCAGCGGTGACCGTGACGTCGCGCCAGGCGCTGGATAATCTGTTTGCGATGCTGCCGGACACAGCCCATGCGCTGTTACGGGCAACGCCCCTGTTTGCCGCGCATTCGCGCATCGCCGCGCATGCCCGCACGCTCGGTGTGGTGCAAATCGTCACAACCGGACCCGGCGATGCTGCAATTGTGTCGGGATTGCAGTCCTTTTTTGCTACATTATCGTGATGAGTGAATTGCCTTCACCGTCGCCCGCATCCGAGCCGACCGCCGCTGTTACCGGTCAGGCCGCCTTGCGTCGCAATTGGCGGGGACTGGCGCAGCGGCCGTGGGCAATCGCGCTGGTCGTATTGGTGCTCTTGCTGGGTTGGCAGTGGTATGACAGCTATTCGCGCATGTCCGGATTGCGTGAAGAACTCGCCAGCCGGCTGCGTGATAGCGATGCCGACAGCCGCGACGCGCGCCTGGTGGCGCGGCAGGCCCAGGAGGCGGTGCGCGAGGCGCAGGCGAAGCTGGCACAGCTCGATGCCAAGCTGGCCGAGTCACAGAATCAGCAGGTTGCGCTCGAAGCGCTGTATCAGGAACTGTCGCGCAACCGCGACGAATGGGCGTTGGCCGAAATCGACCAGATCCTGACCATCGCGTCGCAGCAGTTGCAACTGGCCGGTAACGTGCAGGCGGCGCTGGTTGGCATGCAGACGGCTGAAGCGCGGCTGGCGCGCACCGACCGTCCGCAGTTCATTCCGCTGCGCAAAGTGCTGACGCGCGACATCGAGCGTCTGAAGGCCACCCCCAATCTCGATGTGGCCGGGTTGGCGCTGCGCATCGACCAGATCATCGCCGGCATTGACACCTTGCCGCTGGCGGGTGAAGAGCGCATTGCGGCATCGGTGCAGAAGTCGAGCGTACCCGATGTGTCGGACAGCCTGTGGCTGCGGCTTGGCGCTGAAATCTGGAATGAATTGAAATCGCTGGTACGCATTCAGGTGATGGACAGTACCGAGCCTGGGCTGGTGGCGCCCAGCCAGGCGTTCTTCCTGCGGGAGAATTTCAAGCTGCGCATGCTCAATGCGCGCCTGGCATTGTTGTCGCGTGATGAAGCCACCTTTCGCGAAGATATCAAGACCGCCAGTGCCTGGTTGTCGCGCTGGTTTGATGCGCGCTCCAAGGCGACCCAGGCGGCGGAGGCATCGTTGAAGCAGCTGAATGCGGCCGCCATTCAGATTGAGTTGCCGACGATCGCCGACAGTCTCAACGCGGTGCGTAATTACAAAGTTGCCCGCGACCGGGCACGCTGACAGGCAGAGGGCATGAAGGTCCTGTTCTGGATACTGGGTGCATTTGCGCTGGCGGTGGGCCTGTCATTGGCGCTGCGCGCCGCGGACGGGTATGCCTTGCTGGTGCTCCCGCCGTATCGCATCGAGGTGTCGCTGGCCTTGCTCGTCGTGCTGCTCGTGGTTGGTTTTGTCGTGGCTTATTTTTCGACACGCCTGGTGTTGCATACGCTGCGATTGCCCGGGCATGTGCGGGCGTTCCGCGAGCGCCGCCGCAGTGACAACGCGGAGGCGGCGCTGCTCGCCACGCTGCAAGCCTGGTTTGAAGGGCGCTTCTCGCGCGCCGAAAAAATGGCGGCCAAGGCCTGGGACCTGGGCGCCTCGCCGGTGGCGGTCAGCCTGGTGGCGGCACGTGCCGCGCAGCGTGTGCGCGACATTGACCGACGCGACCTGTGGTTGAGCCGCGCCGAGACCGCCAGCCAGGCGAAGGAAAGCGATGCGAAATGGCGGCAGGCCACGCTGGCCACACGTGGAGAACTGCTGATTGATGAGCGCAAGTTTGACGAGGCGCGCACCGTCCTGCACGGACTGCACGCCACCGGCCCCACGCACATTGCCACGCTGCTGCTGCTGTTGCGTGCCGAGCAGGCGCTGGCCAACTGGGAGGAAGTCATCCGCATTGCGCGCCTGCTGGAAAAACGCTCCGGATTGCCGGTGTCGGTGCTCGATGGGATCGTCACCGGCGCGCGCATTGCGTTGCTTGAGCGCAAGGCCCATGACCCCCAGTCATTGTCTGCCTACTGGCGTCAGATTCCCGATCAGGAGTCCCGCCAGCCCAAGCTGGCCGCGGTGGCGGCGCGTGCATTCATGCAACTGGGTGATTGCCGTCGGGCCCATCGCATTGTCGAAGAGGCACTGGGCGTCACCTGGGCAGCCGAGCTGGTGCTGATCTATGGCGAATGCATTGATGAAGACTCGCTGACGCGGATCGAGCGGGCTGAACGCTGGCTCAATGAACGGCCGCGCGACTGGCCGTTGTTGCTGACGCTGGGTCGGCTCTGTGTGCAGCGGGAACTGTGGGGCAAGGCGCAAAGTTATCTGGAGGCGAGCCTCTCCATGCAGCCCACGCGCGCTGCCCACGTGGTGCTGGCGCAATTGTTCGATCGCATCGGTCGTGTGCCGGATGCCAATCGGCATTACCGGGCGGCTGCCGACGTGGGCCTGCCGACGGGGATGGCCTAGACG
Organism: Betaproteobacteria bacterium; assembly: GCA_947479645.1. GTDB lineage: Bacteria > Pseudomonadota > Gammaproteobacteria > Burkholderiales > SG8-39 > CAIYPG01. The sequence continues at coordinate 33,829 of CANKAJ010000038.1, read as the reverse complement.
CTTTTTGATTTTCCCCTTGATACACTCAACGCTTGTCATCCTGAGCGTAGCGAAGGATCTGCTGTTGTTTTGGAATCAACAAATGCAAAAGCAGATTCTTCGTCGCTGCGCTCCTCTGAATGACATTACTGCGAATTGCAACGACCCACTATGGCGTCAGACCCAGTCGCGCGCCTGCAGATACTGCTCATACAACACCGCTTCGGCGCTGCCGGGCTCAGGGTGCCAGTCATAACGCCATTTCACAATAGGTGGCATGGACATCAGGATGGCTTCGGTGCGTCCGCCTGACTGCAGTCCGAATAGCGTGCCGCGGTCGAACACCAGATTGAATTCCACATAACGCCCGCGCCGGTAGGCCTGGAAATCGCGCTCGCGCTCGCCATAGGCAATGTCACGGCGGCGCTCCACAATGGGAGCATACGCCGGAAGAAACTGATTGCCCACGCTTTGCAGCAGCCCGAAGCAGGTGTCGAAATCCGGCTCGGACAGATCGTCGAAGAAAATGCCGCCGATGCCGCGCGGTTCCTTGCGGTGCTTGAGGTAGAAATATTCATCGCACCACTTTTTGTAGCGCGCATGCCGGTCGGCTCCGAATGATTGCAGCGCGGTCTTGCAGCAATGGTGGAAATGCCGGCAATCTTCGTCGAAGCCGTAATAGGGGGTCAGGTCCATGCCGCCGCCGAACCACCACACCGGATCCCGGCCTTCGGCCGTCGCAATAAAGCAGCGCACATTCATGTGCACGGTGGGCACATAGGGATTGCGCGGATGCAGCACCAGCGACACGCCCATGGCTTCGAAGCCGCGTCCGGCCAGTTCCGGCCGCGCGGCGGTGGCCGACGGCGGCAGTTTGGCACCGTGCACATGCGAGAAGGAAACGCCGCCACGCTCCAGCAGATTGCCTTCTTCGAGGATGCGGCTGTCACCGCTGCCGCCAAGGGGGTCCTGTGGACCCTTCTGCCATTGTTCGCGCCGGAATGCCTTGCCGTCCAGGCGTTCCAGTTCCGCGACGATGCGATCCTGCAGGGTGGTGAGGTAGTTGCGGACCGCGGCGATGTTGACTTGGGCTGCGCTCATGTCAGATGTCAGATGTCAGACCCCGGCAGGACTGCTCAGGTTTTCTTGGTGATGGCGCGGTGTCCGATGTCGCGCCGGAACTGCGCACCTTCAAAATGAATCGCATCGACCGCCTGGTAGGCGCGACGCTGCGCCATCTTGATGGAATCCCCCAGCGCGGTGACGCACAGCACGCGACCGCCGGTGGCGGTGACGGTCTTGTCCGACAGCGCGGTGCCGGCATGAAAGACCATGCAGTCTTCTGCGGCGGGCGGGATGCCGGAAATGACAGCGCCTTTGCGCGGGGCATCCGGGTAACCGGGCGCGGCCAGCACGACACCCAGCGCGGCGCGACGATCCCAGTCGGCTTCGGCCGTATCGAGCCGGCCTTCCACTGCCAGTTCGATGAGTTCCAGCAAGTCGCTCTTCAATCGCATCATGATGGGCTGGGTCTCCGGATCGCCAAGGCGGCAATTGAACTCCAGAACCTTCGGATTGCCGGCTTTGTCTATCATCAGGCCGGCATAAAGAAAGCCGGTATACAAATGGCCTTCTGCAGCCATGCCGGTAATGACCGGTTGTATGACTTCACGCATGATCCGCGCATGCATGACCGGCGTCACCACCGGTGCCGGGGAGTAAGCGCCCATGCCGCCGGTGTTCGGGCCGGTGTCTCCATCACCCAGGCGCTTGTGGTCCTGACTGGTCGCCAGTGCCTGCACATTCCTGCCATCGGCCATGACGATGAAACTGGCTTCCTCGCCATCGAGAAATTCCTCGATCACGACGCGGTTGCCGGCGTCACCCATGGCATGTTCGAGCAGAAAGCGGTCGACTGCAGCATGCGCTTCTGCCGCGGTCATCGCCACGACGACGCCTTTGCCTGCGGCCAGCCCATCGGCCTTCACCACAATGGGCGCGCCTTGCCGGTCAATGTAGGCATGTGCTGCTGCGGCATCGGTAAAACTGCCGAATGCCGCGGTCGGGATCTGATGGCGCAGCATGAATTCCTTGGCATATTCCTTGGAACTCTCCAGCTGCGCACAGGTGCGGGTGGGCCCGAAGATGCGCAGGCCGTAGGCGCGAAACGCATCAACAATGCCCTCGGCCAGGGGGGCTTCCGGACCAACCACGGTCAGGTGAATATTTTCCTTCTGGGCAAAATCGATCAGCGCCTGTATGTCGGTGATGGCGATATTCTCGAGGCCGGGTTCCAGCGCGGTGCCGGCATTGCCGGGCGCTACATAGACCTTCTGGACCCTGGGGTTGGCGGTCAGCCGCCAGGCGATTGCGTGTTCGCGGCCGCCACTGCCGATGACGAGGAGTTTCATTTGATCATCAGTGCCGGAAGTGGCGAACGCCGGTAAATACCATGGCGATGCCACGTTCGTCTGCGGCTGCGACGACTTCGTTGTCACGCATGCTGCCGCCCGGTTGGATCACCGCTGCGGCGCCCGCATCAATGACCACGTCCAGTCCGTCGCGAAACGGGAAAAAGGCATCCGAGGCAACAACGGAATCCTTCAGCGTCAGACCGGCGTTCTGGGCCTTGATCGATGCGATGCGCGCACTGTCGATGCGGCTCATCTGTCCGGCACCGACGCCCACCGTCTGGCTGTTGGCACAGAACACGATGGCATTGGACTTGACGTACTTGCCGACGCGCCAGGCGAACAGCAGGTCGGCCAATTGCGCTGCGGTCGGCTGTTTCTTCGTCACGACCTTGAGATCGGCCTGGGTCATCACGTGGTTGTCCGCCGTCTGAATCAGCAGGCCTGAGCCGACCCGCTTCAGGTCGTGGCTGTTGCGTCCATTACGACCATCAGGGCCCGGGGGGATTTCCAGCACGCGAACATTGACTTTGGTTGCAAACACCTTTTGCGCTTCCGGCAATATGCTGGGCGCCATCACGACTTCGACGAATTGCTTGGCCACCGCTTCTGCGGTGGCACCGTCCAGCGGCCGGTTGAACGCAATGATGCCGCCGAAGGCCGACGTGGGATCGGTCTGCAAGGCCTTGGCATAGGCCTCTCCAGGATTCGCGCCGAGCGCCACGCCGCAGGGATTGGCATGTTTGACAATGACACAGGCGGTGCGATCGGGCATGTCGTCAAAGGATTTCACGCACTCCCAGGCGGCATCGGCATCGGCAATATTGTTGTAGGAGAGTTCCTTGCCCTGGATCTGCTTGGCCATGGCGAGGGTACCGGCAACCGGATAAAGGTCGCGATAGAAGGCGGCACTCTGGTGCGGGTTTTCGCCATAGCGCAGGTCCTGCAACTTGACGTAGCGGCCATTGGCCTGTCCGGGAAACTCGCTGCGCGACCCATCGGGTTGCAACGCAGACAGGTAATCGCTGATTGCCGCGTCGTAATTCGAAATGCGATTGAAGGCGGCAACTGCCAGCGAGAAGCGAGTGGCTTCACTGACCGATCCGTCGCGCTGAATTTCGGCAAGTACCGCGGCATATTGGGCGGCGTCAGTGACGACCGCGACGCCCTTCCAGTTCTTGGCGGCGGAACGCACCATGGCCGGGCCGCCGATATCGATGTTTTCGATGGCCTCTTCCAGCGTGCAACCGGCTTTGGCCACGGTGGCCTCAAAGGGATAGAGGTTCACCACCAGCAGGTCGATGGTGCTGATGGCGTGCGCTTTAATGGCGGCCATGTGTTCGGGCAGATCGCGGCGCGCCAGCAGTCCGCCGTGAATCGTCGGGTGCAGCGTCTTGACGCGTCCGTCCAGCATTTCCGGGAAGCCGGTGTGGTCAGCCACTTCAGTGGCGGCAATGCCGTTGTCGGCCAGCAGTTTTGCCGTGCCGCCAGTGGACAGAATCTTGATATTGAGTGCGGCCAGGTCCTTGGCAAATTCAACCAGACCGGCTTTGTCAGAGACGCTGATCAGCGCCTGGCGGATGGGATTCATGGATAGGCTCAGGTAAAAAGTGAAAAGGGTGATGGGTAATCTGAGAGGAGCTGGATGTGCGGGGAAAACGTGACTGCGCGTTCATGCCCGGCTCAAATCGCTTCTACTCCTGACGATGCCTAGAGCTTGATATTCAGCGACTGCATTTTCTTGCGCAGCGTGTTGCGGTTGATTCCCAGCATTTCGGCGGCGATGCTCTGGTTTCCTTCAGCCTGATCAAGGATCACCTCGATCATCGGACGCTCCACATTGCGAATCACCATGTCGTATATGGAGCGCGGCATTTCGCCGTCCAGGTCCTTGAAGTACTTTTCCAGGGAACGCTTGACGCAATCGGCAATTTCATTTGTCTGACGCGTGCTCATGCGGCCAGTTCCATTTGCATTTCCTCCACATAGCGCAACCGCTGGTCGCTGCCTGCAAGTTCATTAAAAAAGCGATCGACAGCCGCGAGTTGTTCCTTGCATGTCGCCAGCGTATTCATGTGATGGCGGAAACTCGCCGACCCGGCCAGCCCCTTGGTGTACCAGGAAATGTGCTTGCGAGCGACCTTGACGCCGCGCTCGACGCCGTAGAACGAGTGCAGATCATGCAGATGCGCGATCAGTACTGCGTGAATTTCCGTGACCAGCGGCGGCGGCAGCTTGTCGCCCGTGGCAAGGAAGTGTTCAATTTCGCGGAAGATCCAGGGGCGTCCCTGTGCCGCGCGTCCGATCATCACGCCATCGGCCCCGGTGTAATCGAGCACATACCTGGCATCCTCGGGCGTGAGTATGTCGCCGTTGGCGATCACCGGCAGTCGCGTGACCGCCTTGACGTCGCGGATGGTGTCGTATTCGGCATGGCCGGTATAGCCGCAGGCGCGTGTGCGACCGTGAATCGACAGTAACTGAATGCCGGATTCAGCAGCAATTCTGGCGACGGTCTGCGCATTCTTGTTCTGCTTGTCCCAGCCGGTGCGAAATTTCAGCGTGACCGGCACATTCACGGCGCGCACGACCGCCTCCAGAATGCGTCCGACCAGCGGTTCGTCACGGAGCAGCGCCGAGCCCGCCTGCGCATTGCAGACTTTTTTTGCCGGGCAGCCCATGTTGATATCGATGATCTGGGCGCCTTCGCCGACGTTGTAACGGGCGGCATCGGCCATCATCTGCGGGTCGGCGCCGGCGATCTGTACGGAGATCGGATCGACTTCACCGTCATGATTGGCGCGCCGGCGTGTTTTTTCGCTGCCGTACAGCAGCGAGTTGGATGCGACCATTTCCGATACCGCGAGTCCTGCCCCGAATTGCTTGCACAATTGGCGAAAGGGGCGGTCAGTGACCCCGGCCATCGGTGCGACAAACAGGTTATTGCGTAGCACGTGCGTACCGATTTGCATGAGCGGGCAGGGTTCTTCGTCAGGATGAAAAGCGGGGGAGCAATTCTATACCCAATTGCGCGTACTCAGAAACGGCGCTGCCTAAATTTTGTGCGCATTAAAGTGACACGGAATATTGACGCCAAATGCAGGCAGTGCTAGCGATGCATCGCAATCATTTGCTGGTGCGAATGAGAATGACACCCGTCCTCGGTCGGTTCAGGCATTCGTCTGCGTCTGCAAGTCATTCCATGCGAATCATTCTACGGTAGGGCGCGCGCACCAAACATCATGCGCCGTGACAGGAAGCGGCGCGCTGTTGGAACCGTATCCAGGAACGCGAGCGCAGCGCCACGCACTGATGATGAAAGCGGCAGGTCAATGGAAAAGGCGCTGATCAACCCGTCGGTCAGGCGAACCAGCGCGCGGCGATCGAACTGCCTGCGCTGCGCATAACGTCGTGTCAGTTCGATGGCCCCGGCATCCGGGCGCTGCGTGGTTTGCGCCGACAAGTTGTGTTCTGTCGCATTCGCTGTAATCAGCTCCGCCAGTTCCCAGGCGTCACGCAAGCCCAGATTCAGTCCCTGTCCTGCAACCGGATGCAATGTCTGCGCGGCGTTGCCGACGGCAATGATGCGCGCGTCTGCCGCTTGCGTGTGATAGCGCAGACTGAGTGGAAACAGGGTGCGCGCACTGGCATTGCGAAACCGGCCCAGCCGCTCTCCGAACGTCGCCTGCAGTTCTTGCAGGAATGCATTGTCGTCAAGGGCCAGCAGTTGTTCCGCTGTGGCCGTGGCGGATGTCCATACCAGCGCATGCTTGTCGCGAAAGGGAAGCAATGCAATGGGCCCCTGCGGGGAGAATCGCTCCCACGCCCGGTTGCCATGCGCAAGCGTGCTTTCCACTTCGCAGACGATGGCACTCTGAGCGTAATCCTTGACCCTGTCCCGGCCAGTCTGGGTGGCGCTACTGCCTTGATTCTTTCCATGCCGGCCGCCGTCGGCAACAACGAGCAGCCGCGTTTTCAGTCCGGCAGTGGCGTTGGCGTCATCCATGCGCAGTGCCACCGCGTCATCATGCACTTCCCAGTCGGTCACTCGCCCGTTACGCGTCGTGATGCCGGTTGCATCGGGGATTGCGGCGAGGTCGCGGTAGCTGACGACATACCCGAGTGCCGCGATGGCATGATCGGCAGCCGAAATAAGCGTGCGCCCGAACTTTTTTTGCTGCGATACGTGAATCGTGGTGATGGCGGTTGCGGGCAGGGACTCCCAAAGGCCCAGCCGTTGCATGATCAGGCGGCTGCCCCACGACAGTGCGATCGGCCGATCGGCGGGAAGGAGTCCATTTTGTGGAGCATCGCGTACATGCAGGATAGTCAGCCCGTCCGGTTGCAATGGCGAGCGGGCCAATGGGGCGAGTGCGTGTGCGAGCACGGCGCCGACCGGTCCGCCGCCGGCAATGACGATATCCATAACGTCGTCCACATGGCCCGGATCGGCGATGGCGACGCCGGCCGCGTGAGGCACGCGGGTTTCGGCCGGGGAAGGTTCAACGACCAATCAGTGCCTCGACATCAACAATGGATTTCGGAGTGCCAGTCGTGATGACTTCGCAGCCCCCGGCCGTGACCAGCACATCGTCTTCAATGCGGATGCCGATATTCCAGAAGCGCTCGGGCACGTTTTCCGCAGGACGAATGTAGCAGCCGGGTTCAACCGTCAGCATCATGCCGGGCTCAAGCGGTCTCCAGTTTCCGTTGATCTTGTATTCACCGGCGTCATGCACATCCAGTCCCAGCCAGTGGCCGGTGCGATGCATGTAGAAGCGACGGTAGTCCTCGCTTTCGATGACCTGATCAATCGTCCCCTGGCACAGTCCCAGCCGGATAAATCCGTCGACCAGCACGCGTACTGCTGCTTCGTGCGGCGCGTTCCAGCTCGCACCGGCGCGGGTGGCTGCAATGGCGGCGGCCTGGGCCTCCAGCACCAGTTCGTAGAGCTGGCGCTGTGCCGGCGAGAACTTCCCATTGACCGGAAAAGTGCGCGTCACGTCGGAGGCATAGCCATCAAGTTCGCAGCCGGCATCGATGAGCAGCAGGTCTCCATCATTGAGCAACTGGTTGTTGTCGCGGTAATGCAGCACGCACGCGTTGGGGCCACTGGCAACGATGGGCCAGTAAGCTGGATACTGCGCGCCGCGGCGACGGAATTCGTACAGCAATTCCGCTTCAATTTCGTATTCCATGCCTCCGGGTCGCGTTGCCCGCATGGCGCGGATGTGTGCTGCTGCCGATATGTCCGCGGCGCGCCGCATGGTGGCAATCTCACTGTCATCCTTGTGCAGGCGCATTTCGTCCAGCATGGTGCGCGCATCGTGAATTGCGGTCGGCGCGGAGATGCCGGCACGCGATTGCTCGCGCACGCGGTTGAGCCAGCCCATGATGCGTGCATCCCAGTCCGCGGCGGCACCCGGGGCGTAGAACACGGCCGGCTGGTCAGCCAGCAACTTGGGCACCAATTCGTCCAGGTGCTCATATGAATAGGCTTCGTCGAAGCCAAACTTGGCCTTGGCCGCGTCGGGGCCGTGTCGGAATCCCTCCCAGAGTTCGCGCTCCGGATGTTTGTCACGACAAAACAGGATGGCCTTTGCCGCCACCGGTGTGTCGCCGGTACTTCCGCCGGCAATCAGGATCAGCACGGCTTCGGGCTCAGCAAATCCGGTGAGGTGATAAAAATAGCTGTCAAACCGGTACAGATAATCGCTGTCACGGTTGCGGATGCGTTCAGGAGCGGTGGGTATGATGGCGACGCCACGCTGCATGCGGCGGGCAAATTCACCTCGTCGCTCGGCGAACCGGGATACCGATATAGGGGATGACGGGGCCGAAGGGGCTGGGGCAAGTGGTGCGTTCAAGGTGGGGACTGCCCAAGAGATCTGTGGAAGCTGCCATTGTCGGGCCTCGGCGTGGCGGGGGCAAGCGTGCCCGCCATACTGTGTTCAACCGGATGCGTTCAGGGCCGCCAGTCGCTCGGGTGTGCCGACGTCGTGCCAGAGGCCACGATGCAATTCGCCACTGACCCGATTCCGGTCCATGGCGGCGCGCAGCAGCGGTGCCAGCGGTGCCTTGTGGCCTGACGCGATGTGGCTGAAGAGTTGCGGGCTGTACAGGCCGATGCCGGCAAAGGTGTGCATGTAAGGTGTTTGGCCATGGGATGCGACACGGGATCCGGCCAGCGCAAAATCGCCTTGCGGATGATGTGCCGGGTTGCCAACCAGTACCAGATGCGCGAGGTCCTGCCCAAGGTCTCGCTCCGCGATAGTTGAAAAATCAAAATCGCATAGCAAGTCGCCATTCAGCGCGATGAATGGACTGTCACCAAGCAGGGGCAAGGCCTTGGCGATGCCCCCTGCGGTCTCCAGTGCCGTTGCTTCGGCGGAATACTGAATACGCGCACCCAGCCCGGAGCCGTCGCCCAGTGCCTTTTCGATCTGGGTGCCCAGATGAGCATGGTTGATGATCAGGTCGCAAATGCCCGCGCCCACCAGAGCGCCGATCAGACGTTCGATCAAGGACATTCCCTGTACCTTCAGCAGGGGTTTGGGCGTGCTGTCGGTCAATGGACGCATGCGCTCGCCACGACCGGCAGCCAGAATCATGGCTTTCATGTCAGTCAGCAGTCTGTCAGAACGTGTAACCGGTGCTTTTTTCCAGCGGGGCGATCTGGTCCAGCAGGCGCGCCAGGGGCGCCAGTTCACGGTAGCGCAGGCAGGTGCGCCGCAGATAGGCCATGACCAGCGGCTGGTCGTTCAAGTACGCCGTCTTGCCGTCACGGTGGCACAGCCGCGCAAAAATTCCGATCACCTTGATCTGGCGTTGCGCGCCCATCCATTCGAAGTCGCGATAAAACTCGCTGAAGTCGCCGCTGACCGGTAGCGCAGCCTTGCGCGCTGTCTCCCAGTAGCGAACGCACCAGTCGATGACGCGTTCTTCGGGCCAGGCAATATAGGCATCGCGAAGCAGGGAGACCAGGTCATAGGTAATGGGGCCATGCACGGCGTCCTGAAAATCCAGAACGCCCGGATTGGCCTGAGTGCAGACCATCAGATTGCGGCAATGGTAGTCGCGATGCACGAAGACGCGCGGCTGGGCCAGGTTATTGTCCAGGATGGCGTCAAAGCCTTGTCGCAATAACGTGTGCTGGGCGGCACTCAGGGTCAGTCCGAGCTGCTTTGCGATATACCAATCCGGAAACAATTGCAATTCCCGTTCCAGCAGTGCGCGGTCATAATCGGGTAATTCACCTTGACGGCTGCTGGTTTGTATCGAAATCAATGCCGCAATGGCGTCGCGGTAAAGTCGGTCGGCGCTGTCATTGGCCGGTTTTGCGCTGTGACTGTCGGGATTTCCCAGCGCGGCAAGGTAGGTCGTGTCGCCAAGGTCGGAAAGCAGCAGAAATCCCTGTTCCAGGTTCTCGGCAATGACAGTCGGAACGTGCGCACCGGCTGCGTGAAACAATTGAGCCACGCGGATGAACGGCCGGCAATCTTCCTTGTCCGGCGGCGCGTCCATGACGATCAGCGTCGCGGGAGAACCAGTGGATGCGGATTCCTGACTGATGCGGAAGTAACGCCTGAAACTGGCGTCATTGGATGCCGGGGCGATGCGCCAGGCGCGATGGCCGAGCGTCCGGGCGACCCACTCCTGCAAAAGGCCGAGGCGATCGCCCATTGCGTCTGGCGTATTGGCTCCGGATGGGTCGGAAAGGCCCGACAGATTCTGCGCGTTCTGCCCCGCCGACTGATCAGTCACGCTAATGATTGCCATTGTTTGCGAATTGTGCGATTTTAGCACCTCACTTCAAATAACAATTCCATTGTTCCAGGTCATGTCTAATTGTTTGCGCCCCGTGGCGCTGGCGTCCGTGCTGCTTATTCATCCGCTGAGCGGATTGTGTGCGGATGCAGTGCCCTCCACAGGACTGAAACCACCGCCTTCCGGCAGTTCGGTAACCTTGTCGTCGGGCAGTGGGGGGCCGGGTCTGAAGCCGCCCGCCTATATCAGTGCCGATCGCATCGAAGGTAGTTCCGACAAGGAAGTGGTGGCGACGGGCAAGGCCGAGATCCGCAAGGGCAATATTTTTGTCGGGGCCGATACGCTGCGCTATTTCAGTCAGACCGAGGAAGTACTGGCGACCGGTAATGTGCGGATCGAGCGCGATGGTGATGTGGTCACAGGGACCAGCCTGAGATACCGCAGCCGTGATGGGACCGGTGAATTCGAGAATCTCGAATATACGTTGCTGCCGCGTCGCAAGGCGAGCAGCCTGGTGAGCGCATCGCCTGGTCACGGCCGTGCCGCCTCGCTGATATTTGAAGGCGAGGATCAACTGCGGCTGAAGGATGCGGATTTCACTACCTGCAAGCCCGGCAGCAGCGGTTGGTATGCGCAGGCCGACGAACTGCAACTGGACATGACCCGAGAGATCGGCACTGCGAATGGCGCCAGGATCATTTTTCTTGATCAGACGATCCTGTACACGCCGTGGCTCAACTTCGCGCTGAATGACAACCGAAAATCCGGCGTGCTGCCCGCCGGTGTGGGCAGCACCAGCCAGGGCGGGATGGAAGTATCGGTTCCCTATTATTTCAATATCGCCCCGAACATGGACTTCACCCTGACCGGGCGTTACATGCAAAAGCGCGGAGCGCAGTTGAACGGGCAGTTGCGTTATCTTGAGCCGACTTACGCGGGTGAATTCCGGTTTGAAGCGCTGCCCAATGACAAGGTTATCCACACCCAGCGGTCGGCACTGACGCTGAATCATGCCTATTACAGCGGCAAAATGGTCGGCGGCCTCAATATCAACAAGGTCAGTGATGACAGTTATTTCCGTGACTTGAGCAGCCGCATCAACCTGACGGCCCAGACCAACCTGCTTCGCGACGGTTTTGTCGGATACAACGACAACTGGTGGGGCAGCGGGACCTATAGCGCGGTTGCGCGTGTACAGCGCTTCCAGACGCTGCAGGATCCCAACAGTCCGGTCGTGTCTCCCTATGCGCGCGCCCCGCAATTGACCTTGAACGCGCTGCGGCAGGACGTGCAGGGCCTGGATGTCGCTGTGGCGGGTGAGTATGTCGATTTCGCTCACCCGACCAACGTCATCGGACGGCGCTTTACGGCGTACCCGAGTGTGTCCATGCCATTGCTGACAGCGGGCGGTTTTGTGACACCGAAGCTGGGTTTGCACTCCACCAAATACATGCTTGATCGCACTCCGGCCGGCACCCCGGATAGCATCAGCCGTGCCATTCCCGTCTTCACGCTGGACGGTGGACTGGTTTTCGAGCGTCAGACAAGCCTGGCCGGCACCGCGTTTACCCAGACGCTGGAACCGCGTGCCTATTACCTGCGCGTTCCCTACAAGAACCAGAATGCCATTCCCCTGTTTGACACGGCCGTCGCGGACTTCAACTATGCGCAGATTTTTTCCGAGAACAGCTTTGTCGGCGGTGATCGCATCAATGACGCCAATCAGCTGACGCTGGCGATGACGACCCGGCTGCTGGCGCCAGGATCGGGGCAGGAAGCGATCAAGGCAACGCTGGGCCAGCGCTATTATTTCAACAATCAGCAGGTCACGCTCAATCCGACGGATATACCGCGGACCTACAAGGCGTCGGATTGGCTGGCGGCTTTGTCCGGGCGTATTGCACCAAAATGGACTGCCGAGACGGCGCTGCAATACAACGCGCGCGTGGACCGCACCGAGCGGGTCACGGTATCGACACGCTATCAGCCGGAACCATTCAAGACGCTGAACCTGTCCTATCGCTATTTGCGTGACCAGTTTGGTCAGATGGACGTTTCGGGCCAATGGCCGCTGGGTGGCGGCTGGTATGGCATAGGCCGTTACAATTATTCGCTGAAGGACAGTCGCGTGATCGAGTCCCTGGGCGGGTTGGAATATAATGGCGACTGCTGGATCGGGCGGGTTGTATTGCAGCGATTTGCGACCGCGACCGGGCAGACGACCAATGCGGTGTTCCTGCAGCTTGAATTGAACGGGTTCTCGCGCATCGGGTCAAACCCCCTTGAGACGCTAAAGCGGAATATTCCGGGTTATTCCCGCCTGAATCAGGCGCCTTCTGCCAATCAGACATTTGATTTTTTTAATTGAACCAACGGTCCGATCCCGGTGCCAGACGGCGTCGGGTGAGCGTACCCACTGATGACAGCCCATAGTGATGCATATTCGAGCCAAATCCAGAATGACAATGATCGCAAATCCTGATTTACGCCGAGCGGCGCATGGCTTGGCTGCCGTCGTGTTTGCATTGGCAGGCCTGCTTTGCGCAGCGTCCTCCTGGGGGCAGGCTTCCTCCCCGAATACGTCAAGGCGAACGCCAATTGCCCTGGTCGATCGCATCGTTGCCATTGTCAATAATGAAGTGGTTACGCAAATCGAATTGCGCGAACGACTGCAGCGGGTGATGCAGGAGTTGCAGTTCCGCAATACAACGCCGCCAGATCGCGACATGCTGGAGCGCCAGGTGCTGGAACGCATCATTACGGAGCGCGTGCAATTGCAATATGCGAGTGATACCGCATTGCGTGTGGACGACCTGCAACTTGATCAGGCGGTGACCAGGGTGGCTACGAGTAATAACCTGTCGCTGTCGGAGTTTCGCGCAGCGCTGGCCCGGGAAGGCATTCGTTTTGACAGGTTTCGCGAGGAGCTTCGCTCCGAGATCATGATTTCCAGGCTGCGTGACCGGGAAGTCGAGAATCGCATCACTGTCTCTGACAGCGAAGTCGACCTCTATCTTGCCGATGAGCAGACCAACAAGACCGGATCCGATGAATACAACTTTGCCCATATTCTGGTGCGCCTGCCTGAGCAGGCCAGTCCCGAACAGATCGTACGCCAGCGCGCGCGCGTTGAAGAGGCGTTGAAGCGCGCCCGCGGCGGTGCCGATTTCAGTCAGGTGTCCGCTGCATTTTCCGATGCGCCCGAGGCGCTCACCGGCGGAGACATGGGCTGGCGCGGTCAGGACAGGCTGCCTGAGTTGTTTGCGCAGGCATTGGTCAAAATGAAGCCGGGCGAATTGAGCGAGGTGTTGCGCAGCCCCGCGGGCTTCCATCTGTTAAAGCTCAACGACAAGCGTGGAACAGGCGCTGCTGCCATGGTTGAACAGTCGCGTGTGCGGCATATTCTGCTGCGCGTCAATGAACTGGTGAGCGAGTCCGAAGCGCAACGCAAGTTGACGAATCTGCGTGAACGCATTGTCAATGGCGTCGATTTTGCGGAGCTGGCGCGGCTCAATTCCGATGACGGTTCGGCTGCCCGCGGCGGCGATCTTGGCTGGATATATCCCGGTGATACCGTGCCCGAATTCGAAAGGGCCATGCGCGGACTCAAGATTGGCGAACTGAGCGAGCCGGTCAAGAGCCAGTTTGGATGGCATCTGATCCAGGTGCAGGAACGCCGGATGGCGGACATCGCATCGGATCGCAAGCGGCAGGATGCACGCAAGGTGCTGCGCGACCGCAAAAGCGATGAGGCTTATCAGGAATGGTTGCGGCAGTTGCGCGACCGAGCCTACGTGGAGTACCGCACGGAAGAGCGTTAACCAGAGGACATGGCGTGAAGCGAGATACGCGGCAGTCCCACCCGGCAGGCACGGTCCCTGACGCCATGCCAACTGAACAAAATCCGCCTGTCATCGCGCTGACCTCAGGTGAGCCTGCCGGCATCGGTCCCGATGTCTGTCTGGCCATGGCAGCGCATGGTTTTGCGGCGCATCTCGCCGTGATCGGCGACCGAGATCTCCTGGCGGACAGGGCCAGGGAACTCAACCTGAATGTTCAATTGCGCGATTTCCAGGCCGGCAATACACCGAAAGCCGGCGTGTTGGATGTTGTGCATATCCCATTGGTTCATCCGTGTCGCAGCGGCACCCTGGACCCGGCCAATGCAGCCTATGTTCTGGCGATACTGGAGCAGGCCGCATCCGGTTGCCAGTCTGGGGCCTACGCCGCCATGGTCACCGCACCGGTGCACAAGGGGGTCATCAATGATGCCGGGATTCCGTTTACCGGCCATACCGAGTTTCTGGCCGAGAAGGCTGGCGTATCGGTGGTGATGATGCTGGTTGGCGGCGGGATGCGTGTGGCCCTCGTGACGACCCACCTTCCCCTGTCGGGTGTGGCCGCGGCGGTAACGCAGGCGCACTTGGAGCAAACACTGGAAATACTCGTTGCCGATCTGAAGCAGAGTTTCGGGCTTGCCCAACCCAGGGTGCTGGTCGCCGGATTGAATCCGCACAGTGGGGAAGGCGGACATATGGGACGCGAGGAAATTGAAGTGATTACGCCGGTGCTGAATCGATTGCGTGAGCGTGGCTGGCAGCTGGAGGGACCGATCCCGGCCGATACGCTGTTCGTGCCCTCGCGGCTTGTCGGTGCCGACTGCGTGCTGGCGATGTATCACGACCAGGGGCTGCCCGTACTGAAATACGCCAGTTTCGGTGGTGGCGTCAATGTCACGCTGGGCTTGCCCTTTATCCGCACTTCGGTTGATCACGGCACGGCGCTGGATCTGGCCGGCAAGGGCGGCGCTGATCCGGGCAGCCTGATTGCCGCTGTGGACATGGCCATTGGCATGGCCAAAGCGAAGAGGGCCCGAGCAGTTGCGCCGGCAGCGGACGCGCGTTGAGCCATCGACCCCGCAAGCGTTTTGGACAGAACTTCCTGGTGGACGGTGGCGTCGTGCGTCAGATTGTCGCGGCAATCGACCCGGCGCCGCAGGACAGGCTGGTCGAAATCGGCCCTGGTGAGGGCGCGCTGACCGCACCCTTGCTGGAGCGGGTGGCACATCTTGATGCGGTCGAGGTGGATCGCGACCTGTGCACGGCCCTGGCTGGGCGCTTTGCGCCAGAGCGGCTCACGCTGCATCAAGGCGATGCGCTGAAATTCAATTTTGCGGCGCTGCCCGGGCCGCTGCGCATCATCGGCAATCTGCCCTACAACATATCCACGCCCCTGCTCTTTCATCTGGCGGATTTTGCGGAGCACTGCACTGACCTGCATTTCATGCTGCAGCACGAAGTGGTCGAGCGCATGGTGGCGGCGCCATCAACTCCCGCCTATGGCCGTCTTTCGATCATGCTGCAGGTGCGTTTTGACATGCATCATCTGTTTGGCGTGCCGCCGACGGCCTTCCACCCGATTCCGAAAGTGCAGTCGGCCGTGGTCCGTCTGCGGCCGCTGACGGCAGCGGAGCGGGCCGCCCGGGGTGCTCCGCGCGATGCTGCAAGGTTTGCACAGGTTGTCGGCATGGCGTTTACCAAGCGGCGCAAGACCCTGCGCAATGCGCTGGCGGGCCTGGTGGATCCCGCCGTCTTGGAGCGTCTTGGCATTGATGCGGGATTGCGCCCGGAGAACCTGTCGGCAGCCGACTATGCCGCGATCGCAGACGCGTGCAGCGACGCAAGCGCCAACCCGGAGCACATGTAAGGCATGCGTGAGGCGCACCCCCCGGCTAGGCAGGCATAGGCTGGAAGGGCCTAGCCCGATTTGCGCTGGATAAACTCGATCTTGTAACCGTCCGGGTCTTCGACAAAGGCAATGACCGAAGTGCCGTGCTTCATCGGGCCGGCCGGGCGCGTTACCTTGCCGCCTCGCTGTGTCACCGCATCACAGGCCTGGGCGGCATCCTCGACTGCAATGGCGATATGGCCGAACGCGGTGCCCAGCTCGTATTGGGTAACGCCCCAGTTGTAGGTGAGTTCGATCACGGCAGTCGCGGATTCCTCGCCATAGCCCAGGAAGGCCAGGGTGAATTTCCCGTCCGGGTAGTCGCTGCGGCGCAACAGCCGCATGCCCAGAACTTCAGTATAGAAACGGATGGATCGCTCCAGATCGCCGACTCTGAGCATGGTGTGCAATATGCGCATGGTGTTCTCCAGAAGATAAGGATCGATTCGCCGTATTACAGGATGGGCAATCCCCGCCCTAGCCGGTTCAGTTCGCGGCGCAGCATCGCGTAATCGGGGCACACCTGTGCGACCACTGACCAGAAGCGCGCAGAGTGATTGAGCTCGCGGATATGGGCCAGCTCGTGCGTGATCACATAGTCAATCAGATGACTGGGCAGCAGGTAGAGCTTCCAATGCAATCGCACACGGTAACCGCAATGGTGACGCGTGCAACTGCCCCAGCGGGCCACTGCGTTGGAGAGATTCACTTCGGGCATAACGACATCCAGTTGCTCGGCCAATTGCGCCGCGCGTTCCGAATACAGCAGCAACGCCTGCGTGCGCAGCCACTTGATGACGCGCGCTCGCCACTCGTGTTGCCGGCCGCGCCCCGGTTTGCCGATGAGGAGGGCGTTGTTTTCAAGCACGATGCCGGTCTTCTCCGGCGCATCCACCAGTGACACCTCCGTGCCGAGCAGAGGCAGGCGGGCGCCACTCTCCCACTGGAACGGGCGAATTTCCTGCATGTCGGCCAGGCGCTCCAGAATCCAGTGCTGCTTCTGGCGCATGAAGCCTTCCACTTGCGCGATGGAGGCGCGGTGCGGTGCGCGGGCCTCGATGCCGGTTGGCCTGATGTGAATGGCAATGGTGCGCCGCTGGGAGCGTATCAGGCGATAGGTGACAGGCTGGACTTCCAGATCGATCTGCCGCAGCGCCGCCGAGTTCAGCGCGCGCGCGCCGGTCGTTAATGCAG
The DNA here is from genome assembly GCA_947479645.1 of Betaproteobacteria bacterium. GTDB lineage: Bacteria > Pseudomonadota > Gammaproteobacteria > Burkholderiales > SG8-39 > CAIYPG01. Next base: position 16,751 of record CANKAJ010000038.1, on the reverse strand, counting down.
TCGTGACCTCGGTTTTCGCCGCGGATTTCATTTTGGGCAGAGCGACTCCATGCGTGACTCGATCCAGCCTTCGACTTTCGCATTCAGGGCGTCTGCTGTGAGTCCTTCGGGATTGATGGCCGGACCGATCTGCACGGTGATCATTCCCGGGCGCTTGATGAACGCATTGCGCGGCCAGCACAGTCCGGCATTGTGCGCGATCGGCACCACCGGCGACTGAATGCGTTCGGCCAGCCATGCTCCACCAATATGATATTTGCCGCGTTTGCCGGGCGCTGTTCGGGTGCCTTCGGGGAAAATGACGACCCAGAATCCCTGCGTGAGGCGCGTCTTGCCGTTTTCGGCCATTTGCTTGAGCGCGCGTATGCCCCTGGACCGGTTGATGGCAATCGGGCTCATCAGCGCCAGGCCCCAGCCGAAGAACGGTATCCACAGCAACTCGCGTTTGAGCACCAGCACATGCGGCGGCAGGATGCTCTGAAAGGCGATCGTCTCCCACGCTGACTGGTGCTTGGACAGGATGACGGCGGGTTGCCCGCGCAGATTCTCCAGTCCTTCGACGCGGTAATGAATGCCGAGCACCTCACGCGTCATCCACATGACGATACGCCCCCATCCGGTAATGATGCGGTAACGGGTGAGCGGCGGCAGCGGAAATGTCGCCAGCGCAATCAGCGAGAATGGCGGTGTAAGCAGCAGCAACCCCAGCGCAAACAACAGCGAACGCAGGAGGTTCACCCGCACAACACCTGTGACACCGCGGCGAGGTCCGCGTGAACGCTCGTATTGGCGGGAAATCCGCCTTCGGCGAGTGTCTTCTTGCCCTTGCCGGTCATGACCAGCATGGGCTGCGCGCCAGCCGTCTGGGCTGCCTGCAGGTCGCGCAGGCTGTCGCCAACCAGGGGCACTTCGTCCAATGCAACGTTGTAACGCTCGCTGATGGCGAGGAGCATGCCCGGATTGGGCTTGCGGCAAAACGACTTCGAGGCGTCTGTGTCGGGGCAATAGAACACCGCTTCAATGCGGCCGCCGGCCTGATTGACGGCGCGGTGCATCTTGCTGTGCATGGCATTCAACGCCGCCATGTCAAAGAGGCCCCGGCCAATCCCGGCCTGATTGGTGGCGACCACGATGCGCCAGCCGTTTTGTGTCAATCGCGAAATGGCCTCCAGGCTGCCCGGAATGGGCTTCCACTCGTCGGGCGACTTGATGTACTGGTCGCTATCGAAGTTGATCACGCCGTCACGATCTAAAATGATCAGTTTCATATTTTAGTCACGGTAAATAAAGTATCTGAACAAAATTTATGATCATGTTGATAGCTTCGATATATCGGCGACCCGGTTCATGAGGCTGTGCAGGTCGCGCAGCAATGCGATCCGGTTGGCGCGCAGCCCGGGATCCTCGGCCATGACCATTACGTCATTGAAGAACGCATCGACGGATTCCCGTGCCTCAGCCAGCAGCGTCAGCGTGCCGGCATAATCGGCAGCGGCGAAGCGTTGCTCCAGCCCCGGCCGCAATTGTGCAATGACCTCGGCGAGTGCTTTTTCGGCGGGCTCGACCAACAGCAGGGCATCAACCGTGGCCGAAGCGCCGTCCGCCTTCTTCAGGATGTTGCCAGTTCGCTTGTTGGCCGCCGCCAGGGATGCGGCGGCAGGCAATTTTCCAAACTCAACGACTGCAAGCACGCGTTGCTCCATTTCGTGCAACGGCGGCTTCAGGGCGGCGACCGCGTCGACGGCATTCCGGTCAAACACCGTGGCCAGCTGATTGCGATATCGTTCATAGACGAAATTCAGCAGGGCCGGCAGGCTATCGGCAGCAATGGTGCCGGCTTTGAACAGCGCTTCGCTGTGCGCGAGCAAGTCTTCAAGGCGAAGCGTGAGGGGTCGCCTGGCTGCCTGCGCCGCCGCACCCAGCAAGTTGAACGCGCTGATCACGCCCAGTGCTGCACGACGCAGGGCGAAAGGATCCTTGTCACCGGTGGGTTGCAGGCCGATGCCCCAGATGCCGACCAGCGTTTCAGTGCGGTCGGCGATAAACAGGCTCATGCTGACCAGATTGCCCTGGCTGTGATCGTCCTCGAAGCGGATGCGGTACTGATCCCCGATGGCTTCGGCCACCAGCGCATCTTCGCCATCGGCCAGCGCGTAATAGCGCCCCATGGTTCCCTGTAGTTCGGGAAATTCACCGACCATATTCGTGACCAGGTCGGCCTTGGCGAGCAGCGCCGCGCGCTCGGCGAGCTTTTCGTCGGCGCCGATCGTTCTGGCAATGACTGCGGCGAGCTTGCGCACACGCTCGACGCGCTCAAGCTGGCTGCCGAGCTTGTTGTGATAAGTAACCGATGCCAGCTGTGGCACGCGCGCTTGCAGTTTCGTCTTTTTGTCCGTCTCGAAAAAGAAGCGGGCATCGGCCAGGCGCGGTCGCACCACGCGTTGATTGCCCTCGACGATGTTTGCGGGATTGGCCAGGCGCATGTTGCTGACGATCAGGAACTGGTTGGTCAGCTTGCCGGCGCTATCGAACAGCGGGAAATATTTCTGGTTGGCGCGCATGGTCAGGATCAGGCATTCCTGCGGTACAACCAGAAAGTCCGGCTCGAACTCACCAACGTAGACGGTGGGCATCTCGACCAGTGCGGTGACTTCGTCCAGCAGCGGTGCGACGCCGTCCTCGGGCCCGAGTGAACTGGCGAGCGCTGCGGCCTTGTCGCGCAACTGCTTTTCGATGTTGCCACGGCGCTGATCGAAGTCGGCGATGACGCCGCCTTTGGTCTTCAGTTGCTGCTCGTATTCGGTTGCATTGGTCAGCGAGATTTCACGCTCACCCTGAAAGCGATGCCCATGCGTGATGCGCCCGGCGTCCAGACCGAGCACTGTTACCGGCACGATGTCCTCGCCGTGCAATGCCACCAGCCCATGCACCGGACGCACAAACGAGACCGTGGTGGTGCCGTCGGCGAGCTGGTAGCTCATTACCTTGGGGATGGGCAGCCTGGTCAGGACTTCATTGAGGACGGCCTGCAAACCGTCGACCAGGCCGGCACCGGCAATGGTCTGCGTCAGGAATACGTACTCGGCATTGCCTTCAACGGCGCGCTGCAATTGCGCTGCGGATGCGCCTTCCTTTTCCAGGCGCTTCAGGAGTGCCGGCGTGGGTTTGCCGGCGGCGTCAAAGGCAACCTTGGCCGGCATCAGTTTTTTCGTTTCCGTGCGTTCTGGAGCGGACGCCAGCACAGAGGAAATCCGAACAGCAAGGCGTCGCGGCGTCACAAACGACTGCGCTTGCGCCTCTGCTGGCGCCAGGCCCTTTGCCTTGAGCCCGCCAAGTATGCCTGCGGCAAAAGCGTCACCCAGTTGTTTCAGGGCATGCGGCGGCAGCTCTTCCGTGAACAACTCGACCAGCAGGTTCGCGCTCATGCTGCTTCCCGCTTCTGCAGGTCGGCCTTCAGGTCATCCAGCTTGATGCCCAGATGTTCCAGCGCGCCCGGACGGCACATCGGAAAGCCGGCGCGCACGCGCGAGTCGAAGTAGGACTGCGATACGCCGCGCGCGAGATTGCGGATGCGGCCGATGTAGGCAGCACGCTCGGTTACCGAGATCGCGCCGCGCGCATCCAGCAGGTTGAAGGTATGCGCGGCTTTCAGCACTTTCTCGTAGGCGGGCAGCGCCAGTTTTGCCTGCATCAGGCGTTTGGCTTCGGTTTCGTGGTCGGCGAAGTGCCGGAACAGCATGGACGCATCCGAGAACTCGAAGTTGTAGGCGGATTGCTCAACCTCATTTTGATAATAAACATCCCGGTAAGTCACTCCAGACGTCCATTCAAGATCAAAAACGTTTTCCTTCTGCTGCAGATACATGGCCAGGCGCTCGATGCCGTAGGTGATTTCACCGGTGATGGGCTTGCAGTCCAGCCCGCCGACTTGCTGAAAGTAGGTGAACTGCGTGACTTCCATGCCGTTGAGCCACACTTCCCAGCCCAGGCCCCAGGCGCCCAGCGTGGGGTTTTCCCAGTTGTCCTCGACGAAGCGCACGTCGTTTTGCTGCAGGTCCAGACCGATTTCCGCCAGCGAGCCCAGATACAGGTCGATGATGTCCGGTGGTGATGGCTTGAGCACCACCTGATACTGATAGTAGTGCTGCATGCGATTGGGGTTCTCGCCGTAGCGGCCGTCCTTGGGGCGGCGCGAGGGCTGCACGTAGGCGGCACGCCAGGGTTCCGGGCCGATGGCACGCAAAAAGGTGGCCGTGTGCGAGGTGCCGGCGCCGACCTCCATGTCGTAGGGCTGGAGCAGGGTGCATCCCTGGCGATTCCAGTAATCCTGCAGCCGCAGTATCAGTTCCTGAAAGGTGAGCATGGATATTGCCGATTGACTGAGTAGGGGTGTGAACACGCGCATGTGACTGCGTGTAAAGCGCGAATTTTACTGGCTTTCCGCGCTGCAATGGGGGGGGACTGGGCGATGTCTGGTTGATAAACGCCGATTCAGGCTGCGTTGCGGCGCCACGTCCTGACCAGGCTGACAACGCCTGCGGCAATGCACATGACCAGGCACAGCGCCAGCGCCAGCTTGTCGCCCAGGCGAACGAACAATGTCGCGCCGCTGAAAGGTTGTGCCGTGCCCTGCAACAGCCCTTCGGTGAAAGGGGGCAGGCGAGCGGTCACCTGGCCGCGCTCATCGATGATGGCTGTTTCACCGGTATTGGTGGCTCGCAGCATGGCACGGCCGGTCTCCATGGCGCGCACGCGCGAGATTTGCAGGTGCTGTGCCGGCGCCAGCGAATTGCCGAACCAGGCAACATTGCTGGCGTTCACCAGCAGTGTTGCCTGCGGCAGTTGGCGGGCGATTTCTTCGCCAAAGGCGTCTTCGTAACAGATATTGACGGCCACCAGCAGATTGTCGCCCAGCGCGAAGGGTTGCTGATCGGCGCGGCCGCGATCGAAGTCCGACAGCGGTATGCGCAGGATCTGCAGTACCCAGTCGAATCCGGGGGGGACAAATTCGCCGAAGGGCACCAGATGACGCTTGCTGTAGACCTGCGGTGGCGACACACCGATGTTCACCATGCTGTTGTAGTAGGCGCCGCCGCGACTGCGCAGCGGTGCTCCCAGCAGCAAGTCCGCGCCGCGCGCGCGCAGACTGCCTGCCAGCGAATGCAGATATTCCGGACTGACTGTATCCAGAAATCGCGGTATCGCGGTTTCCGGAAGCACCACCAGTCGTGCCGTGCTGCGCTCAACCAGCTTGCGATAGGTTTCCAATGTGGTGGCGTAGCGCCCTTCCTCGAATTTCAGGCTTTGCGGAACATTGCCTTGCGCCAGGGCGACGGTGATCGGCGCACCGCTGGGGTTGGTCCAGGCCAGTTGCTGCAATCCCCAGCCCAACGCGAATAATGCGATGAGCCCGCCGGTGGCTGCAATTCGCAGGGCCCGCCCACCGCTGAGTGCCAGGGCCAGCAGTCCGCCGGACAGGGCTGTCGCCAGTGACATGCCGAAGACGCCGGCAATCGGTGCAAACCCGGCCAGTGGCGTATCGGTCTGGGAATAGCCAATCGACAGCCACGGAAAGCCGGTGAAGATCCAACCGCGCAACCATTCCAGCAGCACCCACAGCGAGGGCATGGCGAGCAGCAGCGTGCAGGCATGGCCGGCACGCAGGCGCGCCTGCATGAAGCCGACTGCGGCCGGAAACAGCGCCAGGAAAGCGCAGAAGAGTGCGGTTGCCAATGCCGCCAGCGGTGCCGGCATCATCCCGAAGTCGTGCAGACTCACGTAGACCCAGGACACGCCCGCGCCGAAGAACCCCACTCCGAAAGCGAAGCCGAGCCAGGTGGCGAGTTGCGGGATTGCCGTCTGGCGCCACAGCAGGGCCAGCACGGCGATTGCGATGATGGTGAGCGGCGCAAGACTGACCGGCTCAAAACCGCCAACTGCGGCGACACCTGCCAGTGTTGCCATTGTCATTGCCAGCGCCACGGAAGGTCTGGCCAGCATCGTCGCCAGTTTTGTCGACGGTCTTGTCGCCGGATTTGTCGTGGAGGCTTGCGGCAACTTCAAGTGCGGTCCGGCAGTATCTGCACCTGCACCGCGTGCAACCGGCGGCTGTCGGCGCGCATGACCTGGAAGCGCAGGCCGTCGATGGTCATGACTTCGCCGCGCTTGGGAAGCCGGCCGATGCGGCTGATCAGCAGGCCGCCCAAGGTGTCGTAGTCCTCGTCGGAAAACGCGGTGCCGAAGGTGGTGTTGAAATCCGCGATCTCTGTCTGCGCCTTGACGCGCCAGGTGCCCGATTCCTCGCGCACCATGTTATCCGCCGATTCATCGAAGTCGTGTTCGTCCTCGATGTCGCCGACGATCTGTTCCAGCACATCTTCAATGGTCACCAGCCCGGCGACACCACCGTATTCGTCCACCACGATGGCCATGTGATTGCGGCTGGCGCGGAATTCGCGCAGCAACACGTTGAGCGGCTTGGATTCGGGTACGAACACGGCCGGGCGCAGCATGTCGCGAACATTGAACTCCTCCTCGCCGGCGTAATGACGCAACAAGTCCTTGGCGAGCAGCACGCCGATGATGTCATCGCGGCTTTTGTCCACGACCGGGAAACGCGAGTGGGCGGTGGCGATGACCAGCGGGATGAACGCGTCCGGCGTCTCGTTGATGTCGATGACATCCATTTGCGGGCGAGGCACCATGATGTCGCGCACGTGCAGTTCCGACACCTGCAGCACGCCTTCGATCATCGACAGTGCATCGGCATCGAGCAGATTGCGGTCGTGGGCCGCATGCAGCAGCGCCAGCAATTGCTCGCGGTCCTCCGGTTCGCGCATGAGCAGCGCGGAAAGCCGCTCAAACAGGGTAGGCTTGTGTGCGTCGTTATCCATGCCGGCCCGGCAAATGCATTTTGGTCCTGGGTGCGACATCGGATTCGGCATAGGGGTCCGGGAAGCCCAGCCCTTTGAGTATCACCCGTTCCCGGCGTTCCATGCGCAGCGCATCGGCATCCTGCTCATGGTCATAGCCTTGCAGGTGCAGCAGGCCGTGCACGATCAGATGGGCGTAATGTGCTGCCAGTGCTTTTTTTTGCTGGCGCGCTTCGGTGGCGACGACCGATGCGCACAGCACCAGATCGCCCTGCAAACATCCGTCGATGCGGCCATAGCCAAAACTGAGCACATTGGTCGCATAGGCGCGTCCGCGCCAGGCTTGATTAAGTTGTAATCCTTCGGCCGTGCCCACCACTCGCACCGTGATGCAGGCCGGCAGGCGCAGCGTCGCAGCGGCCCAGCGGCGGATGCTGCGCAATTCCGGCACACGCAGGCTGCGCGACGCATTCTGCAGCGTCACCGCGGGCATGCCGCCATGTTTGGCGGACTTGGTGGATTTAGCGGACGTCGCTTTTGTCATTCTCGTAGGCGTCCACGATGCGCTGAACCAGCGGATGTCGTACCACGTCTTCGCTGAGGAAGGTTGAGAAGGCAATGCCGCGCACGTTCTGCAGCAAATTGCGCGCCTCGATCAGGCCGCTGCGCGCGCCGCGTGGCAGGTCGACCTGGGTGATATCGCCAGTCACGACGGTCTTGGAGCCAAAGCCCATGCGTGTCAGGAACATTTTCATCTGCTCAGGCGTGGTGTTCTGGGCCTCGTCGAGAATGATGAAGGCATGATTGAGGGTGCGCCCGCGCATATAGGCAAGGGGCGCCAGTTCGATGGCGCTGCGTTCAAGCAGTTTCTGCACCTTGTCAAAACCCATCAGATCATAGAGTGCGTCATATAGCGGCCGCAGGTAGGGGTCGACCTTTTGCGCCAGATCCCCGGGCAGGAATCCCAGCCGTTCGCCCGCTTCGACCGCCGGTCGCACCAGCACGATACGTTTGACGGTATCGCGCTCCAGTGCGTCCACTGCGCAGGCAACAGCCAGATAGGTTTTGCCGGTGCCGGCGGGGCCGATCGCAAAGGTGATGTCGTGTTCCAGCACGTTGCGAATGTAGTCGCGCTGACGTGGCGTGCGCGCGCGCAGGTCGGCACGCCGCGTGGTCAGGGCCGGTTCTTCCGAGGGGAGGGCTTCCTGGGCGACTTTTTCGGGTGCGGCAGCAGCTCGCCGGAACTCCACCAGCCCGAGCTGGATGTCGTCCAGCGTCAGAGCCCGCTTGGAGCTGGCATAGAAATACTCGATCAACCGGACGCCACGCGCTGTTTGGTCAGGCTTGCCCTTGAGCGTGAACCGTTCCGCGCGCCTGGCAATGTTGATGTCCAGCGCGGCTTCGATCTGGCGCAGGTTTTCATCCAGAGCGCCGCACAGGTTGGCAAGGCGCTTGTTGTCGATCGGCGTGAGGCGCAGTTCGACCGGTTTAGGCTTCAATCAGTAATCACTGTATTTCATGCGGGATGGTCATTTTAGCCGAGAGCCTCGACAATTGCTTTCTTGCCCGGATAGTCAGACGTTAATTTGCGCGAGGGCAGCGATTTCACCGCGCAAGGTATGCGTCAGTACTTGGGTGACGCTGATGTCGATGAAGCGCCCAATCAGATCGGGCGTCCCGGGAAAGTTGACGACACGATTGTTGTCGGTGCGCCCGGCCACATCCCCGGGGTGCTTTTTTGACAGTCCGTGGACCAATACCCGCTGCCGTGTCCCGAGCATCGATTGACTGATGGCATCGGCACTGGCCTGGATGGCGGCTTGCAGTCGGCGCAGCCGCTCGATCTTCGTCTGCTGAGGCGTATCGTCAGTCAGATCCGCAGCAGGCGTGCCCGGCCGCCGGCTGTACAGGAAGGAGTACGAGTCGTCAAAGCCCACATCATCAATGAGTTTCATGGTGGCCTCGAAGTCATGGTCGCTTTCTCCGGGAAAGCCGACGATGAAATCCGATGTGATGCAGATGTCCGGCCGCACGGCGCGCAGGCGGCGCACGATGGCCTTGTATTCCAGCGTGGTGTAGCCCCTTTTCATTGCGGCCAGCACGCGATCTGATCCGGATTGAACCGGCAGATGAACGTGCGATACCAGTTTGGGGAGGCGCGTGTAGACGTCGATCAGTGCCTGCGAGAATTCCCTCGGGTGGGAGGTGGTGTAGCGAATGCGCTCAATGCCGGGAATTTCGGCGACATATTCCAGCAGCAAGGCGAGATCCGCGGGCTCATTTTCGATGTCGGCTCGATAGGCATTGACGTTCTGACCGAGCAGGGTAAATTCTTTCACCCCTTCTGCGGCCAGCCCGGCAATCTCGGTGAGCACATCCTCGAATGGCCGCGAGACTTCCTCGCCACGGGTATAGGGAACGACGCAGAAGCTGCAGTACTTGCTGCAGCCTTCCATGATGGAAACAAAGGCCGAAGGACCTTCAACCCGTGGCGGCGGCAGGCGGTCGAATTTTTCGATTTCCGGAAACGAAATATCCACCTGCGGCTTGCCGGTGCGGCGGCGCGCGGCCAGCATGTCGGGCAGCCGGTGCAGCGTTTGCGGGCCGAACACCACGTCGACATAAGGTGCGCGTGACACGATGTGGCTGCCTTCCTGGCTGGCAACGCAGCCGCCCACGCCGATCAACAGGTCAGGATTGGCTATCTTCAGTTCGCGAATGCGGCCCAAGTCATGAAAAACGCGCTCCTGGGCATTCTCCCGCACTGAACAGGTGTTGAAGAGGATCAGGTCGGCCTGTGCCGGATCCTGTGTAGGCTCGAACCCCTCGGCTGCGTTGAGGGCATCGGCCATGCGTGCGGAGTCGTATTCATTCATCTGGCAGCCGAAGGTGCGCAGATAGAGTTTCTTTGCCATGGGTTGTGGTGTCTGAACGTTCCGCTACCGGGCCGGTTTCTTCTTTGGCCTGGCGGCTTCTTCCTCTGTCAGCAGCCAGCCCCTGAACACCTGGCCGTCGGCGTCCAGTAGGTAATCGGCCAGCGCGCCATTCGGAGGAAGTGCAGAGGGAACGATGATGAAATTGTTCTGGTCACGTATGTTGCCCCCCGGGGCGATCTGAACCAGCTTGCCATTGATGGATACGGTCATATCCTGGGCGTGCTGAATGGTTCCCCGCAGACTGTCCTCGGGGATGGGGCGCGGCGCATTCTGGGCCAGTGCCGGGCCGCACAGTACAACGCTGGCGACAAGCGCTTCCAGCAGCCAGCGCCTGATTGGCGCGAAATTCGTGAATGCCATGATTAATCAACGTGCCGGATGCGGCACTTGGCAGTGAACGGGATGTGATTCTATCAGGGTGGGCAGCGCGCGACACACTCGAGTTGCCCGGTGCCGGTAGTGGTCATGCCGGGGGTTATGTCGCTGGGCCGGCCAATACCGGATTGAGGTGGTGGACATACCAGTCGTCCCAGCGGCTGACCCCTTCGCAGACCCGCACAAACCCTGCCTTTTCAAGCAGGGCCTTGATCGATGCTCTTTGCGGCTCCACATAATTGTGCTCGACGGTCAGGACTGACACCTGATATCGGGTGAAATCGAATGCGTTCAGGATTTCCAGTTCAGAGCCTTCCGTATCGATGGACAGATAATCGATGCTGGCCGGCGCCGCATACTGGTCGAGCAGGTCCATCAGCGAAACCGTATTGACCTCGAACGTTCTGTTGTTGACCCGGGCGGACTGGTTGTGATCGGCCTGCAGGCTGTTCTGCAGACCGGACAGTTCCGGCGCCTCAAAGGCGTCGACAAACTTCATTTTGAGATTGCTTTGCGAATAGACGCAGCGCGTGTCGATTGCACATTCCCGGTTTTTCCGCAGATCGGCATGCCAGGTCGGTAGCGGTTCGGCCAGTATGCCATCCCAGTCAAAGTGCTTTTCGAGGGCATAAGTGTTGCTCAGCGACAAGCCGTTGGTTGCGCCGAACTCGACGAAAAACCCTTTTTGCTTGAAACCGGAGAAGTACAGCGCGAACACATCCTGCAGCAACTGCGCGCGGGAATTCTCCCGGTTGTTGAGCAGGGCCTCCAGCAGCCGGGTGTAGACGATATCTTGCATGTCACCGCTGGGGAATCGTCAGCCCGGCTGCGCGCGCCTGCGCCTCGATCTCCGGCAGCCCCAGGCGTAGCAGGCCATCGGTAAAACTCTGGACTTCCTGGTCCGATGGCATGCGATAGGGCTCCCGCAGCCCGCCTTCGCCGCCGGCAATTTTCAGTACCCGCATCGCCATCTTCAGCCAGCGCGGTGCGGAGGAGTGCCAGCGTTTCACATAACGGATGAAGCGATTGATATCGGAGTAAATCAAGGCCTGCTCCGCGAAATTGCCCTGCTCATAAAGGTCGATGAAGCGCCGGAAAGTCTTTGGCAGGATGTTGCCTTCCATCGAGATCAGCCCGGTGCCGCCCAGTTGCAGCATATTGAAGGAATCCGGAAAGGGAACGTAGATGGCAACGTCCTGGCGCCGCATCAGCCCTTTCAATTCGATGAAATAGTCCGTGCCGACACCGCTCAGATTGACCTCAGTGACCTGATGGTACTTGTCACAGACCGCGACGATGGAGGCCGGGGAGGGTGTATAGCCAATCACCGGGTTTGGCGCGATGGCGATGGGATGATGGATACCACTCAATACCTGATCGTAATAAGCCATGTACTCCTGATCGGTTGGCCGGAAACCGTGCCAGGAAGCCGGGCCATAGACATTCACGACGTCAACATTGGCCGCAACCGCGAGCAGCGTATGCTCGCGCGCCATGCGGGCCGTGTGTTGCTCCGGTGGATTGGCGTTCACAGGAATCTTGCCCTTGCACTCCTGCACTCCGATCTCGTACACGCGCTTGAGTTCATCCCACTTCAGTGCATGGCCCTCGCCGGAACCGGCGCTGGCCAGATAGACGCCCAGTTTTGCGTCAATGAATCGCTGCAGGAACTGACGGAAGGCCGCTTCGTCCAGTTCGCCCGACTTGGTGAACGTCGTTGCAATCCTGCACAAACACGTCATCGTGGACATTTTCTTGTTTCCCCTGATATTGATTTGTATTGCGATTGTGAAAATCGCCTCGGCCGCCGGACTGTCTAGTCCACGGGCGGTATATTCGCCTTTTTGGCCACTTCCTTCCAGCGCGCAATTTCACTGCGATAGAACGCGTCGGATTGCTGCTGATTCATTTGCGAGGTGACGTAATCGAGTGCCTGGAAGCGCTGTTGCACTTCCGGGCTGATCAGGGCTTTTCGGGTTGCGTCGTACAGCTTGACCACGATATCGGCGGGCGTACCGGCGTTGACGTAGAGCCCGACGTAGGCGAAATCGGTGTATTCGGGAAATCCTGCTTCCCGGGTGGTGGGCAAGTTGGGGAATGCCTTCGTGCGCTGATTTCCGGCTACCGCCAGCAAGCGGATCTTGCCGTTTTGCGCGCCGTTGGTGAGCGTGGTGGCATTGTTGAGCAGCAGATCGACTTCGCCACCCATGAGGGCCGTTGCCGCATCGCCAGCACTGCGAAAATTGATGACTTCTAGATTCAGCCCGAACTGCATCATGAATTTTTCCATGGTCATGCGCTGTCCGCCCGCCCCGGCAATATTGAACTTGCCCGGATTCTTCTTCACCAGATCGATGAACTCGGCCAGCGAGGTCGCCTGCACCTTGGTCGCACTGACGCCAATCAAGGTGGGTGATTCGCCGAACATTGCCACCGCCATCAGGTCCTTCAGAGGATCGTAGGGCATGTTGCGGAACACCGCCGGATTCTGGGTGGTCGCAATGGAACAGAAGAGCAGGGTGTAGCCGTCCGGCTTGGAGCTCGCCACCATGCCCATGCCGATATTGCCGCCGGCGCCGGGTTTGTTCAGCATGACGATGGGCCGGCCCAACTCCTTGCTCATGCCGGTGGCCACCAGCCGGGAAATGATGTCGGAAGGTCCGCCAACACCGAAGGGGATGATTCCCGAGATGACGCGGTCTGGGTAGTCTGCGTGGGCGGTGGGCGCAATTAGGTAGCATGAAAGAAAAATGCCAGCGAGAATCAAAAAGCGTCGGATACGGTGCAGGCATTCGATTGGGAAACGGGATGTTTTGATCACGGGCGCCTCCTTGCTGGGTCAAGTAGTACTCAAAGCACGACATCGATATGGTCTGGCGCCAGGCCCGAATGGTAGCGCTCGTACATCTGCGTGTAAGCCTCTTCGATGTGTCTGGTGTAAAGCGCGGTATTGAATAGCGGCATGCTTGATCGATTTTGGGCGAGCTTCTGTTTTATTTGCGTCAGCCGTTCCGGTTGGGTAGCGAGTTCGATGGCCAGTTTTTCATATTCCTCAACTGAGGTGGTGACCAGTTCCGGCAGGCCCATTGCCTGGAGAATACTTCCTGCCAATCGACTCAAAGGCGACTGGCCCATGCGAGTCAGCACCGGCAATCCTGCCCACAATGCATCGATGCTTGTCGACTGAGCGGTAAATGGAAAAGTATCCAGGAACAGATCGGCAAGCCGAAGACGCGCGAGATGATCTTCCATTAGCTTGATCGGGGGCGCAAAGATCAGTCGATCCGGGTTTATTCCGTGCCTTTGTGCTTCAAGCCGAAGATTGCTTGTCATATTGGGGTTATTTTCCCGTAGCCACAGAACGCTCGCGGCGCTCGCGCCAGTCTCTTTCAGAATCCGCATCCAGATGCTGAAGACATCCGGGGTGATTTTGTAACTGGCGTTGAATAAGCAGAATACCACCCCGCTTTCCGGCAATCCGGCTTCTGTTCGCGACGGTGTTCTTGCGGCAATTGGGCGTTTATCGTCGGTCGGAAACCACGTGTGGGGGAGGCAGGCAAATTTTTCCGAATACAGTTGGCGATAGGCGACGGGAAAGGTGATCCTGTCCGAAATGAGGTAATCCATGTACGGAGTAGCCGAGGACCAGCCAAACTGATTCACTTGTATCGGGGCTGCTCGCAATGCGAATACCCCGATGCGCTCATTCTGCGTGGGTCCCATGATATCGACAGCAATGTCGATTTCGAGGTCTCGCATCAGCGTTGCGACTTCGCGATCGCTTTTGTCTGTAGCATCGATAAATTGATCGAAAGCGCGTACTAATCGAGCCCGAAATTCGCTCGGTTGGGCAGCGGAAAGTGAAATGGCGATGGTTTCAAATCGCGATTTATCCAGATTCTCGAAAAGTCCGACAAAATTGTATCCGCTCGGGTGCTCCCGAAAATCAGCGGACAGATAAGCCAGCCTGATCTTGTGGCGCTTGGAGCGTTTCGGTATGGCTCCGAGATTGAAATTTTCCGGGTACTTGTCCCCGATCCAACGTTTTGAGGCGGCAACCTGCAATTCCACTGCATCGGTTAATCCCAGCACAGGAAATGGCGGAGTGACCAATTCTCCACGCTGAATCTTCTCGTACAAGGTTACGCACTCACTTTCGATATTTTTCCAATCACAGATATGCATTTTGGCGTGCAGTCGTGTGCCATAAACAAAAGACAGATCAGGATTGATGTCGAGCGCTTTGTCAAAACATACTAATGCCTCATCAAAGCGCTTCAGGTCGACCAGTGCATTGCCTTTGTTGGACCACGCTTCGGCATAATCGGAATTGAGTTGAAGCGCGCGATCGTAGTGCGCTAGCGCCTGGTCAAGGCGATTGAGATCGGTGAGGGTGACGCCTTTTCCAGACCAGGCTTCAGCGTAATCGGGTTTCAGTTGAATCGATCGATCATAGTGAGCCAGGGCTTCGTTATGGCGCTTGAGAACGTTAAGAGTCGCGCCTTTATTGAGCCAGGCTTCTGCGTAATCAGAATTGAGGTGAATGGCGTGATCGTAGTGCGCCAGCGCTTCGTCATGGCGTTTTAGATCACTCAAGGTGATGCCCTTGTTCAACCAGGCTTCATCGTATTCGGGAATCAGTTGAATGGCGCGATCGTAGTGCGCCAGCGCTTCATCATGGCGTTCCAGATTGCTGAGCGCAACCCCTTTGCCTGACCAGGCTTCCGCGTATTCGGGATTAAGTTGAATGGCGTGATCGAAGTGCGCAAGCGCTTCGTCATGGCGTTTGAGATTATTGAGCGTTACGCCCTTATTGAACCAGGCTTCGGCGTAATTAGAATTGAGTTGAATGGCCTTGTCGTAGTAAGCAAGCGCTTCGTCGAATCGCTTAAGTTCCTTGAGACAATTGCTGAGGTTTGACCATCCCTCCGCTAAACTCGGGTCGATTTCAACTGCTTTTCTGTACTTATGAATTGCTTCTTCATGCCGGTTTAATCTGGATAAACTGATTCCATAATTGATATTTACCCAATATCCATTGGGATCAAGTTTGAAGACATTTTCATGAAATTCAAGCGCCTTTTCGTGCTCGTTCAAGAGCATCAATACATTAGCCAGCGTGTAATTTCCAGAAGGGTTTGTTGGGTTGAGTTTTACCGCCTCAAATAAAATATCGGCACTTTCTTCTAGCCTTCCCTGTTGGGCCAGAGTCGTGCCCAATAAATTCAAAGCGTCAAAGTTTTCAGGTTCAATCTGTAATGCACGTTTCAATAATATTTCGGCATCTGGAAGCTTGCCACTTTGCAGGTATTGAATGGCGTGATGAATCAAAGTGTTAATTTGCGTATTCATGATCAATGGTAATTCTAGAAGTCAATTGATCCTCGCTTCCAAGCCTGAAGTTCTATGGGATTTAAAGCGTTTGTTCCGGCTTAACATGAATATGCTCCGGTGCCAGGTCGCACTGATAACGCTCGTACATCTGTGCAAGAACATTTTCCACGTGTCTGGTGTAAAGCGCGGAATCAAAAAGCGGCGTGGTCAGGCGATTGCGAACAAGCCGCTGCCTTAAATTAGCGAGTCTCTCAGGTTGGGTGGCAAGTTCAACGGCCAATCGTTCATATTCGTCGATTGATGAGGTGATCAGTTCCGGCGTGCCAATTGCGGAAAGAATGCTACCTGCCAACCGACTCAACGGTGATTGACCCATGCGCGTCAGCACTGGCAATCCTGACCACAGGGCATCGACACTCGTCGTGTGAGCGGTAAACGGGAAAGTGTCCAGGAAGAGGTCGGCAAGACGAAGGCGCGCAAGGTGATCCTTCATCAGCTTGACCGAGGGTGCAAAGACCAGGCGATCCGGGCTGATGCCAAGCTTCTGCGCTTCAAGCCGGAGATTGCTGGCCATCATCGGATTATTCTCCCGTAACCACAGGACGCTGTCCCCGGTCTGCTTCAGTATTCGCATCCAGCAGCTGAAGACCTCTGGTGTGATTTTGTAGCTGGCGTTGAAAGAGCAAAATACCAACCCGTTTTCCGGCAATCCGGCCTCGGTTCGTGACGGCGTTTGTGCGGCAATTTGACGTTTGTTGTCGGTAGGAAAGAACGTATGGGGCAGGCAGGCGATCTTTTCCCGATAAAGAGGCAGTTGATCAACAGGAATAGTGATCCCGTCGGAAATCATATAATCCATGTAGGGAGCACATGAGGGCCAGCCAAATTGATTGACCTGAATTGGGGCCGCTCGCATTGCGAATATTTCCGCGCGCATGAAACTAGTAGGACCCATGATGTCCACGGCGATGTCGATTTCAAGTTCTCGCATCAGCGATGCGACTTCACGATCACTTTTGTTTTCGACGTCGATAAACTGGTCAAACGCACGAATCAAACGAGTCCTGAATTCACTTTGCGGGGCATTGGAAAAGGAAATCGCAAAAATTTCGAAGCGCGATTTATCCAGGTTTTCGAAAAGTCCCACGAAGTTGTACCCACCCGCATGTTCCCGAAAATCGGCAGACAGGTAGGCGACCCTGATCTTCTGGTGCCTGGAGCGCTTCGGTATGGC
>CANKAJ010000037.1 GCA_947479645.1 Betaproteobacteria bacterium | reverse complement strand
TCCGGCCAGGGCGTGATGCGCACCGGTTTCCAGGCCAACACCAGCGTCGGGCGCTTCCTGCGCCTCTACCTGCGCAACATCGGTGGCTTTCACCATGCCCCCGAAGGCGCCGACAAGGGCAGCATCGGCCAGAGCTTCCTGGTGGCTGCCGCCGAAAATGAAGATGCCGTCGCCGACATCGGCTGGCAACCCTATAGTGTCGATCGCGGCTTCCGCGCCGGCGATAACATCGTGACGGTGCAGAGCGTGGTCGCCATCAGTGCGCCCACTTACAGCGGCAGCGAGAACGCCAGTGAGCACGCCGAACTGATCGCCGATGTGATCGGACAGCGCACCTGCGGTTATTGGTCGGCGGTCGGCATGGTGTATGCAAACTGGCATCCCCTCATCATGCTGGGCCCCAGCATCGCTCGGGTCTTTGCCAAGGACGGCTGGAGCAAGGACGACATCCGGCAATATCTGCACAGGAACGTGAAGATCAAGGCCTCCCTTGCCGAGCAATACGCCTGGCATGTCGGCCTTACCGGCTTCAGCATCAATGAACAGGTGAAGAAAGGTCTTCTGCCGGCAAGCTATGGCGAATCGGAGGACCTCTCGCGTGAAGTCCCGGTGTTCCAGCGCCCGGAATGGATCAACATCGTCGTGGCCGGTGACTGGGGCCGCAACCAATCCAAGGGCTACGTCAATAACCATATCCAGGGCCCCCCGATCAGCAAGGCAGTACGGCTGCCAGCCGACTGGAAGCTGCTGCTCGCAACCAAGTAAAGGATGAGAATATGAAACACAACGCACCGCGTATCGCGCTGGCCACCCTGGTCACCCTATCCGCAATAACCACGGGTGCCTTCGCCCAGACTCGTCCCGCGGGGACGACACCAGCCTATCCCACCAAGCCGATCCGCATGATCGTCCCGGCGGCAGCCGGCGGCTCCGGTGACATCTTCGTGCGCACCATGGCGCAGAAATTTTCAGAATCGATGGGGCAGCCTGCGGTGGTGGAGAATCGCGCCGGCGCTGCCTTGATCATCGGCACCGACCTGCTGGCCAAGGCCGCCCCCGATGGCTACACCCTGGGCATGCTGCAGAGCACCTCCATGGTGCTCAACCCCGGCATGTACAGCAAGCTTCCCTATGATCCGCTCAAGGATTTCGCGCCGATTTCGCAATGCACCTATTACGGCTATGTGCTGGTGGTGAATTCGTCTTCGCCGGCGAAGACCCTGCAGGACATCATTGCGATGGCCAAGGCCAAGCCCGGTTCGATCGCCTACGGTTCGGCCGGCACCGGTTCTGCCAATCACCTCGCCGGGGAATTCTTCGCCATGTCCACCAACACCAGCATGACGCACGTTCCCTACAAGGGCAGCGCGGTGGCCCTGGGCGACGTGCTCGGCGGCCAGTTGCCGATGTTGTTTGACACGCTGATCACGTCGATGCCCATGCTCAAGGCGGGCAAGTTGCGACCGCTTGCCTACACCGGATTGCGTCGTTCGTCCCATCTGCCGGACGTCCCGACCATGGATGAACTCGGACTCAAGGGTTTCGAAATCAGCGCATGGCAGGGCCTGGGAGCACCGGCCGGAACATCACGGACCATCATCGACAAACTCCACGCAGAAACACTAAAAGCCTTGAAGCTGCCCGACGTAATCGAGCGCCTGGCGGTGCAGGGCGGCAATGAACTCATCGGCAGCACACCGGAACAGTTCGCCGAGTTGATCAAGACCGAAATCGTGCAGTACGGCAGGATCATCAAGCAGGCGAATATCAAGGCCGAGTAGTCCGCGCCAGCAGGGGCGATCGGCAGCGACTGTCGATCGCCCCGGCGCAGTTTGACTGTGCATTCACGCCCGTGGATACTCGTGGGCTCCAGCGGTAATTTTCCTATTCCTGTTCCTCTGTTTCGGATCCCAGACCCATGGCCTCAACCCCACTCCCGACCACCCGCATGGTGGCATCCTGGATTTCAGGACTGCGCCATCAAGACGTGCCACAGCCCGTGCGCGAGGCCTTGCGCAGGCTCACCCTCGACACGATAGTCGATGCCCTGTTCGGTCGCGACCAGCCCTGGACCGAGGCCGTGCGCAGTTGGGCACAGCTGGCCGCACCGGTACCCGGCGCGCGGCGTGCACGCCTATGGGGCGAGGACGATACCCGCCTGCTGCGACCGGCCGATGCGGCACTGGTCAATGGAACGGCCGCACACGCCTATGAACTCGATGATTACCATAACGCCAAACTGCATCCGGGCGCGGTGGTGATCCCGGCCGCATTCGCACTCGCCGAAACGCTCGACGCCAGTGGCGAACGCCTTGAAACGGCCATCGCTGCCGGCTATGAAGTCATGATCCGTTCGGCACTCGCCCTCGGGCCCGGCCCGGCCCGGTTGCGCGGCTGGCATCTCACTGCCGTGTGCGGCCCGCTTGGCGCTGCCGCCGCTGCAGCGGTGTTGCTGGGACTCGATGAAGAGCGAACCGCCTGGGCCCTGGGTCTGGCCGGTACGCAATCCGGCGGGCTGTTTGCCTTCACTGCGGACGGAACCGCATCCAAGCGTTTCCATCCGGGCCGTGCGGCGCAGTCGGGCATCATGGCGGCGGAATTGGCTGAACTGGGCCTCTCCGGCCCGACCGTGATCTACGAAGCTGCCGATGGCGGACTGCTGAACACCTTTGTCGACAAGGCGGACGCAGCCCAACTCACCGATGGCCTGGGCCAAACCTGGCATGCCGCCGACACCAGCTTCAAACCTTATTCCTGCTGCGGCAGCCTGCATTCCAATGTTGATGCGGCGCTCGCGCTGCGGCCGCGCTGGCGCAAAGGAGGCCGCGTGCGCGTGGGCCTCGCCAAAGTAGTGGACGTGCAATGCGGCTATGACTACTCGGCCGGCAGCGAGCTGAACGCACAGATGAGCGCGCGTTACTGCGTGGCGGCGGCCCTGCTCGATGGCGCGGTACTGCCGGCGCAATTCGCGCCGGCGCGTATTGCCGATGCGGCGATCACCCAGCTGGCACAGGACCTTGAAATCGTGCATGACCCCGAACTCGACAAGCTCTATCCGGTGCATTTCGCTGCCTGGGTGGACTGCGAAGTCGAGGGTGGCAAGCTTGAGCGGTTTTCACTGAATGACCCGAGCGGATCGCCACTCAATCCACTGATGCAGCAAAGCCTGCAGCACAAATACCTGACGTTGGCCACGCCCATACTGGGCGAGCCAAAAACGAAGGCGCTGGCCGTGATGGTGACCGATCTGCACAAGCATTCGGCGCGCGATGTGCTGCTGGCGGCCATCGCACCCGCGCAGGCAAAAAAGAGGCATTGATGATGAGCGACACCCTGACGAGAGATTTTGCAGCGCTGTTGCACAACTGGCCGGCCGATAATGAAGGCCTCGATGCCATCGGACGACTGCTGCTGATCGATGGTCTGGCCGTGGCCGTGGCAGGTTCCGGCGAGCCCGGACCACAGAAGGTGGGCTCACTGGCGCGCGAGCGCGGCTGCCGACCCGCGGCAAGTGTCATCGGCAGCGACTTTGCGACGTCGCCGGAGATCGCGGCACGTATCAATGGCATGGCGATGCACGTGCTCGACTTCGAGCCGATGTGGAATCCGGCCAATCACGCATTGTCGCCAATACTGCCGGCCTTGCTCGCGCTGGCCGAGACGCTGGAAGCCGCCGGTTCGCCTCCCCAGGGTGCAAGACTGCAACGCGCCTTGTTGAAGGGCATCGAAGCCCAGGGTCGCCTGCGGCTGTCTTCGCAACAAATCGAGCCGCGCGAACTGACCCTGCATCCACCCGGCCTGGTCGGCCCCGTTGCCGCAGCCATCGCCTGTGCCGATCTGCTTGATCTCGATGTTTCAGCGACCGTGGCCGCCATCGGCATTGCCGGTTCACGTGCCTGCGGCCTGATGGCCAATATCGGCTCCATGACCAAGGCATTGCATTGTGGCGATTCGGCTGCCAACGGCCTGGAGGCCGCGCTGCTGGCCTCCCGCGGATTCACCGCGGATGTGGATGCACTGGGCAGCCCGCGAGGTTTTGGCTTGGCCTATTTTGGCGAGAAATTCGATCCGGCGCCACTGCTGGCGCCGTTGGTGGTGCCGCGTGTAATCACCCCGGGCCCGGCCTGGAAACTGTTTCCCTCGCAATATGCGACCCATTTTGTCATCACCGCGGCGCTCGACTGCCGAGCAGAAATTGGCGCTGATGCACAAATCGCCAAGGTAGCCATCACCACCCCGGTCATGCCCTATATCGATCGTCCGAAACCCAACTCCGGTCTGGATGGAAAATTCTCGCTGCAGTACTGTGTGGCGGTTGCCCTGCTGGACGGCCAGGTCAGGTTCTCCTCGTTTTCCGATCAGCGGCGCTTTTCGCCCGATGCCGTTGCGCTGCTTGAGCGCACCAGCCTGCGCCAGACCCCCGACATCCCCGGGCGTTTCGACGCCATGCATGTCGATGTTACCGTCACGCTGGCCAATGGCAGTGAAGTCACGCGACGCTGCAACGGTCCGCTGGGCAGTTGGTCGCGGCCGGTACCGCCCGCGCATATCGAGGGCAAGGCGCATGACCTGATGGACAGCATCCTGGGCACGGAGCGCGCAGCTTCATTCTGGCGTATCACCGCCAAACCGTCGGCCGAACTGCGTATATCGGAGCTGATGCGCAGTCTGTGCCCGCGAACAGCGTGACCCGGCGCATGCATTTTTCCATTAGGATGCACGGGCATACAGACCTTTGCTGTTCCTACTGCTGCAGTAATGGACGGAATTGCATTCCGTGCAGAAAAACAACCATGATGAGGAGATCCATCCCATGAACAATCACAATCGATTTGCGTCTTCGGCTGAGGTGAGCATGCCGGTTGTAAAGATGCTTGCGACGAAGACCGTAGTTGTCGCGCTGGCCACCTGCCTGGCGCTGCTGCCGCTGCCAGTCCTGGCGCAGAATGCGGCGCAATGGTCAGCCATCGAGGCCGCATCCAAAAAGGAAGCCAAGGTCGCCATCTATCACAACCTCAACCCGGCTGGCGCCGAGCTGCTGGCCAATGATTTCCGCAAGGAAGTGCCTTCGCTTAATCTTGAAATGACCCGCCTGGGCAGCGCACCGCTGATCCAGCGCTTCAGCACCGAGTTTTCCGCTGGCCGGCATATTGCCGATGTGGTGATCACCTTTCCCGATGAAACCCTGTTCGAAGGCATGAAGGGTGGCTGGATGGCCGCCTGGGTGCCGCCAGAACTGAAAAACTATCCGCCCGCGGTGAATTACCAGAAGAAGAACATGCTCTTCAACATCCAGACCGCGCGCGAAGCCATCATCTGGAACACCCAGCGGGTCCGGGGCAATGCCGTTCCCAAGGAGTGGTCGGACCTGTTCGACCCGCGCTTCAAGGACAAGGTCGGCATGAATCCACCGTGGCGCTCCGTAGCCATCCAGGGAATCATTGCCTACTGGGAGAAGCTGGGACTGGGTGACACTGCGGCCAAACTCAAAGCCAACAACGTGCGCTTCTTCGAAGGTTCCGGCGGCATCATCCAGGCGGTCATTCGCGGCGATGTGCATGTCGCGGAACTCACCGATCTGCCGCTGAATCCTGCCCTGGCCGATGGCGCACCCATTGGTTTTGTCTATCCCCAGTCGGGCACGACCACATCCGAAGGCTACATGTATGTCGCCGCCAAGGCACCACATCCGAATGCAGCCAGGGTGTTCGGCAACTGGATCCTGTCCGGTCGCGGGCAATTGCTGCTGCAGACCTATGCCGGGTTGTCGGCAACACGGCCCGGCCTCCCGGGACTGACCCATTTGCCGCCTACATCGAAGCTGTCCAAGCCGGTGGATGGACTGTCGCTGACGCCGCCAGCCAAGCAAAAACAGATCGTCGATCATTGGCGCACGACGTTTGGTGTCCAATAGGTCAACCCGGAGTTGGCAAGGTGTTGAAAAAAGGGGGCCACGGTCCCCCTTGCCCCCCTGAATCAGGGGCTGTTGAAAAACGCTTCCCTCTGAAGCGAGAAGCAAAAATTGATCATTTTTCCATCCGGGAATCGTTTTTCAACAGCTTGTTAGAGAGTAAATCCCTCGTTTTCTGACATGAGTAATCATTCCGCAACCACTGTTTCGACTGCGGCCGCCACCGATCAAGCGGCATCTTCCCCGGTGAACCAGCCGGGGAGGGTGAGCGCGTCGGAGCCCCTGTTCGGCGGTGGCGGACTGCTCGGTACCATTTACATCCTCACCTTCGTGCTGGTGGCGCTGCTGGTGGTGATTCCGCTGGTGGCACTGGTCTATGGCAGCCTGCGCAGTGCGGCGCCGGGAATGCCGGGTGAATGGACGCTGGCCAACTGGGCCGCACTGGCGTCGCCCGGAATTGTCGGAACGTTCGCCACCACGATCGGCATTGGCATCGCCTCCAGCCTGATCTCGGCGATGATCGGCACCGCCCTTGCGATCATTGTCCATCGCACGGATTTTCGCGGTGGATCGACAGTCACTGCGCTGGTCAGTCTCAGCTTTTTTCTGCCCTCCTTCATTCTGGCCATGGCGTGGATCATCATCGGCTCCCCCGGCGGCCTGATCAACGGCGTACTCGAGGACGTGTTGGGACTGGAAGGCTGGAAAGTGGATGCCTATACGGTAACGGGCATCATCTTCGTGATGGCCCTGCATCAGATTCCGTTTGTCTTTCTGATCATGTGCGGACCGATCATCGGCATGGATGCCAGCTACGAAGAAGCAGCACGCGCCTCCGGGGCTTCGCCGTACGCGGTGTTGCGCCGGATCACGCTGCCCTTGCTGAGTTACTCGCTGACCTCAAGCCTGGTGCTTTCGTTCATTCTTTCCATCGAACAATTCGCCATACCGGCGCTGATGGGCATTCCGGGCCATGTACCCGTGCTTGCCACGCAGCTATATTTGCTGGTGCGTTTCCCACCACCCGATTACGGGCTGGCCGCGTCCATTGGACTGACGCTCAGCGCGCTGACCGGAGTCGCGCTGTGGCTGCAACGCCGCATCGCACGCAACAACCGCCTCACCGTCACCACCGGCAAAGCGGGTCGACTGGTGAGCATTCCGCTGGGGCGTTGGCGCTGGGCCGCCAATGCATTGTGCTGGGGCTATCTCGCGCTCGCCTTGATTTTCCCCATCGTCATCCTGGCCTATGTTTCGGTCATCAAGTATTTCAATGCCAACCCGATTGAAGCGGCGTATACCCTGCGCAATTACGTGTTTCTGTATGAATCGGGGGCCACGCTGCATTCGTTCTGGAATACCCTGATCGTCTCCGGCCTGGGTGCATTGACCGGCGTGGTACTGGCATCGTTCATCAGCTATTTCACGCTGCGCCAGCGCCCTCCCGCCTATCATGCGCTGGACTTCACCGCGAACCTGCCCTTTGGCGTGCCCGGGGTGGTATTGGGTCTGGGTTTGCTGTGGGCATACGCCTATATTCCGTTGCCGATCTACGGCACGCTCGTCATTCTGGTCATCGCCTTCATCACGCGTTTTTTGTCCTATGCCACCGAAACCATCGGCGGTCGGCTGGTGCAGATCGACAAGAGCCTCGAGGAAGCCGCCTGGACCGCCGGCGCGACTCGCATTCAGGGAATCAGGCGTGTTCTCGTACCGCTGGCACTGCCATCGCTGAGAGGCGCCTATTTTCTGTTGTTCATGGCTTTTTTTCGTGAGATCGCCTCGGCGGTTCTGCTCTACACCGCATCATCCAATGTACTGTCCACCTCGATCTGGTCTTTCTTTGAGCAGGCCAATTGGGGTCTGGCCAGTTCGCTGTCGCTGACGAGCATGGTTGCGGTTCTCGCCTTTATGTATCTGCTCATGAGGCTGGCGCGCGTGCGCCCGATGCGCCGGTACATGACCGACCCGAACGCCGATAACGCGGTCAAACAGTAACAGGGAACACCATGGGCATCAGTGTCACCAGACTTGTAAAGATCTACGGATCGACAACCATCGTTCACGGTATTTCATTTTCCGTGGCCGACGGCGAATTCGTTACGCTGCTCGGACCGAGCGGCTGTGGCAAGACCACAACATTGCGTTGCATCGCAGGCCTTGAACGCACCAATGGCGGCGTGATCGAAATTGACGGCAAGGTCGTTTCCGATGCCGAGCACGACATTTTTGTGGCATCGCACGAACGCAATCTGGGCATGGTGTTTCAGTCCTATGCCATCTGGCCGCATATGTCAGTGGCAGCCAATGTCGCGTTCCCGCTGGAAGTGCGCGGCATACGCGATACCCGGGAGGCGGTCGCCTGGGCACTCGATGTTGTCGGGCTGGCCGCGCTGGCCCAGCGTCAGCCATCGGAACTGTCCGGCGGGCAGCAACAGCGCGTCGCGCTGGCACGCGCCATTGTCGGACGGCCCAAGGTATTGTTGTTTGACGAGCCCCTGTCCAATCTTGATGCGCGATTGCGTGATCGAACACGTGCCGAGATCAGCCGCATCCAGAAGGAGTTGTCCATCCCTGCGGTCTATGTGACCCATGACCAGGCCGAGGCGCTGTCCATGTCCGACCGGGTCATCGTGATGGACCTCGGGCGCATCATTGAAGAAGGCAAACCGCGCGACCTGTACCGCCGTCCCGCCAGCCGCTTTACCGCCGACTTCATCGGTGCCGCCAACTTCCTGTCACTCGTGTATCGCGAGCAGGCCTGGTTTGCGCCTGACGGGTCGGCCGTGCGCCTGGCCAACCCCGAGCCCGGTGTGGCCGGCGAAACGCGGGTCGCAGTTTTGCGTTCGGAAATCATGGAAATCCGAGCCAGGGACAAAGCCATTGGGCAGGACAACCACAATGCCCTGCACGGCACGGTCAAGGGCCTGCAGTACATGGGCCCGCATATCGAATACTCAATCGATATCAGCGGCGTGCCGCTGAACGCGTTGAGCAACGAGGAGTTCGAGGTGGGTGCGGCAGTACTTGTTACGTTCCGGCCACAGGATATTCATTTGCTGCCCAGGTCCGAGACGCCGCAGTCACCATCACCGTAAAAGCGCGGCCTGATGTCGCGACCCGCCGCACCTGCCGGCCGGTCCAGCAATTCATTGTCCAACCGGCCACGGCAAAGCGTCACGATCTGCGCCTGCGATGACATTCCGGTGATGCTGCGCGCCAGTGCTTCGACCACGGGGTCTGCATCGGCAGCATCGGCATTGATGGCAACCACATCGGCGTGCCGGATGCGTTCGCGATCAAGCGTGTCGGTGATGACACCACCAGCATGCTGCGATGCGGCCAGCAGCGTTATCGTTGCGCGTATCTGCAGTACCGGCAACAGCCAGCGGTCCTGCAGCAGTTGCAGCACTTCGCGTGTGCGGGCAAGACTGGAGGGCTCAATCAACAACCGCTGCGGCTGCGCTTTACGCAAGAGCCGGGTCAGGGCAACACGCAATCCAAGCTGGCCGGAACAACAGATGCAGCCGTCGGCAACCACACTGACATACACGCCGTCCTCCGCCGACGGCAGTACGGCATCGACGTCATTGACCAGCACCGCCCAGCGCTCCCGGGCCGGTCGCTGCGACAACAGGTGGCGGATAAGCGTGCTTTTGCCAGATCCGCGCTGGCCGGTGATGAGATTGGTGGGTATCCCGGTAAGTGTCATCGCCGCCAGAACGACGGCGTGAATACCACCACCAGCGTGAACAGCTCGAGCCGGCCGAGCAACATGACGATGGTGCAGATCCAGGTCTGAAAATCGGTCAGCACGGCATAGGTGGTCGCGGGTCCCACCTGGTTCAGGCCGGGACCCATGTTGTTGATGCACGCGATGGTTGCCGAAAAGGCGGTGACGATATCGAGGTCCGACAGCGACAGCAGCATGGTCGCCGCAATCACGGTGCCGCCATACATCAGCATGAAGGCGAGCACGGCAAAGATGATGTTGTTTTCCACCGTGACACCGGACACCTTCACCGGAATCTGGGCGCGCGGATGCACGATGCGGGTCATCTCGCGCAATGCCTGATGAAACATCAAGCGGGCACGAATCATCTTGATGCCACCGCCAGTCGACCCTGAGCAGGTGGAAAAACACGACAGGAACAGCATCAAAACCGGGGCAAATGCCGGCCACAGGTTGAAGTCGGTATTGGCGAATCCAGTGGTGGTGGCGATAGAAACAACGTTGAAAGCGGAAAAGCGCAGTGCCGTCCAGAAGTCCGGGTATGCGCCGCGCACCAGCAGATAGACAGCGATGCCCACGACGCTCACAGCCATCACGGCCAGAAACAGCGGCACTTCGGGATCGCGCCGGTACACACCCAGGCCGGCACCCCGAAACAGCAGAAAATGCGTGGCAAAGTTGATGCCGGCGATGAGCATGAATACGATGGTCACGGCTTCGATGGCCGGCGAATTGAAATAGCCAAAACTGTCGTCATGGGTTGAGAACCCCCCCAGGCCCATGGTGCTGAAGGCGTGCATAAAGGCATCCACCCAGTTCATGCCAGCCAATTTCATCGACAGTACGCACGCGACAGTAATGAACAGATACACCAGCCACAGCCCTTTGGCCGTCTGCGTGATGCGAGGTGTCAACTTGTTGTCCTTCATCGGACCGGGCGTCTCGGCCTTGAACACCTGGCTGCCGCCGACACCCAGCAACGGCAGGATCGCCACCGCCAGCACGATGATGCCCATGCCACCCAGCCAGATCAGCAGGCCGCGCCACAGGTTGATGGATGCCGGCAGTTGATCCAGGCCCGTCAGCACGGTGGCGCCGGAAGTGGTGAGCCCCGACACCGTTTCAAAGTAAGCATCGGTAAAGGACAATCCTGGCAATTGCATCAGCAGTGGCAGGGTGGCAAAGGCCGGCAGCGCAGTCCACACCAGCGACACCAGCAGAAAGCCATCGCGCGTCTGCAACTCCCGCTTGTGCCTGCGCGTTATCGCCCAGAGTACCAATCCAGCCAAAGAGGTGATTCCAATTGATTTCTGATGCGCTGTTGTGGCGGCATCTTCTATCCATAATGATATCAATAGCGGAATTACCATGAACCCGGCCAGGATCAGGATCACGAAGGCAAGAACATAGAGAACCGGAAGGACGCGGACCATCAGTCGCCTTTGCCAGCGTCAAGCATGCCCTGGTCGGTCACGCGGACAGTGTTCACAGGAACCCCACGCCGACCTGGAACAGCTTTTCAACCTTGGGCAAGACTTTCTTGTCGGTAACGAAAATGATGACGTGATCCTCGGCCTTGATCACCGTATCGTGGTGGGCCATGATGACTTCGTCTCCGCGCACAATGGCGCCAATGGTGGTGCCTTTGGGCAACTCGAGTTCATCCAGTCGCCGGCCAACCAGTTTGCAGGACTCCGAATCCCCGTGCACGATGGCCTCAATGGCTTCGGCGGCACCACGGCGCAAACTATGCACCTGGCTCACATCGCCGCGGCGTACATGGGCGAGCAAGGTGCCGATGGTGGCCTGTGCTGGTGAAATGGCGATGTCGATGCTGCCCGCCTGCAGCAAATCGACGTAGGCGCGCCTGTTGATCAGCGAGACCACGCGACGTGCGCCCATGCGCTTGGCGAGCAGGCTGGACATGATGTTGCTCTCGTCATCGTTGGTGACGGCAATGAAGATGTCCATCTCCGAGACATTCTCCGTTTCAAGCAAACTTTCATCGGTCACGTCGCCATTGAGCACCAGCGCCTTGTCCAGTCGCCGCGCCAGCACTTCGCAGCGACGCTTGTCATACTCGATGATCTTGACCAGGTAGTCACGATCAAGGGCCTCGGCCAGGCGCAGTCCGATATTGCCGCCACCGGCAATCATGACCCGGCGCACCGGCTTGTCCATGCGCCGTAATTCGCGCATCACATAACGGATATCCTCGGTCGCGGCCAGACAGAACACTTCGTCGCCCACTTCAATCACCGTATTGCCCTCGGGCACGATGGGGCGGTCTTCCCGGAAAATCGCCGCGACGCGCGCCTCCAGCTTGGGCATGTGCTTGCGCAGGTCCTGCAACTGGTGCCCCACCAGCGGCCCGCCCTGAAAGGCACGCACCGCGACAAGACTGACCTTGCCATGGGCGAACTCAAGAACCTGCAGGGCCTCGGGAAACTCGATCAGCTTGACGATGTAATCGGTCAGAATCTGCTCCGGACAGATGGACAGGTCAACTGAAAACCCGTCCGGCCCCAGGATGCGCTGGTTGTCCAGAAACTCCGCAGCGCGAATGCGGGCGATGCGCGTGGGCACGTTGAACAGTTGCGCGGCCAGCCTGCAGGCGACAAGGTTTGTTTCATCGCTCTGGGTCACGGCAATCATCATGTCGGCATCTTCAATGCCTGCCTCCAGCAGCACCGACGGATGCGACGCACTGCCAGACACTGTGCGCAGATCGAGACGGTCCTGCAATGCGCGCAAGCGCGCCTCATCCATGTCGACAATGGTGATATCGTTCTGTTCGGACACCAGACTCTCGGCCACCGAGGTTCCGACCCGACCGGCGCCGAGAATGACGATTTTCAAGTCACTGCTCCCTGTAACAAGTATGCGAATGCCTCGATCACCCGGACTGGCATTAGTTCCAGCCGGAGCATCGACTCTGGCAATAACCGATGGCCACGCTTCATGCGCTCGCCCGCATTGCGGTTGCCAATTTTACTCAGCGGACTCACGATGCGCCGTCCTTGCGATTGGTGGGAATCCCCAGGGACTTCAGCTTTCGATAAAGATGGGTGCGTTCCAGGCCGCTCTTCTCCGCCACACGTGCAATGGCGCCACCTTCCTGGTCGAGCAGGCGCTCGAAATAAGCGCGCTCGAAGGCTTCGCGAGCCTCGCGCAACGGCCCGTCGAGGATCAACGATTGCTGCGGCCTGACATTCTCGGTTGAAAACTGATGCAACACTTCAGCGACTTCGTCAGCATTGATTTCTTCCGCCCCTGCAGTAGAAGCCAGCGTACGCACGGCCGCGGCAACGTCTTCAAGATTACCCGGCCAGGTAAAGGCCTGCATTGCGGCCAGCGCCGCTCCGGCAAAACGCCGCGGAGGGCAAAAACGACTGTCCACCAGTTGTGCCAGCATCAGGCTGGCAATGTCGGGGACATCTTCAAGATGTTCGCGCACTGGCGGAATGGTCAGCACCACTTCCGATAAACGCGATACCAGCGTCGGATCGTAATTACGCTCGTCGATCAGGCGGCGTGGACTCTCGGTGCTGAAAGACACCACACGAACCTTGCTGCGATCGATGTGACTGGCGACAAAGCTCACATGCTTGAGCTGGTTGGCCGAAAGGTGTGCCAGATCATCAATGAAGAGTATGCCTCCGGCCACCTGCAAGTTGAGTTCCTGCGTGGACTGTGCAGACACCGCTGTTGCGCTGATCCACGGCATGCCCTGCTGATGCATGGCGCGGGCATAAACCTCGGCCATGGCACCGGGTTCGCCGCGCAACAAGATAGTGGAACGCCCGATGTTGGCAGCGTGGGACACGCGCTTCTTGAATTCAATCAGTGAAGCGGACTTGCCCAGGCCGACGATACTCAGTACTTTGGAGTTGCGACCTTCCTGCTGCGCAAGTGCGCGTTTGACGGTTGCCAGCAACTTTTGCAGTGCAATCGGCTTTTCCAGAAAATCGAGCGCACCAATACGCGTTGCTTCGACTGCAGTATCGATGGTGGCGTGTCCGGACATCATCACCACCGGCATGGTCAGTTGCCCATTCGAGGCCCACTCCTTGAGCAAGGTGATGCCGTCAGCGTCCGGCATCCAGATATCGAGCAGCACCAGATCAGGTCGCGCCCGGATGCGGGCCTCACGCGCCCGCGTGGCATTTTCAGCGACACGCACGGTATGACCTTCATCAGAAAGAATTTCCGACAAGAGCTCCCGAATGCCGATTTCATCGTCAACAACAAGAATCTGTGCCATGTTTTTTCAGCTTGCCAGAGGAAGTGAAATTTGTACTACAGCGCCGTGGGGATCACGGTTTTCAATGGAAATGGTGCCGTGGTGTTCATCGATGATTTTTTTTACGATGGCCAACCCCAGGCCCGTTCCTTTCGATTTAGTGGTGACATAAGGCTCGAATGCGCGTTTGACAATGGCGTCCGGAAATCCGCAGCCGTTATCAATGACACGCAGCCAGGCCTGCCCTGCGCACAATTCGGTGATCACTTCAATGCATGGGCTGGATTCAACCGAACCAATCAGTGCATCCTGGGCATTCTGCAACAGGTTGTGCAGCACTTGACGCAACTGCGTCGGATCGCCGCTGACCTGCGGCAGACCGGACGCCAGGTGCGGGCGTACCTGAACCGCAGCATTTTCATATAACGCAAGCACTTCACCCGCCAATGTGTTCAGATCAAGGCTTGCCAGTTGCGGCGCCGGCGTGCGCGCATATTCGCGAAAATCATCGACCATGTTCTTCATCGATGTCACCTGGGCAACAATGGTCTGAACCGCACGGTCGATAAAAGCGGTATCCGCAGGCGAAAGTTTACCAGCCAGCTTGGCCTGCACGCGTTCGGCTGACAGCTGAATGGGCGTCAGTGGATTCTTGATTTCGTGGGCCAGCCGGCGAGCGACTTCACCCCACGCAGTAGCGCGCTGTGCCGCCACCAGCTGCGTGATGTCATCGAACACGACAACAAAACCGCCGCCGCCGGATTCCGGCAGCGTCGAGCCGCGCAGCAACAACACGGATGCGGATTGCGCCAGTTCAAGTTGATGCTGCCATGTCGCGGTGCCACGAAGGCGAAATTCTTCGGCAATGGTCTTGGCAAGATCGGAAAATTTTGGCCACTCCTTGGGAGTCTTCCCGGTGATTGTTATCAAGTCATCGTGCAGGATTTCACTGGCGCCACGATTGGCGATGGTCAGTGCCAGGGCTGCGTCAAATACCAGCACGCCTGCTGACAGATTGACGAGGATGCTCTCCAGGTAGGCCTTGGCCGTCTCGAGTTGGGCCCGGCTGTGTTCGGTCACCAGGCGCGCTTCGTCCAATTGTCCGGTCATGCTGTTGAACGATTGTGTCAGGATACCCAGTTCATCCCCGCTGGTGACCGGCACACGCGCGCTGAAGTCGCCCCGCGCGACAGCCTGGGTTCCCTCTGCCAGCACCGCCAGGGGTTGCGACAGACGCCGCGACAGCAGAAATGCCAGCGCCAGCGCGCCAAAGAGCGCCAGCAGCAGGGTCAATGTCAGGGTCAGAATGTAGATTTGCTTCAGCCCCTGGCGCGATAGCGAGAGTTCCTTGTAGGCGTGATAAACAGACTGGACACTCTCGGCATTTTCCGCCAGCGATGCCGGCACGGGCTGGGTCAGCTGCAGCAGTTTTGGCTCATCGGACAAAGACAGGCTGTCCAGCGGCGTGATGACACGCAGTAGCAAGCCCTTGCCACCGTCCGGCTCGATCGCCGCATAGCCGCGATTATTGCGCGCCTGCCGCACCAGTGACGGCGAGGGCATGGGCGGTAACAATCGACCGAGTTCACGGCTTGCGCCCGCCAGCACCTTGCCCCCGGCGGTAATCACCAGCGCGTCTTCAGCGCCCGCTCTTTCCCGCAGGCGGTTGAGCGAAGCCAGGCGCTGCACTTCCGACATGTCGGATAATTCCAGCGCAATGGCACGGCCCTTAAGCGTCAGTTCGGCAAGCAAGGAATCGATGGCGGCCCGGCCCAGATTCAGGCCACCTTCGAGCGCCTTGTCCACACGCACGTCGAACCACGACTCGATACTCTTGGTCAGAAACTGCACCGATACGGTATAGACAAGCGCCCCGGGCACCACCGCCACGATGGCAAACATCACCAGCACGCGAAACGTCAAGAGCGACCCGAACACCTTGGCGCGACGTTGGCGCGCCAGCACGGACAATTGATAGATAACGAGCCCGAGCAGCAGCACCACAATTGAGACGTTCAAACCCAGCAGCAGGGGATAGTGATCAGAAAACAAGGCCGTGTTGCTGTTTGCCGCTGCCAACAGGAACAATAATATGGTGCCCAGCGCGGAACCGATGATCAGTACATAGGTCATCGGTTTGCCCCATCATCCAGACGACGCGATACCGGCGCCACCGGCATGAAGGCGAAGCGCTTCCACTCCGATTCCAGCGTCCATTCGGGATTGGTCAGCGCCGTCAACTGAAAGGGTTTGGGCAACTGCGACGCATCCAGACGCATGCGAACGCCCACCTGGTAAGTCTGTCCCGCCGCCACCTGATCACGATCCAGTACCACCCACGAGCGCACCCGCCCCAGCACCCGGCGCGCCTCGGCCAGCGAAGCGAACGGCTGATGCAGTGTTCCGGTCCACAACCGGTATTGTCGCGTCAGTGCATGATAGGTGAGGCGATACTGCAGCCGGCTTGCCACGGTCTTTTCATCGAACCAGTACCAGCGCGGTCGAATCAGCTCGAACTCCACCACAAAATAAAGGGACACTCCGTTGTGCAGTGCCTCTTCGATGCGCGGCGTCAGTTCAACATCAAAATCAGCGTTGGCGACATAACCTTCATCGGTGGACTCCAGCGCGATCGAGCGCACACCGATCGGACTGGCGCTCACTGGCGCGGCGAACAGAAGTGCCGCGCACAGCAATGCAGTCAGAAAAAGGCTAAGGCGTCGCAGCATCAGTTTTGTTTTTCCAGCAGCGCGTAGAAAAACCCGTCTGTGTTAGCGTCCGGAAACAACTGGCCCGGATGGGATTCCTGGCTGCGGTACAAGCCTGCCGCCAGACCGGATAATGGCATCTGCCGCGCTTCAGGATGACTGGCAAGAAATGCGTCGATCTGCAGTGCATTTTCCTGCGGAAAAACCGAACACGTGGCGTACAGCAATTTACCACCCGGGACCAGCCGCCGCCACAGTGCCTCAAGCAGCAGGCGCTGGGTTGCGGCAAATGCACGCAGGTCTGATTCGCGTCGCAACCATTTGATGTCGGGATGGCGGCGCACCACTCCCGATGCCGAGCAGGGGACATCGGCAAGAATCCGATCAAAGCTTTTTTCAGGAAATTGGGAATTCATGTGCAATGCGTCTGACGCCAATACGCGCGCGCGCAATCCGAGTCGCTGCAGATTGCCACTGACGCGAGCAAGACGCGTCGCGTCAATATCCACAGCGGTCAGGTCGCAATCGACAAGTTCGGCCAGATGCGCGGTCTTGCCGCCAGGTGCGGCGCATGCATCCAGAACACGCATGCCTGGCTGCACATCAAGCAGCATGGCCGCCTGTTGCGCCCCCCAGTCCTGAACCGAAACATCGCCCTCACCAAATCCCGGCAAGCGTTCCACCGCGAGGGGTCTGTCCAGCCGGATCGTATGGGGTTCCAGCAGGGTAGCGCCTATGCCCAGCGCCTGCAGGCGCTGCAGATAAGTGCTGCCATCACCATGTCGTCTATTAACCCGCAGGATCATCGTCGGCGGTTCATTGCCCGTCACGAGTAGACGCTCCCAGTCCTGAGGCCAGGCAGTGCGCAACTGATCAATCCACCATTGTGGATGCCGGTAACGCGCTGTTTCGCTACTCATCACCCCGGCCAGCAATGATTCTCGCTGCCGCAGAAAATTTCGCAACACTGCGTTGACCATGCCTTTGGCGCCGGCGCCACCACGTGGTGCGACGCGTCCGGCGGCCTCCACCGCCTGGTGCACAACAGCATGGTCTGCCTGCGGACCACGCTGCAATTCGACCAGCGCTGCCAGCAACAAGCCGCGCAACGAAGCCGCCGGTGGCCTGGTGGTCAGCTTTGCCAGCACCGCATCGGCACATCCAAAATCACGCAGCGCTGAATAGGCCAGATCCTGCACGCCCGCGCGCAACGCTCCTGTAGCGCGCACCTGCGACATGGCCCTGGTAAGACTGTCTCCCTGCAATACCCGTCCGACCACCACCGCAGCCAGTGCAAAAGAGTCAGCGAGCGTATGGGTCATATTGAGTCGTTCCTGATTCTTCAATCGCCGAAGCAATCGCCGGGAATAATCGAATACCCCCGCAGGAAATCGGCGGTCGCCAGTCTTTTCCCGCCGGGGCGCTGTAATTCAAGCAATCTGATCACTCCCCGACCGCAAGCCACAATCACTCCTTGAGGACCTGCCGCCAGTACCTGGCCGGGTTGTAATGATGGTGATGGTGAGTCTGTTTGCTCCGGTATCGCACGCCACATCTTGAGTTCCACGCCTTTGATCACGGCATGCGCTCCTGGAAATGGCGAAAATGCCCTGATCCTGCGATCAATGGCTTCAGCCGTTTCCATCCAGTCAATTTTGGCATCGGCCTTGCTGATCTTGTGCGCGTAAGTCGCACCCTGCTCGGGCTGCGGCTGCGCCTGAAGCGTGCCTTTTTCGATATTTTCCACGACGTTGACAACCAGTCGGGCGCCTATGGCAGCGAGCCGGTCATGCAGCATTTGGGCCGTGTCGGTGTCTGCAACAGGCGTCGCTTCTTGCATCAGCACGGGTCCGGTATCCAGCCCGGCATCCATGCGCATGATGCAAATACCGGTTTCACGGTCGCCAGCCAGCAATGCGCGCTGTATCGGCGCCGCGCCACGCCAGCGCGGCAGCAACGATGCATGAATATTCAATGCGCCGAGCCTGGGGATATCCAAGACGGCCTGCGGCAGTATGAGACCGTAGGCGGCAACAATCATCATATCGGCGCCGATACGGCGCAGACTTTCCTGTACCAGCGGATCCCTCAACGTCGTCGGCTGCAAAACATCAATGTGATGACTTAGCGCCAGCTGCTTGACTGGCGACATTAATGATTTCATGCCGCGACCGGCAGGCCGGTCCGGCTGGGTAAGCACAAGCACGATCTCCTGACGAGCCAGGATCAGCGCATCAAGTGCGAACGCAGCAAACTCGGGCGTTCCGGCAAAAATTAGTTTCATGAAATTGAATGAAAAAGAGAATGAAGAACCGGCACACCTGCCAATTCTGATCAGGCGAACACTCCATCCGGAGAGTCCCTGCAGCTGCCCGTCAGTCTGCGCCGCTAGGCCATTTCGCGCTGCTGTTTTTGTAATTTTGCCTTAATTCGGCTCTGTTTAAGTCGGGACAGATATTCAACAAAGACCTTGCCTTTAAGATGATCGATTTCGTGCTGAATGCACACGGCCAGCAATCCCTCGGCGGCCAGTGTGAAGATTCGGCCTTCTCCGTCGGCAGCACGGACCTTGATCTGTTCGGCGCGCTCGACCTCTTCATAGATACCCGGTACTGACAAACAGCCTTCTTCGCAAAACTGTGTGCCAACACTCTCGATGATCTCCGGATTGATGAAGACCTGCAGCCGTTTGTGATCCTCCGATGTATCAATAACAATGACCTGTCGGTGTACATTGACCTGCGTCGCCGCTAGCCCGATGCCAGGCGCGGCGTACATGGTTTCTGCCATATTTGCGATCAGCGAGCGCAAATCGGCATCAAAAACCGTGACAGGTACCGCTTTTTGGTACAGCCGCGGATCGGGAAAGCGCAGTATCGGCAGCCTTGCCATAATTACTTGCAAATTGAAAGGATTAGACGGAAAATCTAATGCAGTATGTAAATAGTATGCAATACTTGTGATATTGGGTCTGCTCACTGCTTTTTACAGTGACTGCATCGAACTCCATATTCACGCGTTGATTTGCTATTGGCGCTTGGAAAAGCGCTTTGTACCGGACAAACGCCGGAAATGAGGTCTGCCATGCGCAACTTTAACATAGCTGCACAAACCCCAGATTGGATAACCCTGTTACGCGGGTTGCGACCTTTGCTGGCGGTCCTGTCACTGAGCCTGGCCTGCCAGGTGACTGCGCAAAGCGCCGACGTCAAGCTTCAGGACTCCGCCCCGGAACGCTACACCGTTGAAAAAGGCGATACCCTCTGGAGCATCGCCAACAAATTTCTTAAAGAGCCCTTTCGCTGGCCGGAAATCTGGCGTCTCAACCAGGATCAGGTCAAGAATCCCAATCGGATCTTCCCTGGCGACGTTCTGGTTCTTGATCGCAGTAAAACTCCGCCTCAACTCACGTTGCTCGATACGGTCAAGCTTTCTCCCGGCGTGCGGTCCTCAACCCTGCCAAGAGAAGCCATTGCAGCCATCCCGCCCAAGATTATTGAACCATTCCTGACACAACCCTTGGTCATTGATGCGGCAGGACTGGATAACGCACCACGTATTGTCGCAACTGAGGA
This sequence comes from Betaproteobacteria bacterium, assembly GCA_947479645.1. Lineage (GTDB taxonomy): Bacteria > Pseudomonadota > Gammaproteobacteria > Burkholderiales > SG8-39 > CAIYPG01. The sequence goes on along the minus strand of CANKAJ010000037.1, from coordinate 18,311 downwards.
AAATCGCGTGCACCTGGGTGCCGGTGGCATTGCCTACGTCTCTGGCATTGGCTCCAATACGAGTGCTGAGTGGCAAATCTATCGTCCTGGCAAAGCGCTGATTGACCCTGAAACCAAGGCTGTACTGGGTTACGAAGCGATCTTTTTAGGGGTGGGTCGTGTCCGCCGTGATGGGGAACCGGCAACTGTTGATATCAAAAGCGCCACGCAGGAAATAAGCACCGGTGATCGCCTGATTGCAATGGCCTTGCCCACACTCAATCAGTACGTTCCACACGCACCAACCACCCGCATTCGCGGCCGTGTTATTGGCATGTACAACGGCCTTTCGACCAGTGAGTCCGGTCGGTATTCCGTGGTTAGTGTCAACAAGGGTAAGCGTGACGGCATTGAAGCAGGTCATGTTTTTTCCGTCATGCGCGCCGGCTCTACCGTCGCTGACCCAAAGTCAGATAAGTCCCGTGACACCGCGCCGACATTCAAGCTGCCCGATGAGAGCTACGGGTTGTTGTTCGTGTTCAGGGTATTTGATGCGGTGTCCTATGCACTGGTGATGGAAAGTACCCGGCCAGTAGAGCCTTCCGACATCATTCAATCACCCTGACCGCTTGTTGCCAGGCGCATGGCTCCGAGCGAGCGCGAGAAGGACCTCGCAGCATGGCTGAACCTCAGCCTTGTTCCCGGTCTTGGTCCAGTACTTTATCGTTCCCTGCTGTCAGCTTTTGGCTTGCCCTCGAACATTCTTGCCGCGAACCGCAATCAGCTTGTGCGGGTCGTGCCATCGACTGTTGCCGCCGCCATCTCGGCGGGTGGGAGAGAAAAGGCCGTTGACGCAACGCTTGCCTGGGCAGCAAAGACCGGTAATACCATTCTGACACTTGCCGACAAGGCTTATCCCGCCCAGTTGTTTGAAATCCCAGATCCTCCTGCGCTGCTGTATGTCACAGGCGACCCTGCATTATTGAGCGCAACCTCCCTGGCACTGGTTGGCAGCCGCAACGCCACGCCTCAAGGATTGGTGAACGCAGAACAGTTTGCTCGCGTACTTAGCGAGGCAGGCATGACCATCGTTAGCGGGCTGGCTCTTGGCATTGATGCTGCAGCACATCGTGGCGCACTGGCCGGTCGAGGTTCGACTGTTGCAGTGATGGGTTGCGGACCCGACCAGATATATCCGCGCCGAAATACGGCATTGGCAGCAGAGATTGCCCTAGCCGGGGTTCTGATTACCGAATTTCCATTAGGGACACAACCGCTGGCCGGCAATTTCCCGCGCCGCAATCGTCTCATCGCCGGACTATCACGGGGGGTGCTGGTTATTGAGGCAGCACTGGCCTCCGGATCCCTGATTACCGCAAGGCTCGCCGCGGATCAGGGGCGGGACATATTTGCGATACCGGGATCAATACATTCGCCATTGTCCAAGGGTTGCCACTCATTGATCAAACAAGGCGCAAAGTTGGTGGAAAACGCACAGGATGTACTCGATGAGCTGGGGTGGACATCGATCCCGGCAGCCCCGCAAAAGCCCAATTCATTGAATACGACGAATGAATTACTACAATATATGGGCTTTGATCCCTGTGATATAAGCACCTTGGCTATGCGCGCTGGCTTGACGACAGAGGCTGTTTCAGCGATGCTGTTGCAACTGGAGCTCGAAGGATTTGTTGGTAGTGTTCCAGGAGGCTTTTATCAACGCTTGATTTAGAGCCCAAGAATTTCCCCGCACATGCTTGATGTCCTCGTATATCTGTTTGAAAATTATTACCATACCGAGAGCTATCCGGACAACGATACGCTCTCCAGAAAACTGTCTGCGGCCGGTTTTGAAAACGAAGATATCAGCGAAGCACTGGATTGGCTGAGCGGGCTGGCCCGTCACACCGAAAATCCGTTGCCTGAATCCCTCGAAGCCAGCGGTTCGCAGCGCGTCTTCAATAGTTTCGAAATCGCCAAGCTCACCACTGAGAGTCGCGGCTTTCTGGCTTTCCTTGAAAGTGCGGGCATACTTACTCCCGTATTGCGTGAAATGATCATTGAGCGGGCCATGGCGATCGATGCTGATCTGGTAGGCTTGGAAAAATTCAAGGTCATCGTGTTGATTGTGCTGTGGACCCGGCGCGGCAACGTTGACACACTCATTCTGGATGAGTTGCTGCCGGACGGTGAAAAACGCCAAATGCACTAAATTGGTTCGCCGTCGCCTTAATCTTCTTTGTTACCTTCTTAACCAGTATCCTGCCTGACAAAGTAAAGTACTTCTCATTTCCTATATGGCACCTGCTCATTTCAAAATGAGAGAAGTATCGACGCATGCTCCGTTTTAATCGTTGCCCATTTGAAATATTCTTTAAACACGTTGTTCGTGATTTAAAACAACAGACTGGCTTCGACGTAAGGGCTAGTTTGTCAGGCTTCTAATGAATAGCACCAGTCATTCGTGACATGCTTCCTTGCCAGTCCCCGGCCTTGCTCGTATCATTGCCCGCTTTTCTGATTCGGCTCTATTTCGCAAATCCAACTCGTGGCAACCAAAACAAAGTTACCTTCTGCTGTCAAAAAAAAGCGTACCCGCGTCGCATCGACTGATGGTGCTTCAGTGGTAGCCGCGCCAGTTCGCGCTACCGCCGTTAAGACGGCCAGCAAATCCGCGAAGAAACGGACTGCAGCAGTTTCGGATTCCGCCAGCAAGCGATTGATCATCGCCGAGAAGCCCTCTGTTGCAAATGATATTGCGCGGGCTCTGGGTGGCTTTACTCGACACGGTGACTATTACGAGAGTGACAGCTATGTGTTGTCATCTGCGATCGGGCATCTGCTGCAGCTTGTAGCCCCCGAAGGGGTCGAGGTTAAGCGAGGTAAATGGTCCTTCGCAAATTTGCCGGTAATTCCGCCACACTTTGACCTCAAACCCATTGAGCGCACCGAAGACCGGCTGAAATTGTTGACCAAACTGCTCAAACGCAAGGATGTCAACGGGGCAATCAACGCTTGCGATGCCGGGCGTGAAGGTGAATTGATATTCCGCTACATCATGCAGCACACCGGGATTTCCAAACCGGTAGAGCGTTTGTGGCTGCAATCAATGACCCAATCCGCAATCCGCGAGGGTTTTGAGAAGCTTCGCGGAGATATTGAAATGCGTCCGCTGGCTGATGCAGCCGTCTGCAGATCCGAGTCTGACTGGCTGATCGGCATTAATGGCACACGCGCTATGACCGCCTTCAACTCCAAAGAAGGGGGTTTTTACAAAACGACGGTAGGTCGCGTCCAGACACCGACGCTCGCCGTACTGGTTGAGCGCGAGGAGAAGATCAAGCGTTTTGTATCAAGGGACTATTGGGAAGTGCATGCTAACTTTCTTGCAACAGCTGGAGAATATCCTGGCCGCTGGTTTGATGTCGACTTCAAGAAAGATGACGACGGCGAGCGCCGACCTGAACGCCTGTGGCAATTGGATAAGGCCGAAGCCATCGTTGCTGCCTGTGTGGGCAAACCCGGGAAGGCGACCGAAGAGACCAAGCCAACAACTCAACTGTCACCGTTGCTGTTCGATTTGACCAGCCTGCAGCGCGAGGGTAACAGCCGCTTCGGCTTTTCTGCCCGTACGACTTTGTCACTGGCCCAGGCCTTGTACGAAAAGCACAAGGTACTCACCTATCCAAGAACCGACGCACGCGCCTTGCCTGAGGATTACCTTGAAACCGTTACCGAAACGCTCAAAGAACTCAAAGGTACCGAGTTCGCCTCGTTTGCCACACAGATTCTGAAGTCAGGCTGGGTCAAGCCGAATAAACGTGTATTTGACAACAGCAAGATATCCGACCACTTCGCCATTATTCCGACATTGCAAACGCCAAAATCGCTGAATGAGGCTGAGGCGAAGATTTATGATCTGGTGGTGCGCCGCTTTTTGGCCGTTTTTTATCCTGCAGCCGAGTATCTGCAGACAACACGTATTACAGAAGTGGAGACTCACCGATTCAAAACCGAGGGTAAGGTGCTGGTTAATCCCGGCTGGTTAACTGTCTATGGGCGTGCAGCGCAGGGCGAAAATGAAAACCTGCCGGCAATTACACCCAAGGAAACCGTGAAAACCCTTGAGGTTGCAGTAGAAGCCAATCAGACCAAGCCTCCGGCTCGATTTACTGAAGCAACGCTGTTGTCGGCAATGGAAGGTGCAGGCAAGTTGGTCGAGGATGAGGATTTGCGAGCGGCAATGAGAGAAAAGGGTTTGGGAACACCCGCCACGCGAGCATCCATCATTGAAGGCCTGCTGCTGGAAGAATACATCCACCGCAACCAACGCGAGCTGGTGCCGACCCCAAAGGCGTTCTCACTGCTATTCGCTCTGCGACATTTCGGCATCGAAGAATTACGTTCTCCGGAACTGACTGGTGACTGGGAATTCAAGCTGAAGCAGATGGAGAAGGGCAAACTCGGCCGCGAAGAATTCATGGAGCACATCACTTCGCTTACACAGGAACTGGTCCAGCGTATCAAGGTTGGCGATATTCCCGATACCGCCTACGCGACTGTTGCGGCGCCATGCCCAAAGTGCGGAGGCATAGTTAATGAGAATTATCGAAAATTCCTGTGCCAGAACTGTGATCTGGCAGTCTGGAAAGTGGTCTCCAGTCGCGAGTTTTCAGTCGAAGAGGTTTCCGAGCTGTTTGAGAAGCGGTCGATCGGCCCGTTGCAGGGATTCAGGAGCCGAATGGGCAAGCCATTTTCAGCTGTGGTTAAACTCAATGATGAGTTTCGCACTGAGTTTGATTTCGGACAAAGCAACGCTGATGACCTTACCCCTGTCGATTTTTCAGGTCAGGAATCGGTTGGAGCATGTCCGAAATGCGCCAGTCACGTATTTGAAATGCCGATGGCGTATGTATGTGAGAAATCCGTTGGGGAAGTACGTACCTGTGACTTTCGTTCCGGAAAAGTTATTTTGCAGCGTTCAATTGAGCGGGAACAGGTTCAGAAACTGCTAAGTACCGGGAAAACAGACTTGCTGCATCGATTCATATCCAAGAAGGGTCGACCGTTTTCGGCCTATCTTGTAAGAAAACCGGACGGCAACATTGGATTCGAGTTTGAAGTCCGCGAGAAAAAAGCTGCTGGAGCCGGCAAGAAAGCCAAAGCTGTTGCGGCCTGAGTACGGTTTTCACTACATCCTTGACTAGAAGGATCCCAGGCACAATCAATCGCGTTGATTGTGGGAAGCCAAGGACAGCGTGCCCTCCCTGACCGCCCGACGTAGAGCGCACAAGGGATCCCCCCTGGTTTTATGAACGATGTTCAGATATCCAGACGCGCGATCAGCGCATTCTGCTCGATGAACAACCGGCGGGGCTCAACTTCGTCACCCATGAGTTTGGTGAAGATTTCGTCGGCAGCGAGCACGTCCTCAATCTGAACCTTGAGCAGGCGGCGTGAAGCCGGGTCCATGGTTGTGTCCCAAAGCTGCTCCGGATTCATCTCACCAAGGCCCTTGTAGCGCTGTACATAAGCACTGCGCTCCACTTCAGCCAGCAACCATCGCATGGCTTCGCCAAAGTCGGCCACAGGCTGTTCCTTATCATCTCGACGTACCATCGCGCCAACACCAACCAGCCCATTGAGGAGCTTGGCCGTATTTTCAAGCTGCAGGCAATCTCCCGACAGAATGAAATCCTCGTCTATCCTGCTGTTGCGGATATTGCCATGATGATTTCTTTCAATAATGAGTTGCTGCCGCTCGCTTTTTTCCTCATAACGAACGCGAATATTGACCCCGCCATTGCCGTTTTTGTCGCCTTTGTCCGCCATCGCTTGCTTGAGCCTGAGTGCGCTTTCGCCCGCCGACTGGGCGCTGGACAAGTCGACCTTGACTCCCGTAGCAATGGCTTGCAATGCCTCGGGGTCAATAATCTTGGACAAGCGCCGGATTACTGCTTCAGCCAGCAGGTAACTCTTGGCGAGTTCTTCAAGTGAAGCTCCCTCTATGGGACTCACGCCTGACTTCGGTGTCAATGCGGCACCGATCAGTGCCTGGCTCAGCATGAACTGATCGCGCTCGTGGTCATCCTTCAGGTAACGTTCGGACTTACCCAGTTTCACCTTGTAAAGCGGTGGTTGCGCAATATAGATATGCCCATGCTCAACCAGCTCCGGCATCTGTCTGTAGAAGAAAGTTAGAATCAGTGTGCGTATATGCGCACCGTCCACATCGGCATCAGTCATGATGATGATACGGTGGTAACGAAGCTTGGAAACGTCGTACTCTTCCTTTCCGATACCGGTGCCCAGCGTCTGAATAAGGGTGACGATTTCCTGGGACGAAATCAACTTGTCGAAACGGGCTTTTTCAACATTCAGTATCTTGCCTTTCAACGGCAATATGGCCTGAAACTTCCGGTCGCGGCCCTGCTTGGCCGAACCACCGGCAGAATCTCCCTCGACGATGTATAGCTCACACAGTGCCGGATCCTTCTCCTGACAATCGGCAAGTTTGGCCGACAAGCCAAAGGAGTCAAGAACTCCTTTTCGCCGGGTCAGCTCTCGCGCCTTGCGCGCAGCTTCGCGGGCCCTTGCGGCGTCGACGATCTTGGTGCAGATGATGCGAGCATCGTTGGGCCGCTCAAGAAGAAAGCTTTTCAATTTTTCAGAAACAATTTCCTGAACAACAGGCTGAACTTCAGATGAAACCAGCTTTTCCTTGGTTTGCGATGAGAACTTTGGCTCCGGAACCTTGACTGACAGCACACACGACAAGCCCTCACGCATATCGTCGCCGGTGGTTTCCACCTTGGCGCGCTTGGCAACCTCATTGGCCTCGATGTACTGATTGATCGAACGCGTCATGGCTGCGCGAAGACCCGTCAGGTGAGTACCTCCATCACGCTGAGGAATATTGTTTGTAAAGCACAGCACTTGTTCCTGGTAGGAGTCATTCCACTGCATCGCCACTTCAACCACGATGCCTTCCTTCTCACCAACTGCATGGAATACGGACTGGTGCAGCACATTCTTGTTGCGGTTGATGTATTCGACAAAACCGCGAACACCACCTTCAAAAGCAAAGTCCTCCTCTTTGCCTTCGCGCTGGTCCACCAGTTTGATGCGGACACCGTTGTTGAGGAACGACAATTCACGAAGACGTTTGGCAAGAATGTCATAGTGAAACTCCACTACGCTGAACGTCTCGGTGCTGGCCAGAAAGTGGACTTCTGTGCCACGCCGCTCAGTCTTGCCTGTTACCTTGAGTGGAGCCACCGGTTCGCCACGGCGAAACTCCATGGAATGAGCCTCTCCGTCACGCCGGATGGTCAGACGCAACCAGTCAGACAGGGCATTGACGACAGAAACACCGACACCATGCAATCCACCGGACACCTTGTAGGCGTTGTTGTCGAATTTTCCGCCAGCATGAAGTTCGGTCATGACAATTTCGGCCGCAGAACGCCCTTCAGGATCGTCCCTGTGTATCTGCGTCGGAATTCCACGGCCGTTATCGGTAACACTGATGGAATTATCAGTGTGGATAGTGACAACTATTTCGTCACAATGACCGGCAAGAGCCTCATCGATGGCATTGTCAACGACTTCAAAAACCATGTGGTGAAGTCCGGTGCCATCTGAAGTATCACCGATATACATGCCGGGTCGCTTGCGTACGGCATCCAGACCCTTGAGTACCTTGATGCTGTCGGAGCCATACTGCTCCGCGTTACTGTCCATGAGCGGCTCTGACATTTTTTTCCTATATTCTCATCGGCATGACGACGTACTTGAAATCGTCTTGACCTGGAACTGTGATCAGGGCACTTGAATTGGCATCACCAAGACCGCAGAAGACTTCACTAACGTCAAGATTATTGAGTACGTCCAGCAGGTAGCCCACATTGAATCCTATGTCCAGCGACTCTCCCTTGTAGTCAACATCGATCTCCTCCTGAGCTTCTTCCTGTTCGGTATTGGAGCAGATGACTTTTAGTGTCCCGTCAGAAAGAACCCAGCGCACACCACGAAACTTGTCACTAGTAAGAATTGCTGTGCGTTGCAGCGCTTGCAAAAGCGTAATGCGGTTTAGTCGCAACAGTTTTGGCTGGTTCTGCGGAATAACCCGGGAATAGTCGGGGAACTTGCCATCGATGAGTTTCGATACAAGCAACACATCACCAAAAGCAAAACGCACCTGGCTTCCCGATACCTCAATGGCAATCGGCTCTTCGGAATCAGACAACAGCTTCGATAGTTCAAGAATGGTCTTCCTGGGGAGGATGACCTCCTGCTTCGGAAGATTTTTGGCTTCAAGCTCTTTACTGGCAAATGCCAACCGATGCCCATCGGTTGCTACCAGACTCAATTGGCCATTTTCGACCACCATCAGCAAACCATTTAGGTAATAACGAATATCCTGTTGAGCCATCGCATACTGCACCAGCCCTATCAATGACCGAAGTAGTTTTTGCGGTACTGAAAACTTTGCCGCTTCGCCTTCGGCCGCAGCAAGCCTGGGGAAATCCTCCGGCGCAAGGGTTTGAAGATTGAAACGACTCTTTCCTGATTTGACCTGAAGGCGCTTTTCCTGCAGCGCTATGGCTACCTCTGACCCTTCCGGAAGCGCTCGTAGAATATCCAGAAGTTTACGTGCGCCGACTGTTGTTGTTTTGGATTCGCCCTGCCCGGAAACAGCATTGCTTGCGGATATTTCAATCTCAATATCTGTTGCTACAAACTCAATGCGATCCCCGGTTCGGGCCAATAGCACATTTGAAAGTATGGGCAATGTATGGCGCCGCTCGATAATTCCCGAAACCGACTGCAGCGGTTTTAGCAAGGCTTCCCGGTTGATCTTGAATAGATTCATTTAATATTCCTTAATAATAGTAATAAGGATGCATTTTTCTGAGGATAACTACGCTACAGCCTTTATTGGCGCGGTTCCGGGCTGTTGAAAAGTTGTGGAAAAGCCTGGGGGCGGACGGTGGACAGATTCTGGATTGTTTTTCCAATGCTTGAGAAGTACCTGCTTTATCCTATTTTGTCCCCAGCTTTCAAGACAGTTGTTCATCCTTTTAGGACTTGCTCTAATACATGATAATCACGATTGATATCATGGTCCTTCTCCCGTAGGGAGGCGATAGTACGACACGCGTGCAAGACAGTGGTGTGATCACGACCACCAAATGCGTCACCAATTTCAGGAAGACTCATTTGGGTGAGATCCTTTGCCAACGCCATTGCCATTTGGCGCGGTCTTGCAATATTACGAGCGCGCTTTTGGGCAAGAAGCTCGGATACCTTGAGCTTGTAATAGTCAGCAGTTGTTTTCTGGATGTTTTCAACTGTGATCTGGCGGTTTTGCGCCATCAGCAGATCTTTCAGGGCCTCTTTTGCTGTTTCAAGCGTGGTGTCCTTGCCGTTAAAGCGGGCGAAGGCGATAACGCTCTTTAATGCTCCCTCCAATTCACGCACATTGGAGCGGATATGTTTTGCAATGAAGAATGCGACATCTTCGTCAAGCTTGAATGAAACCGCTTGGGCTTTTTTTAGAATAATTGCGACACGCATTTCCTGCTCTGGAGGCTCAATCGCTACCGTAAGGCCCCACGAAAACCGCGACTTCAGGCGCTCATCCAGGCCGGACAGGTCTTTTGGATAAGTATCGCAGGTAATAATAACCTGCTTATGTGCTTCTATCAGCGCATTGAATGCGTAAAAGAATTCTTCCTGCGTCCGGTCCTTGCCGGTAAAGAACTGAATATCATCAATCAACAACAGATCAAGTGAGTGGTAGTAGCGTTTGAAGTCGTCAAAGGATTTTTGCTGGTAAGCCCTGACAACGTCAGACACGTAATCGGACGCGTGCAGATAACGTACACGGGCACCAGGCTGTTGGGTAAGTACAAAATTACCAATTGCATGAATTAAATGGGTCTTACCCAAACCGACGCCACCATAAATGAATAGCGGGTTGTAGGATGTTCCCGGATGTTCGGCTACTTGCAAGGCAGCAGCCCGAGCCAACTGATTGGCTTTACCAGTGACAAAGTTCTCGAATGTGAACTCGTGGATCAAGTTCGATTTTTCTGGCGACCTTCCTCGTGCTTGTGCAGGGCGGGGAGTCGCAGGATTTTCAATGCTAATACTGCGTGGTACTGCTGGTGTTGGCGAGCTTTCGACATTGGCCAGCGATAGCGATACACGTACAGGTGACGAAAAAAACTCCGTTGCCATGGCCTCAATTCGCGAGACGAAACGCTCCTTGACCCATTGCAGGACGAAGCGGTTCGGCGCGACCAAATTAAGCTCTCCCACAGGCGAGTTTTCAGGACCCAGACTTAGTGGCTGGATCCAAGTGCTAAACTGTTGAGCGGGAAGCTCTTTTTTGAATTGGCTCAGGCAGGATTGCCAGAAACCCAGCATGAGATGTATACGCTATTCTTGATGTGTAATCTAAGGCGTGATTCTAGCTGCTTTGGACCGAGTTATCCACAGGTTTGCTAAACCAACTACATTGACAAGCGGTACCAGTTGCGGGTCTAATCACGGGTTATTTTGCGCTTTGAGGAAATAGAATGAAACGTACCTTTCAACCGTCAGTCATCAAACGGAAACGCACTCACGGATTCCTGGTCCGAATGAAAACTCGTGGTGGTCGGGCGGTTATTCGCGCTCGTCGGGCTAAGGGTCGCAGCCGGCTGGCGGTCTGAGCGATCCTTCTGTCTTTGTTGGCAGCGGGGCTTTGCCTGTTACGAAGTCCAAGTATTCTCGCCGGCAAAGGCTGATTACACCCGACTTCGCAGCGGTTTTGCGCAGTGGAAAGCTAATACGTGGCAACGGCGTGTCGCTGTTACTTCGTCAAAACAATCTGGATCAACCCAGACTGGGCTTGGTCGTACCGAAGCGAATTGTGCGGCTTGCGGTGGATCGCAATCGTCTGAAACGCATTTTTCGTGAATGGTTCAGACAAAACCGAAGACAACTGGACGGGAAAGATTGCGTCGTGCGCCTTTCGGTAACGAAAGGTTCCCGCTCACCGGTTGTGGAAGATCGTGTGCTAGTTGTCGAACTGGATCGGTTGATTTCGGCAAAAGGGCTGTGAAATGCGCAACGTGTTGCTTCTACTCTTACGCGCGTACCGCTACGCTATCAGCCCGATGCTTGGGCCAAACTGCCGCTTTCACCCAAGTTGTTCAGAGTATGCAATTGAAGCCGTCCAACGCCATGGGGCCGTTCGCGGAAGCGGACTGGCATTGTGGCGCTTGCTGCGCTGTCATCCGTGGCATCCCGGAGGGCATGATCCGGTTCCGAGCCAACAAAATCGCCATTAACATAGGGCCGAAGCTTCGGCCGGACGAGATATTCCCATGATGGAAATACAAAGACTCATTCTGTTTGTCGTTTTCTCCTTTTCCCTGTTGTTGCTTTGGGAAGCTTGGCAGAAGGACCACAAACCCCCGCAAACACCAGTGGTTACCGCCGCTGGAACTCCGACTACAAGCGCCAATAACGGCGTGCCGACACCGGCAACGCCTGCTGCCGCGACGTCAGTGCCGGCCGTGGCGCCGGTACCCCCCGGTCCGGTGGCGCAAACGCATGAACGAATTCATGTCAGCACGGATCTGCTGCGCATTGAAATCGATACCCTTGGTGGTGACATCGTGTCCCTAGAGTTGCTGACCCATCCCGATACAGTGGATAAGGAAAAGAACTTTGTTTTGCTGGGCCCGCAACACCGCTACGCTGCCCAAAGCGGATTGATCGGTGATGGTTTGCCCAATCACAAGACACTGTACTCCACGACAGGCACCAATTACTCGCTCGAACAGGGCAAGGACACGATTGAAGTCAGGCTTGAAGCGGCTGGCGTCAATTCGGCGAGTGGTGTTCATGTGACCAAGGTCCTGACCTTTCATCGCGGCAGCTATCTGATCGATATTGCCCATGAAGTCAGAAATGCGTCGAGTGTTCCATTGTCTGCGCATTCGTACGTGCAATTGACCCGGGACGGCAAGGCGCCCGACGGTAGTCAGGCAATGATGAGTACCTATACCGGGGCGGCAGTCTACACGCAGAAGGAAAATTTTCGAAAAGTTGATTTCAGCGACATCGATCAGGGCAAGACCAACTACCCGAAGACTGCGGACAATGGCTGGGTTGCCATGTTGCAGCACTATTTTGTGACCGCGCTGATCCTGCCCGATAAGCAGACCCGTGAATTCTATACAAAGAAACTGGCCGACAATTTCTATGCTGTCGGGGCAATTTTGCCGCTGTCTGCCATCTCCCCTGGAAGTGTTGGCAAAGTAAAGGCTTCACTTTATGCGGGGCCCGAGGAACAGGACAAACTGAGGGAAATCGCGCCGGGACTGGAGTTGGTCGTCGACTATGGCTGGCTGACCGTGATTGCAGCGCCATTGTTCTGGGTGCTGCAGTTTTTCCACGGTTGGCTGGGAAATTGGGGCCTTGCCGTTATTTTTCTGACTGTTTCCATCAAGTTGATGTTTTATCCGCTCTCAGCTGCCAGTTACCGTTCCATGGCCAAGATGAAACTGGTCACACCTCGGCTCACGAAAATCCGGGAGCAGTATGCCAATGACAAGATGAAGCAGAATCAGGCGATGATGGACTTGTACAAGGAAGAGAAAATCAATCCGCTGGGTGGATGTTTGCCGGTCGTCGTGCAAATCCCGGTGTTTATTTCGTTGTACTGGGTGCTGCTGGCGAGTGTGGAACTGCGCCATGCCCCATTCTATGGCTGGATTACCGATCTTGCTTCGGCGGATCCCTATTACATCCTGCCAGCCTTGATGATGGGATCCATGGTTTTGCAGACAAAAATGAGCCCTGTTCCGCCTGACCCTGTGCAAGCCAAGGTGATGCAGATCATGCCGCTTGTGTTTGGCGTCATGTTCTTTGTATTCCCTGCGGGCCTGGTGCTGTACTGGCTGGTCAACAACGTGCTGTCCATTGCCCAGCAGTGGCAGATCACCCGCATGGTTGAGGGACAGAAGGTTGCGGTAAGTCTGAAGCGCTGAGTGCAAGTGCGCGGTGAACCTCGCGCCCCAGCCTTTTTGCGGATTTTCCAATAGGTAACCGCGGGGAGGGCAATTGAACAAGCCGCCGAAGCGTAATCCAGGCGACGTGATCGCCGCGATTGCCACTCCCGCCGGACGTGGCGGTATTGGAATTGTACGTCTATCCGGTCCTGACCTCGCTACGTTCGCTCGCGCTCTGACCGGTCGTCAACTGTCCCCCAGACTTGCGACGCACACTGACTTTCTGGGTGGTGACGCGGCAGCAATCGATGAGGGGATTGCGCTCTATTTTTCCGCACCGGCCTCTTATACCGGGGAAGATGTGCTTGAACTTCAGGGTCATGGCGGACCCGTTGTGATGCAGATGTTGCTTAGGCGTTGCCTGGAATTGGGCGCCCGGGCGGCAGCGCCCGGGGAGTTTACGAGGCGTGCCTTTCTGAATGACAAACTTGACCTTGCCCAGGCCGAGGGCGTCGCCGACCTGATCGAGGCGGCAACGGAGACCGCCGCGCGAAGCGCGCTGCGCAGCCTGCGTGGTGAGTTTTCCGCGGCTATAGACGCGCTGGTGCAGCAGTTGATAGACCTGCGCATGCTGGTTGAGGCGATGCTCGATTTTCCCGAAGAAGAGATCGACAGCGTCGATAGTCAGCAGGCTGAGCGCCGACTGCATAACCTGAACTCGGCCCTGCAGGACGCATTGGTGCGAGCCCGGCAAGGGAGTATTCTGCGCACCGGTCTGCAGGTTGTCCTGGCTGGCCGTCCCAACGTCGGCAAGAGTTCATTGCTCAACCGACTTGCCGGGGAAGACCTCGCGATCGTCACGCCAATTGCCGGCACGACACGAGATGCGGTGCGACAGACCATTCAGGTGGAAGGCGTTCCCATCAACATAATTGATACCGCCGGCCTGAGGCAAACAAGCGACGAAGTAGAATCCATCGGAATCGAACGAACCTGGGAGGCCATTGCACGTGCTGATCTGCTGCTGCTGGTCGTGGAGGCGGGCGCCGGCGTAACGCCGGAAGACGAAGCCGCGCTGACGCGTATGCCGCAATCTTTGCGGCGGCTCACTGTGCATAACAAACTTGATCTGGTGGATACCTTAAAACACGCCGACCTCAATGTTGAGGCGGGCTCGATCCTGGTATCGGCGAAAACCGGCGAGGGAATTTCTGAGCTCAAGCAGCAGTTGCTTGCCGTGGCCGGATGGCAGCCGGGTAACGAAGATAGCTTGATGGCGCGTGAGCGTCATGTCGCGGCGCTCCGCGACGCGGCCGCGTGCCTTGATCGCGCGGCTCAAGTGGGGCAGTTGCCCGAACTCTTCGCCGAGGAATTGCGCCTGGCCCAGGATTGCCTGTCTTGCATTACCGGGAAATTTTCCGCTGATGACCTGCTGGGCGAAATCTTTTCGCGTTTCTGTATCGGGAAATAATGCGGGGTGGGCAAAGCACGTGCTGGGTGAAGGATTGTGGATGCTCTGATTTTGGTAAATGCTTTGTTGTTCAATTGTTTAGACTAAGAAACCGACCATGATTTTTCTTCCAAAACCCCTCAAGTAGTCGCCTTCGTGTAAAATTGCCCCCCTTGCTGTTTCAGCTGTCCAACTCAATAAATTGGCTGGTCGCTCGACTGGGTGATTCAGCCCGACCAATATGAACAGATCTCATGCTCCTGCTGCCATCGACATTTCTGCGCCCAGCAGCGTCCTGCACCTCGGCGTAAAGGAATGGGTCGCGCGCATTGCGGCGCTGACCAAACCGGAGCGCGTCTACTGGTGTGACGGCTCTCAGGCTGAATACGACCGCCTTTGCGAAGAAATGGTGCAGGCCGGCACCTTGCGCAAACTCAACCCGGCGCTGCGGCCGAACAGCTACCTGGCCTGGTCCGATCCGACCGACGTGGCGCGCATGGAAGATCGCACTTTCATCTGCAGCGAACTGAAGGAACATGCCGGCCCCACCAACAACTGGATGCCGCCGGCGGAGATGCGCGGTACGCTGCATCACTTGTTCGATGGCTGCATGCGCGGCCGCACCATGTATGTGGTGCCTTTTTCCATGGGCCCGCTCGGATCACATATCGCCCAGATCGGCATAGAGCTGACCGACTCACCCTATGTCGCGGTGAGCATGAAGGTGATGACCCGCATGACCAGCAAGGTCTGGGACATTCTGGGTAGAAATGGCGAGTTCGTGCCCTGCATCCACTCTTTGGGTGCGCCGCTGGGCAAAGGACAGAAGGATGTGCCCTGGCCCTGTAACAAGGACCAAAAATACATCGTTCATTTTCCCGAGACGCGCGAGATCTGGTCGTTTGGCTCGGGTTATGGCGGCAACGCCTTGCTGGGCAAGAAATGCCTGGCCCTGCGCATTGCCTCGGCCATGGGGCGCCAGGAGATGGAAGCGGGCGGCGATGGCTGGCTGGCCGAACACATGCTTATCCTGGGTGTGACCTCGCCTGAGGGAAAAAAGAGCTTTGTTAGCGCGGCTTTTCCGTCGGCCTGCGGCAAGACCAACTTCGCCATGCTGGTGCCCCCGCCCGCATTTGCCGGCTGGAAGGTCACCACTGTCGGTGATGATATTGCGTGGATCAAGCCGGGCAAGGACGGACGCCTGTACGCCATTAATCCGGAGGCGGGCTTCTTCGGTGTGGCGCCAGGGACCTCGGACAAATCCAACCCGAACTGCATGGCTTCTCTGAAAGCCAATGTGATCTTCACCAATGTAGCGCTGACCCCTGAGGGCGATGTGTGGTGGGAAGGAATGACCGATACCCCACCGGCCGAACTGCTCGACTGGCAGGGCCAGCCCTGGACGCCGGAAACGGGCAAGGCTGAAGGCCGCAAGGCGGCGCATCCGAACTCGCGCTTTACCGTTCCGGCATCGCAATGTCCCTGTATCGATCCGGATTGGGAGAACCCGCAGGGCGTGCCGATCAGCGCCTTTATCTTTGGCGGGCGCCGCTCCAATACCATGCCGCTGGTGGCCGAAGCCTTCTCCTGGACTGACGGCGTGTACATGGCTGCGACTATGGGTTCGGAAACCACGGCGGCTGCAACCGGCAAGGTGGGTGTGGTCCGGCGCGATCCCTTTGCCATGATTCCGTTCTGCGGTTACAACATGGCCGACTACTTCAGTCATTGGCTGAAACTGGGCAAGCATCTGACCCACCGGCCGCATATTTTCTGCGTCAACTGGTTCCGCACCGACGCCAACGGCAAGTTCATCTGGCCCGGTTTTGGCGACAACATGCGTGTGCTGAAGTGGATCGTGGACCGTTGTGATGGCCATGCGCACGCGGTGGAAACGCCAATCGGCTGGGTGCCGGAGTTTGACGATCTCGAGTGGAAAGGCCTGGACGGGTTTTCACACGAGAAATTCAAGGCCATCACCGCCATTCATATCGAAGACTGGGCGGCGGAGCTGTTCGCGCACGACGAACTCTTCAATACCTTGAAGTTCAGCCTGCCACGGGAACTGGCGCTGCGCCGCGAATTGCTGCAGTTGACTCTGACGAGTTGAGTGCCTGCTCAGCGCTGGCAATTGAAAAAGGGGCTTGCGCCCCTTTTTCAATTCTGCCCACATATTTGCGCGTCGGATCTACGGGTCGGGGTTGTCTTCGGCTTCTTCCTGCACGGCAATCAGGTCTGCCGCCACTTTGGGTATGAAACCATGCAGGGCGCGTAGCGCTGCGCGCGGTTCGCGATCCATCACGCGCAGCAAGGCGGCTGCCGGACCGGTCGGCGCGCGCCGACCCTGTTCCCAGTTCTGCACGGTTTTGGCCGATACGCGCAGCATGCGAGCGAAATCGTGCTGTGACAGGCGCATGCGTGCGCGCAGCGCCTGAATCTGCGTGGCAGTGAAATGCAGTACCGTGGAAACCATGTAACTATTATACGCCATTGGCGTAATCTATAGATTGGGAATCCCTTGGCCATGGGCATCTTGGCCGGTACTACGGAATGATTTAAATCCGCTTTCTGGAATATCGGGCGTGCCTGCAGTGCGACCTTTGCAGTAGACTCTTGCGCTCCAAGGCAATCCGGTCAGATTCCGCAGCGCGGACCAATGCCCGCGCACAATCCAGTTGAAAAGGGTACGCATACATGAGCGAAAAAAAAGTTCGTATCGGATTTGTCGGGGCAGGCAATAACACCCGCGTCCGCCACATCCCGGGTTTCAAGACTGTTTCCGGCGTCGAGTTTGTCAGCGTGGCCAATCGCAGTCGGCAGTCGAGCGAAAAGGTGGCTGCCGAGTTTGGCATGACGCGTGTTTATGACAACTGGGAAGAGTTGGTACGCGCTGACGACATTGACGCCGTCTGCATCGGCACCTGGCCCTACATGCATTGCCCGATTACGCTGGCGGCACTGGAGGCGGGCAAGCACGTGCTGTGCGAAGCGCGCATGGCCATGAATGCAACTGAAGCCAGAACCATGCTGGCGGCTTCGCGAAAACATCCAGAACTCATCGCCCAGATTGTGCCCGGGCCGCCGACGCTCGAAGTGGATAGCACCATCCAAGCGCTGCTCGCAGATGGTTATCTGGGCAAGTTGCTCGCGCTGGAGCTGAACGTGCTGCAAGGGTTCGTCGACAAGGATGCCCCTTTACACTGGCGCCAGGACAAGACGCTGAGCGGTTTCAATATCCTCAGCATGGGTATCTGGTACGAATGCATCCAGCGCTGGCTGGGACAGCCGGCCAAGGTGATGGCGACCGGTCTGACTTCGGTGGTGGAACGGCGCAATGCCGAAGGAAAAATGCAGCCTGTCACGGTGCCCGATCATGTCGACATTCTCGCGACCTACCCCGACGGGGCCATAGGCCACATGCGCTTTAGCGCCGTGACCGGTATCGCGCCGCCGGTTGAACTGTGGCTCTACGGCAGCGAAGGTACGCTGAAGTTCGACCCGGCCACGCGCAAGCTCTATGGCGGCCAGCGAGGTGCCAAGGCGCTGACTGAAATCGTCATTCCGAAGGAAAAGCGTGTCGGCTGGCGAGTGGAAGAGGAATTCATCAGCGCCATTCGCGGCCATGAAAAAATCACGCGCACCAGCTTCGAGCAAGGCGTGCTTTACATGGAGTTTACCGAAGCCGTGTCGCTCAGCATCGCTGCGGGGACAGCGGTGTCGTTGCCGCTGTAGGGTTGCACTGCAGCCGATAGCGCTGGTCGATACCGAAAGGCATCATCCCGGCGCTATCTCGGCAGCGCATCCACTCGCAGGCGTACCGCATCAACGCCGCGGCTATTGCTGGCTGCAGCATAAACATCCATGGCGCGCTC